>JAFYVJ010000024.1 GCA_017549185.1 Roseburia sp. | reverse complement strand
ATTTTTATTTTATTTTTATATAAAATAAGGTGCTTAATTAGGTGCCTCTTTTTCCCAAGGCATTACATCTCCCGGTTCCCGTAAATACTCAAGTATGTCTGCCACACCTTCACCGGTTTTGGAATTCACGTAAAAAATCGTTTTACATCCTGCTAGTTCTAACCATTTTGCAGCCTGCTTCACATTACCCTTTTCATCATCAATCTTTGTCACAATTCCAATCACATCCCGATTTACCATACAGGTAATATTAGGCGGGTATAAAGAATACGGTTCTGTGGACGATGCCAACAATCCTACCACATCCGCCTCATAGGAATATAAGGCTAATGCACTTCCTAGTCTCGCAGTCTGAAGATACTCTCCCGGTGTATCAATAATCACATCAAAGTAATTGATATACTGTGTCTTTTTATATGTAATCGTCTCGCCTTTTAGTGCCTGCGTCAGAGTTGTCTTCCCAGCTTCACTACGACCAATTAATATAATCTTCTTCATTGTATTATGTCCGTGTAATTGGCGAAACAGCGTATCCTAATGTCCTCTCAGTGTAATCCAAAATCGCCTGCACAGATGCTTCAACCTCAGATACCGTTCCAGTAATAATAACCGAACCGGAAAAACGGTCCACAAACCCAAGTTCCACACCTGCGGATTTAATTGCGATATCTGCCATTATTATAGCAGTCTCTGCCGGACTTACCGTCAGAACACCTATCGCAGACTTTGAATATGCCACCACTGGATTCAACCCTAGTTTCTCATACAACACCGGGTCAGGATTGGCAATAATGTGCGCTAAAGTTATCTGTCTGCCAGGAACTAACTCCTGAATAATTCGCTGCTTATTTTCCATGCTGCTAACCTCACTACATTGTAAAACGCATTTTTTGACCTTCCTATACTCTAGTATATAATGTATACAAGTACAAGTCAACAAAAAACAACAATTTTTTTTGTGTTTTTTACGTTTTTTGGCTCTCTTTATTATATCATCTGTTGTTTTGTGGTTTTTTTTATGGTTTTTATTGGTTTTCGCGAACTATATTATAATTTATAGTTGGAATCCCAAATCATTTACGTTATAATAAAAAAAAGTGCAAATTTTATCTGGAAGGATTACCTATGAAATCAACTATTTTATTCGATTTACATACACACAGCATCAGCAGTGGACATGGTTCTAACGACACTATTACCGATATGGTAAAAGTCGCTTCTTCCATTGGTTTAAAGGCCCTTGGCATTTCCGAACATGGACCTGCTACCCCTTGTTCTGCCACTGTTTCCTATTTTAGAAACCTCTCTCTTGCCTGTCGTAGTCGTTTTGATGTACGCTTGCTATACGGTGTTGAATTAAATATTCTAGACAAATATGGAAATGTGGATTTATCACCAGATCTTTTATCCGAACTAGACTATGCCATCATCAGTTTCCATCTGCCGACGTGCAAACCAATGTCACTTGAAGATAATACACTCGGCTACATCAACGCCATGTCCCATAAAAATGTCCGTTTTATCGGCCACATGGACGATGGGCGTTATCCGATTGATTATGAGCATGTTTTAGAAGTCGCAAAATGCAAATATATTTTTCCTGAAATCAATAATGCCTCCCTTGCCCCTGATGCATATCGTACAAATGGTTACGAAAATAGCCTCAAAATTCTTACTATTTGTAAAAAACTTGAACTTCCGGTTCTTCTCTCAAGCGATAGCCATGGAAAATCACAGATTGGCAATGTCCAATATATATTGCCACTTTTAAAAACTACTGATTTCCCAGAACATCTTATTCTTAACTATCGCGAAGATTTTTTAAACCAGTTATAAAACAATTATTCTAATTCATTCATGGAGTGCTTTTATTCTATAGGAAAGTCATAGACTTACACAATTTAACGCATTAAGATCTTTCCTATAGAAGAATTCAAAAGGCGATACGCACCTACAGCATAGCTTTGGTACGTATCGCCTTTTCAACCTCTAAATTATAAATAATAAACTGGCATTTCCTCGCCAATAGCTATCATTTCATTTAAAGTCTCATCTTTTTGAATATCTTCAGCCTTTTCATTTTTCTTTACTGCACGTTTTTTTACAGTCGGCTTCTTTTCTTCTTTTATTTCTGGTACTTCTTCAACAACCACCTGTTTCACTTCTTCAACTGGTTCAGCTGCTTTTTTTACGGCTTTTGAGGCTCTTGCCATACTACCCTTACCTACTGCCATAATTCATTACCTCCTTCGCAAGTTCACAGTACTCTTTTGTACTTCTTGTGCTCTTCTTATAAACCGCAACCGGAACAGAGTTATCTTGTGCCCATTCTATCGAAGAATCTACATGAATAAATGTATCAAAGACATAAATATCTTCATACGCATCTAGAATCTCTCTCGTCTGCTTATAGTAATTCTTTCTTTCGTCCACTTTTGTGATCAAAACACCCATAATCTGAGCTTCCGTCATCTCTTCCATGCCATTTAGGAAATCAAACATATTCGCAAGACCAAACAATCCCCATGGAGATGCTTCTACTGGAACAATAACATAATCAGCAGTACAAAGAATATTTATCACCCAAGTCCCTAATGTAGGCGGTGCATCGATAAGTACATAGTCATATTTCTCTGATTCATATATCGATTTGAGACACTTTTTAAGTACATACTCCCTCTGAATCATAGTAAACAACTCATACTCGATTTGACTCATAAGCGTAGAGGATGGTATCAAATCCAAATTTTCATATGGTGTAGACACAACATAGTCCAACAAATCTTTTTTTGCACGTATTGCATAATAAAGATTCGCTTCACACTCTGCCATTTCTAAAACCTTTTCCTCATCAAAAAACGAAAGAGAAAGATTCAACTGCATATCGCCATCTATCAAAAGCACTTTTTTTCCTGCTTTTGCTAATTCATATCCCAAATTTGCACAAGAAGTAGATTTACCACTTCCGCCTTTGTTATTTGTAAAACATATTGTTTTCGTTTTGCGATCGCTCATTTATATCGATGCCTTCCTGCTTACTATTTATTTAAATATTCATAACCATTCAGAGCCCCTTCGCAAAATCGCTTCTTCAAAGCTTTCCTTTTGCTCATGTTGGCTTCTCGCCAAAGAAATTTTCGAAAAAGCATTTGTTTCAGCAAGCAGAACAACTGCTTTTTACGAAAATTGCCTTGGCTCTGAATTGTTACAATTATTCATATATACGAATTTCAAAAGAATCTGCTACACAAGTTCTTGCTTCTTTTAAATCTTTGAACTCGCCACATCCTATCATCTGTGTCAAAATATTACCAATTGCAGTAGCTTCACCCGGACCCGCATGAACTGCAACACCCGTATATTTTGCTGTTAACTCGTTTAAATATACCGCATTGGAACCGCCACCGATAACATTGATTCTCTCATATTTCTTACCAGTTATTTTCTGAATCTCTTCTAATTTTTCTGCATAACATTTTGCCAATGAATTATAAATAACACTAGCCAATGCCGGAAGTGTCTCTGGCACTTCCTGTTCTGTTTTTCTACAGTATTCTTTTACCGCTTCAACCATGTCATCAGGAGAAAGGAAACTTGCATCCTGACAATCAACAACTGTGGCAATCGTTTCACGAGATGCCAAATCACACAATTCACCATATGACATCTCTGGTGCTAACTGATTACGAACAGACTGAATCATCCAAAGGCCCATAATATTTGCAAGATATGTAATCTTTCCACCATATCCGCCTTCATTTGTAAAGTTAGCCTCTTTGCTCTTTGGTGAGCAGTCAGCATCTTCTCTCTCCACACCCATCAATGACCATGTTCCCGAACTGATATAACAAGTATCTTCCTCATTAGTCGGAATCGCCATAACAGCTGATGCTGTATCATGAGTTGGCGGAAGCACTACTCTACAATCATATCCTACCAATTCTTTTACTTCTTCCGTTAAGCCACCAATATCTGTTCCTGGCATATAAATTTTTTGGAACATTTCTTTATTAAAGCCTAACATTTCAATCAATTCATAATCCCAATCCTTTGTATTTGGATTAATTAACTGACTTGTTGTTGCCTCGGAGTATTCCTGAACCTTTTTCCCACTTAATCTGTAATGCAAATAGTCCGGAATCATTAACATACTTGCCGCATTTTCCATATGTTCCGGATACTGCTTCTTTACTGCCATCAACTGATAAATTGTATTGTAAATAGCTTTCTGAATACCGGTACGAGCATAAAGATCATCTTCCGAAATAATCTTATACACTTCTTCATCCATACCCTCTGTTCTATGATCACGGTAACCAACTGTTTTTCCTACAATTTTATCTTCTTTATCTAAAAGCACATAGTCTACGCCCCAAGTGTCGATACCTACGCTTTCTGGAATCTTACCGATTTCTTTACACTTTTTCATACCTGCAACAACTTCATTAAAAAGTCGTTCTACATCCCAGCAAAGTGTACCATCTACATTATCCATGCCATTCCAAAAACGATGAACTTCTTCTAATGTAATTTTCCCATTTTCGAGACTACCCAAAATATGTCTACCGCTGGAAGCACCAATATCAATTGCTAAAAAATATTTACCCATATGCTACTCCTATCCGAAAATACCTAGAATCTTTTCATTGAAAGATTTATACAATGTATTATAATCTGTATATCCAATTTTTTCTTTCGGAAATTGCTCGTTCCACACTTCACAAAGTGTATCTGCCAACAACTTCGCATCATCATGATATGTTAAAAGGATGGATGGAAAAACATAATAAATCATAAACAAATTCAAATCCATTTGTACAACACCCCGGATTTTACCTCTTACAGAAAAATGTTCTTTTATCTGATTTATCAAATCAAGAGACACTTCTCGTGCCGCCGCTTTCTTATCTTCTTTTCCTTCCACATGCTGCAACATTTCATCTATATAATGACCATGCTCTTTTCTAAAAGCTTTCATATTTTCTTCATAAGAAGCTTTTTTTAACTTTTTAACCTTTTTAGTTAAACCGTCAAATATCGTCACTACCTGTTCTAACATATCATTCCTCCAACTACGCAAAAACTAGTCTACTACAACACCCTTCTGTAACATTACATTTGCATATAATGCTGATTCACCTGTTGCGATAATACAATATGCTGTTTTTGCTTCATCATAGAAACGGAAACGTTCAATATTACCAACTGTTTCTGCACCTCTTGCATCGTGTTTTGCAATAATTTCTTTGTATGTATCCCAAATTGGTGTTTCTACTGTATCACCAGCCATTACTTCCATAAGATTTACTGGTTTTTCAACATATGTATCCAATGGGAACACCTGTAAAATTGCATCTAAAATTTCTGGTACCCCATGTCCATCCATTCTGATTACAATTGCATTTTTACCCATTGATTCTGCCGGAAAATTTCCATCAGAAATAACAAGTCTGTCACTATGTCCCATCTCTGCCAATACTTTTAATAATTCAGGTGAAAGAATTTTTGGAATCCCCTTTAACATTTTTTGTCCTCCTAAAAATATATAGTTATTTTAATTCAATTTATTTTTGTTGGATTTTTAAATAAAAAGTTCTGTAATTTATAAGAAGTGCCCTAAAATAGGGCACTTCTATAATAGTTTCCTACTAGACGTACATCAAACTCTTTACGAATTAGTCATATAAGTTCTGAGCGATTTCTTCGTTGTTCATGTTATCAGCTGTATACCACTGACATCCTGTATCAACGTCTGCTACTGAACCGCCTGTTGTTGCTGTGTAAAGTAATTCAACAAGTTTTTCACCCATAGCTACTGGAGCCTGTGTAATAGCACCTGCTAATTTACCAGAAGCAACTGCTGCTTTAAGAGTTGCACCTGAGTCGAAACCAACACCAACTACGTCAACGCCTAATCTACCAATGTTTTCATCTGCAGATACTAAGTTTTCTGCTGAGAACTGGTTAGAACCATAGATACAAATTGTATCAGCTTTGTTTAATAATGTTGAACCATCTGTAATAGATAATTCGTTCTTAACTTCTGAAGGAACTAATACTTCGATAACAACATCTGCTCCATCAACTGGTGTTACTGCACAGTCAGCAACGTATTTGTCGTTACCTTCAACTGTAACTGTTAAGCCTTTAGCTGTTACTAATTCAGCCATTTTGTCGATGAAACCTAAACCACGGTTGATGATAGATTCAGCTGTAGCATCCTGTCCCATAACACCGATACGTACGCCAGCTGCAAGTTTAGCTTCGATTAATTTGTATGTTTCTTCTGCTGCAAGAACACCTGCTGCATAGTTATCTGTAGCTGCGTTAGCTACGATAGCTCCTTCTGGAGCACCAGGAACACCTGAGTCAAATCCAACGATTGGAATACCAGCTTCCTGTGCTGTAACGATAGCGTCTAAGCAAGCTTTTGTATCAAGAGCTGCTAAACCGATAGCATCTGGCTGTGCATTGATAGCACTCTGTAACATCTGAACCTGACCAGCGATATCTGATTCACTATCAGGACCAACAAAGTTGATTTTTGCACCTAATTCAGCTGCTTTGTTCTGAGAACCCTTTAATACTGCCTGCCAGTACTGATGCTGGAAACCTTTAGATACGATTTCAAATTTGTATCCTGTTGTTTCGTTTCCACCTGCTGCATCTTCGTTTGTGTTTGCGTCTGCACTAACGTTAGCATCTGCATTAGCATCTGCTCCACCGTTCTGACCACAACCTGCAAATAAGGTTGCTGTCATAGCCATACATAAAAGTACGCTTAAAAGTTTCTTTTTCATTTTAAAAATCCTCCTTTTTTCTTTTATATGAAACCTTTTTGGTTATCATATCATAATTAAGCACGTTTTTTTGTTCTAAGTACATCCATAAGAACAGCTAAGATTAATACCATACCGATGATAATCTGCTGCCAGTTTGCCTGTAATCCGATATATGGAAGACCTGTCTTTAAAATACACATAAGGAATACACCAATAAGTGTTCCTACGATAGTACCTTGTCCACCATACATAGATGTACCACCAATAATTGCTGCACAAATTGCATCTAATTCAAGACCTGCACCTGTACCTGGTGTCAGTGTCTGGAATGTTCCAGCATATGCAATACCTGCAAGTCCTGTAAAGAAACCACAGATGATATACGCTAACATATGCCATTTAATTACGTTTACACCTGAAAGCCTTGCAGCTTCTTTATTACTTCCAATTGCAATAATATAACGTCCCGGTTTTGTTTTTGTCAAAATAATTGACATAATAATCACCGCTAAAATAATCCAAACAACTCCGACTGGAACTTTTGTATTTCCAACTGTCATTTTGAAAAAGCTTCTGAACCAACCGTTTGCTGCATCTGCTGCTGGCCAGCTTAAGCTGACACCGCCTGTAATAATAGAACCTAAACCACGAACAATCATCATTGTACAAAGTGTAGCGATAAATGGTGGTAATTCTAAAACTGCTACAAGGAATCCATTTAAAGTTCCCATTAACATACCGCAAAGGATTGTTACAATCATACCAACGCCAACCGGCAATCCAAGTTTTGAAATTAAGAATCCACCAATCAAGCTATAACATACCATACCAGTACCGATTGACAAATCGTTACCACCGGTCATCAAAGCAAACGTAACACCGATTGCAATAAATGTAACATAATATGAGAAGTCCATAATACTTACAATCGTTGAATACTGTCCAAATGACTCACTTGCAACACAGAAGAATATAAAAAGCGCGATCATTACAAGTATAACAACAAGCTGCTGTCCGCCAATTTTCTTAACCAGCGCATTATTTGTAAGTGCGTTAGATTTTTTCTTGTTATCTGCCATCTTGCTTTCCTCCTAATCTCTCTGTGTAGCCAGGTGCATAATGCTTTCCTGAGTAGCTTCAGAGATATCTAATTCTCCCGTCTTTCTACCTTCGCACATTACGATTACTCTATCACTCATTCTCAAGACTTCTGTCATTTCTGAAGAAACCATGATAATGGATTTACCCTGTGCTACCAATTCGTTCATCAATGTATAGATTTCACTCTTCGCACCTACGTCGATACCTCTAGTAGGTTCATCAAAGATTAGAATATCACAATCACGAGTCAACCATTTAGCAATAACAACTTTCTGCTGGTTACCACCAGACAAATTAACAACCTCTGTCTCAACAGTTGGTGTCTTTGTCTTTAATGCTTTAACATGCTGCCATGACACTTCTTCTTCTTTTTTCTTGTTGATAAACAAGCCATTCATGAAGTTTTCCATTGTTGCCATACTAGTGTTTTCTGCAACACTCTTAGCAACAACAATACCATAACGCTTTCTATCTTCTGACAAGTATCCGATACCTTCTTTAACTGCATCCTGAGGACACTTGATATCCACTTTTTTGCCGTTAATGTAAACGTCACCGCTATCTTTTTCATCAGCGCCAAAAAGAGCTCTCATTGTTTCTGTTCTACCGGCACCCATAAGTCCGGAGAAACCAAGAATCTCACCTTTACGAAGTTCAAAACTCACATTACGCACCATCTTACCTGCGTTCAAGTTTTCTACTTTAAGAACAACAGGAGCATCCTTCGGTACAGCACTTTCTGTCTTAGGATCTTCGTAAATAACACGACCAACCATCATGTTAATAATATCATCTTTGGTACTATCTTTTGTAATCAATGTACCTACATATGTACCATCACGCATTACAGTTACTCTGTCTGTAATCGCTTTGATTTCATCCATACGATGAGAGATATATACCATACCAATCTGTTTATCTCTTAAGTCACGGATAATTTTAAATAATTCTTCGATTTCTGCTTCTGTTAAAGCTGCTGAAGGTTCATCAAAGATAATTACTTTTGCATCATGAGAAATAGCTTTTGCAATTTCACACATCTGCTGTTTACCTACTGTAAGGTTACCCATTATCTCTTTTGGGTCAATTTCAATATTTAATTTATCAAATAATTTTTTGGCTTCCTCATTCATTTTCTCATCATCAATGAGTTTGCCTTTCATAATTTCACGTCCAATAAAAATGTTCTGTGCAACAGTTAAATGGCTTAACATATTTAACTCCTGATGCACAATTACAACGCCGGCATCCTGCGCAGCACTAGGATTTTCGAATTCTACTTCTTTACCCTCATATGTGATGGTGCCTTCGTCTTTTTTATAAATACCGGTAAGAACCTTCATCAGTGTAGATTTACCTGCTCCGTTTTCTCCCATCAGAGCTAAAACTTCACCTTTGCGAATTTCCAAGTCTACATGATCCAATGCATGCACACCTGGGAAGGATTTATCTATACCCTTCATAGTTAAAATCACTTCACCCATGCTAACACCTCTAGACCTTTCTGAATTATTCTCTAATTAGTTTCTTCTCTTTCTGCTTCGAATATCAGCATATACTGCTACTAATACGATAATACCAGTAATTACATACTGATAATCCTTCTGGAATCCCATTGCAAGGATACCTTCCTGAAGAACAGAGATAATCAGAACGCCAATAAATGTTCCTCCGATTGAAGCAACACCACCAGCCATTGAAGTTCCACCCATTACGCAACTTGCAATCGCTTCGTTGTTGAACTGATCTCCTAAACCAGGCTGAACTGTTGTATATGCACCTACATAGAAGATTGCAGCGATACCTGCCATCATACCACAGATTACATATGCAAGTGTCTCCCATACTTTTACGTCAACACCTGAAAGTCTAACTGCTTCTTTGTTACTACCCAAACATAAAATGTAACGTCCTGCTTTTGTATTATTCAATACAGTTGCACAAATAACTGCTGCAATTGCAAGAATAACCAATCCGGTAGGAATGTACAAACCGCCACCTAAAGGAATTTTAACAAGGTTACGATACCAACCGTTTGCTTCCATTGATGATGGCCAGCTTACTGACTGTGTCTTAGTAAATACTGAACCAATACCTTTTGCAAGCATCATACTAGCCATAGATGTAATGAATGATGGCATTTTCCAATATGCTACAAGATAACCGTTAAACAATCCGAATAATGTTCCTACTAATGCTGACACCAAAATAGCCAAAACAACAGGAATGTTCATCTTTGTAAGCATGTATCCGGAGATTAATGCCGAACAAAACATTACAGGTCCCATCGAGAAATCGATTCCGCCCGTACCAATTACAAAAGTAACACCCAACGCAAGGAAGCCAAGAAAATACGTATAGTTAAATGCACTGTATAGACGAGAAATATTAAAGAATGTTGCTCTGCCCATCAGCGAACAAAACAGACCAAACGCCAAATACATCAAAATCAGTACACCGATTAAAATAAGGCGATTGAAACCTATTTTCTTAACAATTGGATTTTGCTTAAATTTTTCCAAATCTATGCCCTCCATATTATAAAATATTTTTCCTATAGAAACATGCCCTTTTACCGCACTGCACATTTCCTAGATAAGGTAATTATGCCATACTTCTCCATTTCCGTCAACCATTTTACTATGCACCTTTAACGAAAAGAAATATAACAATATTCACTTCGCATATGTCATTTTAGTACTAATTTATATAAAAATAGTGCTATTTTTATAAATTTCATATATTGGTCATAATAACAAAAGTGTACTGAGCACACTCTCGCAATTTCATTTCTTTCCAACACAACTTTTGTTCCTCGTGCGTAGCTGCGCATCGTTTGCACGTAGTGCTTTTATTTTATAGGCAAATCATATACTTTCACAAATCAACAAAAAAGTTTTCCTTGTAGAAGAAAATAGAGGCCGCCTCTAATTAGGCAGCCTCTAATATTATTGTTCAATATCACATTTTATTTGTACATTGGACCATATGTAGCACATGCTCTGTAGTCAGCGCCTTCTTTGTTCATTCCAAATGCATCCCATGCCTTTGGTCTGAAGATCTTTTCTTCAGGAACATTGTGCATAGCTACAGGAATTCTCATCATAGAGCACATTGTGATAAGATCGGCACCGATATGTCCATAAGAGATAGAACCATGGTTAGCACCCCAGTTGTTCATAACTTCGTATGCACTCTTGAATGCAGAACCATCTTTTCCATCACATCTTGGAGCAAACCATGTACATGGCCATGTGTAGTCTGTACGTTTCCATAATGTATCAGATACATCTGTTGGAAGACCTACTGTCCATCCTTCAGCAATCTGGATTACAGGTCCGATACCTTTTACAAGGTTCATACGGATCATAGTTGCTGGCATTGTAGCTGTTGTTTCAAATCTTGAAGAATATCCGCCGCCACGGAAGTATCCGTTATCAGCTGCATTCCATGTTGTAGCTGCCATGATAGCATCCTGATCTTCCTGTGTTACTTCATACCAAGGTTTCATAACTGCATTGCCATCAGCATCTTTTGCCTCTGCATTTGCATCAAGACAGCAAGCACCAGAGTTAATTAAGTGGATAACACCATCAGATTCTTTTGCAACGCCTTCAATATCATAACCAGTTACTCTCTTAATAGCATCTCCGCTCCAATATGTACGAACATCTGCGAACATCTGAGCTGTATTTGTTAAGAGTTTACCAAATAACATTGTCATACCATTCAGTACGTCGTTTTCTGTTGCAAGGATATAAGGTTCTCTTGCGCCATTCCAGTCGAAAGAAGTATTTAAGATTGCTTCTGGGAAGTCACAGTTAGGATAGAAGTCTGTCCACTGTCTCTGTCCCTGGAAACCAGCTGCGATTGCATTGTGTCCAACAGCTTCTTCTTCACATCCTTCTGGAAGTGTCTTGCAACCATTCATCATTTCCTGAATGATAACTGCCATCTTAACTACGAACTCAAACTGTTCTTCTGCTTTTTCAGGGCTATTCTTAACGAAATCAGGGTTCTTATCGAAACCGATAACACATTTTTCTTTTGCCCAAGCAAGAGCTTTCTGATATTCAGCCTCATCATAGATGCCTTCTGTCATACGACGAATAATTTCTACTTCATCAACAGATTCTACTCTTAAGCCAAAATAGCTTTCCATAAAATCAGAATCAATAATAGATCCACCGATACCCATACAGATAGAACCAATCTGTAAGTATGATTTACCTCTCATAGTAGCAACTGCAACAGATGCACGTGCGAATCTTAAGATTTTTTCTTCTACGTCTGCTGGAATTGTTGTGTCATCTAAATCCTGAACTTCATGTCCATAGATACCGAATGCTGGAAGACCTTTCTGTGCATGTGTTGCAAGAACTGATGCTAAGTAAACAGCACCTGGTCTTTCTGTTCCATTAAATCCCCAAACAGCTTTGATTGTTGTTGGATCCATATCCATTGTTTCAGAACCGTAGCACCAGCATGGTGTAACAGTAAGAGTAGCTGCTACTCCTTCTTTTCTAAATTTCTCTTCACATGCTGCAGCTTCTGCAACACGTCCGATAGTTGTATCTGCAATAACAACTTTTACAGGCTCGCCATTAGAATATTTTACGTTTTCTTCGATGAGTTTTTTTGCACGGAGTGCCATACCCATTGTCTGGTCTTCAAGGCCTTCACGTACCTTTAAAGGTCCTCTACGTCCATCAATAGTTGGTCTGATACCAATTACAGGATATCCTCCGATTAATCTGCTTTCCGCCATGATAATCTCCTCCTTAAAAATATAATTATTTCCGTCACAGATATTTCTGTCTTTTTATATTATACCACTAGAAATAAAAAACAAAAGTGTTATAATAAAAAAAAACTGTACAATATTCACTTTTTAATTTTAGGAGTTTTTTATGAAATACATTGATTATATCGAACGTACAGAACAGGGAGCCTTTAATTTTCCAATCGCTTTTTATCACCAGACTCCCCTTAGCCCCAGATACCTCATGCAGTATCACTGGCATACACACTACGAATTAATTCACATTATATCCGGCTCTTTCCAATTACATCTTGAAAAAGAAAGCCAGATTTATCACGCCGGAGACGTATTATTTATTCCCGGTGGCTCACTCCACGGTGGCACGCCTCACGACTGCATCTATGACTGCATTGTATTCGATTTACAAATTCTTATGAAGGACAATCATGCCTGCACCAAAATCATACGTGACATCATGACGCACAAGATGTGGATTCCTACTCACCTTTCGGAAAAATGTGACGATATTCTCCCATTAGTGACAAAACTATGTGATTCTCTCGCTAGTAAAGAGCCGGGATACGAATTTATGGTTCAGGGTTATCTGTATCACCTTCTCGGAATCATCATTAACCGAGAGCTTTATGAAAAAGAAGAAATAGACCGTACATCTGCTGAACGTATTACTTCTATCAAAAATGTATTGTCATATATTTCAGAAAATTATCAGAACAGCATCAGCTTAGATACTCTGTCTAAAATAGCCGGAATGAATCCAAAATATTTCTGTCGGTATTTCCGCAACATAACAAGCCGAACACCTATCGACTACCTAAACTATTATCGAATTGAATGTGCCTGCGAAATGCTTTCTACAAAAGATATTTCCATTAAAGAAGTCGCTATTTCCTGTGGTTTTAACGACGAAAGCTATTTCATAAAAACATTCCACAAATACAAAGGCACTACACCAAAGCAGTTTACAGACTCACGTTTCATTTAATATTTTATTACTTTTAGAGGTTTTTACTATGAAGAAAAAATTACTACTCCTTATAACTTTATTCACTTTTATGCTAGCACTTTTTACCGCCTGCACCCCAAATACTTCATCAGCATCCATAGCACCTTTTACCAATGCCACATGGGAAAGCTCATTGGAATCTATTTGCGAATCCGAGGGCAATGAATACGAAAGTTCCTTATCCATGTCCGGCGGATACAACTATATTTTTCCAAAACAGTACTTAGGCTGTGACGGCTATGTACAATACAACATTGACGATACAGGTACACTTGCTGGCGTATCATGGTTTTACATAGGAAACGATGAGAAAACTGCAAGCGAAATCTACACTGCCATACAAAAAGACACTACCACTAACCTAGGTAGTCAGGAATCTCTTGACAACAGCAACATCTACAGCGGTAACAAATGGGAAACCGATGACAGCAATGTTCTTCTTGTTTCTTTTTCTCAGAATGGTGAGCATGCCGTTCAAATTTCTTATCTTTTAAAAAGCACAGATATAAAATAAAAAGGACGGTCACAAGATAAATACTTCTACCAATTTAGAAGCATTTATCTTGTGACCGCCTTTTCGTTAAATTTTTATTTTTCTACTTTTATCTCTTTCTTATTTGCATACATCCTTGCGTCTGCACGACTTCTGGTTCCTTTCATATTCAGATCCACTTCCTCGAAAGCTGCATATCCACATGCAATCTGCATTTTTACCTCTTTCGACTTCCTATTATAATAATCCTGCAATTTTCTTAGATGTATAAGTTGTGTTTCTATGTTAATTCTATCTGCATTTAAAATTACTGCACAGAACTCATCACCACCAATACGGTAACACTTTCCAAATTTACCAAAGACTTTGCTAATCAAACCAGCCGCATCAATGATATAACGATCTCCTACATCATGCCCCATCATATCATTACACTGCTTTAAATTATTCAAGTCAAATGTAACCACCATTGTATTAGCCACATCCTTGTAGTTATATTCCCACTCGTCAAAAGCATTACGGTTATACAAGCCGGTCATCACATCTTTTTCTGCAAGTTCCTTATAAATCTCAGCCTTACGACCTTCATCTATCTGCTTAAAGAATTCCACAACCGTCTCTTTTCCCAAAAGGAAAATATAGATAAGCAAACCAATTCTTCCAATTACATCTGTCTGCTTCAACTTCATATAATAAGCACTAATATCTGTTATCACTGTCACAATCAGGACAAATGCACCAATGATATTCGCCTGAACTTTCCGGTCTATTCCATATTTCCGTTTTCTCCAAAACACCGCATATATCATATATAACAATCCCGCCGCAATTGATATATGAATGGTAATAACTGTCTTTTTAAAATACCAGATCCCAGCCATATGACCAAACACATTAACAACAAGATTTATCAATGCACCTACGCAGACAATAGCGTAAATACCCCTATCATCTACTTCCATAAATTCCTTAACAAATAATACAAACGGAACAATTGCTAACATTAACAACAAGTATCCACAAAACGATGCCGCTGTTCGATTTCCTACCAATACAGTAGAAAAATCAGTCTCATGCAACGTCCAGCCACCCAGAACCATCGAGAACACTCCAAAATAGAGCGAGCCCCGCTTAATTTTTATCCTTCTGTTGGCAATCAGCCAATAGCCTATCAAAAAGACACCCATCGTAATACTCAAAAAACTCATAATTGCATTTGGAATCGCACCACGCACATAACCGCGAAACATGCTTATCGCATCTCCGACAAAAAACTCTAATTCTCGAGCTCTATCTTCCTCGTAAATAGCTTCTACTTCTACTTTAACATCCCGAGTCGCCACTGGAATCTCAATAAAATTGTACTTTGCACCACTGGTACTTCCCCACAAACTATCTGCACCTTCTAATGCATATATTAATTCCTCTCCCGCATATACTCTCACAGCCTGATGCCCACTATAAATCTCTAGTGCCAGACTGACTCCATCCGGACTCTCAACTTCCAAATAATATTCCTTCAAATCCTCTGTCAGTTGAACTTCCTTAACTGGGTATATCTGTCTCTTCTCTAACGACTCTATTCGACTAAGTACATTCGTTTTTCCCCAAACCAGTCCTACTAAAAGTATGACCGTTGCTATACTAAAAAGCAAAAAATATATTCTGGAAATATTTTTCTTCATGATATACAAACGCTCCCGTATTCACTTTCAAAAAAATTTTACCACTTTTTTTCCCTTTCTACAACTTTAAATAATACAATATTATCGCCTCCCCACCAAATACCGTATTTTTCTGCCATTTGTCGGGATATTTCAATACCATCTTCCCTACTAAAATGACAATTTACTTGCATCTACTTTTTCTTGTTCTAGTCGGGATACTAAGATTTTTTCACACCGACTAAATGATTGCTTTTTCAAATTAGTCGAGAATTTCGTTATCTAAAGCATAGAACTGCTCCGCAAACCCCATCTTGTCAGAATATTTATATAAAAAAGAATTCCAACCATTTTTCATAAATGGATAGGAATTCTTTTTGAAACCACAACCTAAATTTACTGTTTAAAAATATTCGTACTTTTTATAGTTTTTCGAACAAGATAATCCTGCGGTCGGTGCGTATTGTATTCGATTTAATTCGCTATACGAAAGTTATTGTAGCAAACCATTAATTTTGCAACATCATCTCGTTAATTTTTCTTTCCTAATACAACTTCAATAACCTGTTCTTGATATTGACCGTTATGTGCACGCATCACGGTAATCTCCACTGTACTTCCAGCCGCATAATACTGCAAAGTAGAAGTCAATGATTCCATAGAGGTTACTTCTTTTCCATCGAATTTTACGATAATATCTCCCGGAATAATACCATATTTTTCTGCCGCTGTATTTTCAAAAACCTGTGCAACATATACTCCGGTCGGCATGTTATATGTGGAAGCCACATCATTTGTTACATCTACGCCTCCAATACCTAAATAAGAACTGTTAGAAGCATCAACTTTTTCTTTTGTAATTAACTCCTGAATAATCGGTGCAGCAGTGCTCATTGGAATAGCATAACCAATTCCTTCTACGTCTGTATCGGCATATTTTACCGAGTTAATTCCTATTACTTCTCCCCTTGAGTTTAATAAGGCTCCGCCACTATTACCCGGATTAATAGCCGCATCTGTCTGAATCAGTTCTGCTGTATAACTGATACTACTGCTTGAATCAGCAACTGTCACCATACGATCAAGTGCACTGATAACTCCCATCGTTACAGATTGACCATATCCCAAAGCATTTCCTATTGCAATGCTTGCTTCTCCCACGCGAAGAGATTCTGAATCCCCTAAAGTAGCCATTTTAATCACATCCATAGTATCGCTTTCGATACTGTTTAATGCAACCTTTACGACTGCAAGATCGATAGAAGGATCTGCACCTTTCACCTCTGCACTAACTGTTGCATCATTCGCAAAAGTTACCGTCAGTGTCTTTGCCCCATCAATCACATGATTATTCGTTGCAATATACAAATAACTCTCATCACGGCTCACAATAATACCAGAACCTGCACTCGTGCTCTCAAATGTCTGAGAGCCCCAAAAACTACGATATTCCGTTTCGCTAATATTAGTAATCGCTACAATAGATGGCATAACTTCATCTACAATATCTGATACATCCACAGCTACATATGTGTTCGATACTGCTGTTGATTCCATTTTTTTATCCGATATATCCAATCCACCTGACTGTAATGTGGAATTGGTATTATTTTTTGTTTCAAGTAATGGTTTTGCTGCATATTGTAATCCTACCATCACACCACCAGCTACCAAACCAAATACTACAGCAAGTGCTGCACATTTCATTAAATTACTACCAAAGCTCCCCGGTTTACGTTCCTTCTTCTCACGCTTTTTCTTTTTACTCTCCTCATACGGAGTATACTCCTGATAGCCTGTTGTTCCCTGATAACCTGTTGCTCCTTGATAATCGGTTGTTCCCTGATAACCGGTTGTTCCTTGATAACCGGTTGTTTGCTGATAACCGGTTGTTTGCTGATAACTTGTATTCTGATACGGATTACTCTGATAATTATGATACACAGAATCATTGTTATGATTTGAATTTTCGCCATTCCTCTGATAACTACTTCCATTATAGAATGTAAAATTCGGTTGAGCATAACGATTCACCTGAACTTCTTCCTGATTCGCTTCTTGATTTGAAAACTGCTCATCTGTATCATTTAAATTATTATTACTCCAATTCTGATTATCCATCGCTCTTTTATCCTCCATCTTATCTTTGTAAACAGAGTATATCTATAAATTGTGTTCATTCTGTGATGAAATTATCAATTTTTTATAATTTTCTCATTATTTTATATTTAAACTTATCTATAGATTTACATAGAATATCTACTATTATTGCCAAATCCATTAGCCACAGAATATAAAGTACCGGATAGAAATAACGCAATTCAAACGACTGCGTATTAAGCAGATACGCTACATAATAAAATACCGACAAAAGCAATAGAAATACATATACCTTCTTATTCAAAGCATCTCGCAACCATTCTATTACAACAAGTACAATGCTTACAAAAAATACAATCCACGGATGCAAAATATAATTTCCTATCGTATTAATCATTGCATAATACTGCCGATAAAATTGTAATCGCTCTATACTATCATTAAAACCATATGCCCCCATCCGCTCTGCACAGTTATATTCATATTCAAAATATGATAATGCATTTGTAATACCCAATGTTCGCATTGCATTGTTCCACTTCGTTTCTATAAGTGCTCCCGGTTCACGCATAAAAAATTCTATGTATTTTTCTAATGCTAGTTCAGCTCCTCCTTCTTGAGACAACGCATAAATATTTAAATCACTGTACTCTAAAAATCCACTCACAATAATCTCAAGGTTCGCTTCTACTGCCCGCTCTGTAATACCTTCTTTTCCAAATTCATCCAGATAATCTATATATTCTTCTTTTTTTTCTGCTTCCATATTATCAATGGTAGTGAGAATTTCCCATACAAACCCTGCCATAGAGCTTGACATTGTATCTATATTTAACACTTTCGGTGTTGCAAGAACTAATACAAAGCCTACCATAATCGCAACCGTAGTCCACACCTTTTTTACCATCTTCTGGTTCTTCATAAAAATATACACTAACAATACCGGAAGAATAGTAAAAGCATTTGCACGATATCCAAAAGTAACGAACGATGCTGCTATCAACAATAATATCTCTATTACTCTATCCAACTTTGTTTTTTCCGTTTCCTCTGACAGCAAGATCAACACCATCATTACCATTCCAACTACACATCCTACACCTGCTTCATAATAAATCGCCTCATTATAAAACAATGGATTAATTGCAAATAAAATATATTGTAATACTTTACAAGAATTTCCGATTCTCTTTATAAACAAAAATGATATTACAAAAAAGGCAAATGCCTGTAAAAAAGTATAACTTGCAATGTTACCTGTTATCATTTTACATACTGCCATCATACAAGATGGAATCACTGTTATCCAACTACGAATCTCTATTGCATCGCGTTGTCCTGCAAGCAACAAACTTATTGCTCCTCTTATTTTATCCGCAGTCTCTACCCTCGCATAAGAATCGGAATAAAATATTCCTGGATAAGATATTAGCACACAAAAAATTGCCATAACAAGGCTCCATACTATAAGCCCTAAATTCTCTTGTAACTTTCGATAATAAAAACTTTTCATCATTCGTTTACTCCTAAAAAACCCGTTCCAACTAACATTGGAACGGGTTTACCTACTCATTTTTAGAATCCATCATCCGGACCATATCCGGTATCACTTTCAATCTTCATGCTGTTTGCTCTAACTGTCGATGATGGTTGGTAGTCTTCATTTCCATATAAGAACTTGTGTAATTCAATAACATTGGTCTCTAACGTACATGGTGCAACCACACTACCCTTAGAACCTAATGTAATCGTATTTTTCAAGAATGGGAATCCTACACTGCCAGTAATCTCGTAATCAAACACCTGTGCTGCAAGTGCAATCAAATCTGCATTGGTAAAGTTTGTAGAAATATCGTCAAATAACTTATCAATTACGTTATTGATAGTTGCCAAGTCTGATTTCTTCGCTTTGTTTGCCATTGCAGTAATAACATCACGCTGACGCTGTGTTCTCTTATAATCATCGCCTGCGGTATAACGAATACGAGCATATGCTGTAGCCTGTACACCATCAAGTGTATATGTGCCACCCTTCTTAGGAACTTCTGACTTATGCCCTGTTAATTTATTAATCTCTTCCATGTAACCGGTCATAAGATGTGCTTCTTCATCTGTAATGGTCAGTTCAATACCACCAAGTTCATCGACACACTCTACTACTGCGTTAAAATCAACAGTTACATACTCTGTGATATTTAAATCAAGATTCTTATTTAACATTGAAATCGCTGACTGTGCACCACCTGATGAAAATGCTGAATTCGCTTTTCTGAATTTACCTCCACCGATATCTAAATAGGTATCTCGGTATACAGAACACATTTTTACTTCCTTTGTATGGTTATCAATTGATACGATAATAATAACGTCACTATTACCGGATGCTAACTTACCATTAGAACGATTATCCAAACCAAAAACTGCCATTGTTTTGAAATTACTCATAGCCTCTACTGTTTCTGACTGGATATCTTCATTCACCTCTACATCTTCTTTTACAAAATCATCCGGTCGTTCGATTTTCTCTAATTTGGAAATTCCATATAATGCTACCGCAAGTACTGCAAGCACAATTAATTCAACTACAATGAGAATTATTTTATTTCTCTGTTTGCTTTTCTTTGTACCTTTTTTCTTCGTCTGCTGTTTGCCACTCATTTACCTGTCTCCTAATATGATTTTCTCTTAATTTCTATTTTGAAATTAGTACAATATCATATTAATAATACACCAAAATGTGACAAAGTACAACTTGTTTTTCTAATTAACTTCTATTTATATGGATTCTGTTACTTTTTCTGTTATGAATATATAGCCAGCCATCTGCATAATCCTTTCGTTCCTGCTCTGACATCTCTGTATATTTCACAAAATCAATTTTTGATAATGTCATTTGCCACTGACCACATTTAAAGCATTCTACCTGTTTTCTTCTGGAAACAACACGCATCCATCCACAATCAGGACATATAAAAACCTTCATCATAGGACCAATTCCTCTTTTCTATCTGTTCTTCATACTCCTGCAACGAATCAGATAGCGGTAATTTTAATACATTTGTAGAATTTGGTCAATAGGAAATAGGGTATATTATTTTCTTATATAATCTTCATAACAGACATCCAAATCTACATTTCCAGAAATACCATTTACTGCACCTTTACTAGAATACTGCCAGATACGTACATTTCCTTTTCCAGTATATCTGTGCCCCAAACTATAGTCGCAATATCTTGCAATCCACAAATCTAAAGGTTCTAGTCTGTCGTCATCAAAATAATTATCCATCCAGTTTTTGTTTGCATATAAAATAAATTCGTAACCAGCTGCTTCTACTACTTTTTTAAACGCATATACCATATCCGTTCTTAACGTATTATTAATATTGGGAACGCCTTCCAAATCATACGCAATTGGATAATCTAACGGCCTGCCTTTTAACACTGCCAGCACATAATTTGCTTCATCTATTGCTCCTTGTATTGTAGATGCTTCATTGTAACAGTAAACACCCACTTTTACCCCCGCATTTCTCGCACCTGCATAATTTGTTTCAAAAAACTTATCTAATGACGTACCATGGCTAAGACGAATCATAGAAAAAACCTTATCCGTCTTGCTGACCTTACCCCAGTCTATCACCCCTTGCCATTTTGATACATCTATACCATATACTTTCTTTGGTGTCCATTTGGCATAAAATGTTTTATTACCGTTTGTTCCTGCTTTGATTCCTGTAACTTTTTGTGTACATCCTTTATCCGAATACCACCCCATGAAAATATAAGACTCTCTCGTAGGTGCTGATAATATAATTGTATCTGTTTCCGTATAATAATCCGGATTGTTCGGCGAATTAATACCTCCATTTAAAACATACTTAATTGTAGTTTTATAAATTTCAAAATTTGGTTCTGCTAATAAACCTTTATAATTTCCGATACCAGTAACCTGTAATGTTGCCACCCCTACTTCTACTGCATTCAAGGCGGTAACAGTATAATCTTTTCCTTTTATTAGTTTTCTTCCGTCAATTTCTACAAAAATATCTGGAACAATCACTTTTCTTGTATATCTTTGCTTTTTGATATTAGCTACTTTAACTGAATTAGCCTGTTCTAATGTTTTTGGCAAAATCATAAAACTTTTGGTAATACTGCCTTCATATGCACCTATACCCGTCACGATTACATTTGCCGTTCCGGCATTTACATTATTTGAATACGTCACAGAATAATCTACATCCTCAACCCATGGCTCTCCATTCTTTGACACTACTATGGAAGGCGTTATTTTCTCTCCGGTATAATAATAGGTTCCCTCTTCTACTAAAACCTGTATCCCTAATTCCTCAGACAATTTCATACCGGTAATTTCAAAGAACAAGATATAGGTACCCTGATAGTTTCCTCGTCCGGAAATAATCACACGAGCCGTGCCAATCGCTGTATTGTAACGATAGATAAGAGAATAATCCTCTCCTTCTATTAGTGGTTTTTCGCAATTCTTAATCGTCACTTCCGGCGTATGAGCGTTTCCATTCCACTCCACCTGATACCCTGTATCCGCATTTGTAACTTCACATCCACCCAAACTAATATCTAAGCACTCATCCTTGATATCTCTAGGAGCAATCCTAAAAACAGCTGAAACTTCTCCTGTAAAATTGCCTTCACCAGCAATACTAATTGTAGCTTCCGACGTAGCACTTACATTTGTCCCTATAGCTTTAACCGTCAATCCTGCCTTTTTATCATCTGACAATAGAGCTCCGCCAACAGATATCTCTATCTCATCTATGGTCGGAACAATTTGTTCTCCTGTATATATGTAATCCGGCATGCTAACTGTCACATTTTCCAATAAAATCGGTAAAATTTCGTAAGTAAATGTAATTGTTCCGGCATAATTCCCCTGCATTGTAATCACAGCATAATAAATACCTGCATCTTGTCCTGCCTGATTTCCATTTTCATCCTGATATGAAACAAAATAGTCTGTTCCCTCTTTAAGCTTTGATTCCTTCATTGTAACAGAGACTGCTGGTTTTAAAATACTTCCATCGTAAACAAATTCATTTGCACTGATATCCACCTTAATTCCTAAATCAGTTATCACAGAAAGTTCTTCTGTTTCAATCATATTTCCAATATTGGCAGGAACAATTTCAAATTCACTTCGTAATTCTCCTACACATTTATCCATACCTGTCACTATTACAGTTGCAGTTCCTACATTCAGATTGTATTTATATGAAACTGTATAATCGACATTTTTTTGTAAAATAGCCGTTGCATTCTCTACATTCACAACCCTAATTAGTGGCTCTATTCGATTCCCTGTATAACTTTGCTTTTCAATATTTTCTATCTTATACTGTCCTTCGGAGAGTACAATCGTTTCGGCTGAAATCAATAAAAACTGCTGCATCATTCTTCCGGAATAATTACCGATTCCTTCAAAAACAAATGTTGCCACACTATTATCTTCATTTTTTACTTTCTCTACAACTCGATAATCCACACCTTCTTCTAAAAGTATCCCCTGATACCACAATTTACAATTTGAAGTTATCGTTCCATTTTTGCTATCATATCGAGCCAATGCATTTTCAACTCTTACTGCTCCTCCCAAAAAAGAACGGGCTTGTACAGTTATCACAGATGCTCTTACTAACTCACCAGAAAAATCATTCACTCCACTGAGAATCAATTCATAAGTTCCTACATTTGTAATGCTATGTAACGGAACTCCCACCCGCTCTCCTACTTCATTTAACTGATAATAAATCGCTTCAAAATCTTCTCCTTCTACTAGAAGGTTATCCCCATATACTACTTTCGGAAGTGGTTTTTGCCCTGCCGGATTATAAAGTACTGCTATTTTTTTTCCTGCTACTATACTTGCATCATTAATATCATACTTTTGCACTTCTAACACAGCTGTCACCGTTCCCGCATCTATCTCTAACTCTGTATCCTGCTGTAGTAACTCCTCTGTATTAGAAAACTCCAAAACATTCTCTGGCTCCGATGCATATAAACTTATTTTCTCTGATGAAACTAACATTGCTATTACTAACACAAAGGCCAGAAACCGTTTTCTTATTTGCATACAATCTCTCCTTGTATAAAAACTACTCCTATAAAACAAATCGTTATCAATATTTCGTGTCTTCTATGAATATTCGACGATTAAAAACTTCGCCTGTACAAATTGCTATATCTACTGAATCATTATCAGTAGCTTATTCTTTATAGTACTTTTTGGCTTCAATTTTGTCAAACCAAAATACAAGCATTTATAAAAACTTTACCATAATAAGTTCCTCCTCTTCTATACTCTTTAACCTTTTGTGCATTTTCTCTGTATTCAAACATCCGCCTCTACAACTTATAAACTACATATTTACAGTCCCCAAAACACCCCGACTAAACTCTATCAAGCAAGCTCACACACTCATTTTACTATAATTTCTCTGCTTATTCAGGACAAAAGTGTGCTTTGCACATTCTCGTGCCGCAAAAGCGTCGCATTAGCGACATGCTTCGTCTACTTTTGTGTGTATCCTCACGGGGTGTTTTAAATTCATAGACGAGGAATTTCCTATGAATTCAAAAAGACTCCAAGTCGTTGCATTTCACCGACTTGGAGCCTCATTTCTCATTTTAATCACATATGAATGCCAGCATATTATCAGCATCCATCTTTAGCTAACTTTATTTAAATTCGCTTGGAACATCCTCGATGGTTTTCCATTTTTCCATAACTTCTTCTAAACTCATACCCTTAGCAATGCCATCCTTACGAACTGCATTGATAGCCTGAATCTCTTTCATACGAGGACCAGATAATTCGTAACCCCTCATTGCCCATAATGTAAGTGCCCATGCACACATAGGAATGATACAGAACAATACGATTACAACCGTATTCATACCTTCGGAATATGGTGTTTCCGCAACAGGAAGGTTCTTTAATCCAATCATAGTAACTGCAATACCAACTATTGTAGCTGATAATGAAGATACTAATTTATCAACCAATGAGAACAATGTACCCATAATACCCGGAATATATTTACCAGAACGATAAGTCTCATAATCCGCACAGTCTGCAACCATTGGAATCGGCATATCTGCTGTCGCATAGTATGCACCATAGCCAAGACCAAAGAAAAGAACAAATGCAATCGTATAAAGGTTTATAGAAAGTCCACTTTCACCCAAGAAGGTTAAAGTAGTTGCCGGATTGCCCGGTTTCCAAATCAGAAGAAGTGCAAGCACTACCACATAACATAAAAGTGCTACTGCTACATATCTCTGTAAAGAAGCCTTCTGACCTTTCTTCTGAGATGTACTTACAGATAATACGAAAAATGGAACCGAGAATACATATCCAACTACCATCATTGGAAGATATAATCCATCATAATTGCCCATCATGCATCCATATAACATACAAAGTACTGTCATATTGGTTGCAACTGATAATGCCAGTTTACAGGTACCGCCTGCAATCATAAGACGCTGCATCGGTTTATTCGCTTTAATAATTTCAACGTACTCAGAAACTTTTGTCTTTTCCTGTGCACCGCCACCAATACCGAAGTATTTCGCATTATCCTTTTCCCAAATACCGATAATGGCAAGGATTGTAAGAAAAATTGAAATCACGATACCAATAGGAGCAAAAAAACGATAAAATTCCGGTGTGTCATAATCACCAACATTCGAACGAATAATTGGTGCTAATACCTGCATAAGTCCCATTCCGGCCATAGAGCCAATCGTATTAAAAATAGTAAATAATGGTCTCTGCTTAGGATCATTCGTAAGTACACTCTGCGCAGAACGTGTTACTGATGTCTGGAAGGTATAACCGATTACCCAAATTGCATACAAAGCGATAAATGCCGCATAGCGAAGCCACATTTGGTCTTCTGGAATATCCGGACAGATACAGTATAACATAAATACAGAAAATGCCATGATGACATTACCAATTACCATGTATGGACGGAATTTACCAAACTTACCATTGGTTCTGTCCATCATTGCACCGATAATCGGGTCGGTAATTGCATCAAACACACGCATAACTGTAATCATGGTTGTTGCAAAAAGTGTCGCAATTGTCAATACAGTGTTACCAAAAGTAGCAATGTATGACAATACTAAAATGAAGTAAACATTTGTTGCACCGTTGTTCATTGGGAACAACGCCAACTGATACATTTTTGCTCTATTTACTGAGCTGTTTGTATTTTCCTGACTCATACTTTTCTTCCTTTCGACTGTACCTCTTAGAGCCAGTCATATATACCAATTATGAACGATTCAGCACAACATCCGCAAAACCGCTTCTTCGAAGCTCCTTTCGCTCATGTTGGCTTTTCATCATAAATTTTCAAAAAAGCAGTTATTTCAACAATGCCAATAACTGCTTTTTATGAAAATTACTTTAGCTTTGAATTGTCCTCAAATTATTTAGACGCTTTATATTCTGCTTTTGCTGCTTTGTATGCTGCAAATGCATCTGATTTTTTGAATTTAGATTTTTTAATGATAAACAATGCAAGTGAACCTACGAATACTACCCACAATACGATAGCTGCTGTTCTACATGTACCGATAATGCTTGGTTCTACAGCTTTGATTGTAGTATCAGCACCGATACCGTTCATAGCCTGTGAGTTAGCGATTGCATATAAGTTATGGTGAGCCGCTTCTCTCATAGCTGTTACTACAACAGGGTCATTTTCAAATCTTGCTAAACCATTGTCTGTTACATAGAATGCAAGCATTGAGTCGAATGTAGTGGTTCCGCCTAATACACCGTCAACTGCGTTAACCATTGTATTAAGTACGTTATCAGTAATCTGGAGACCGTTACAGTTCCATTCACCATTTAAGATACCTCTTAAGAGTCCTGCATTAGAACCTGACCAAGTTGTACCCCAACGTGTGTAAGCCATCATAACACCATTACCGCTTGCCTGAGAGTCTTCCAAACCACCCTGGAATGCTCTTAAGTAAATTTCACGGGCTGCCTGTTCATTTAACCATACACCAAGACCGATACGATCCTGTTCACAGTCATTTAATGCAAAGTGTTTGTATACTACGAATACACCGTTTTCTTCGATACCTGCCACTTCATAGTGAGCCATTTCTGAAGAAAGCAATGAATCTTCTGAGTAATACTCGAAGTTACGTCCTGAATATGGAGAACGGTGTGTATTTGCACCAGGTCCATATAAGAATGTTACTCTAGCTGCTAAACAGTCTTCACCTACGATATTACCGATACCGTATGCTAAATCTTTATTAAATGTTGCTGCAAGTACGTCTTCTGATGTAAGAGCTGTTGTCTGAACGCCAAGTCCGCTACCGAACAATGTAACTGTTAATCCCTGAGGACCGTTTTCGTCACGTGTACCAGGAGCCTGAACAGATTCTACAGGCATATGCCAGTGGAAAGCGTCCGCAATGAATGTTACCATTTCTTCAAATGTTAACTGGTCTAATAATGCATCCCATGCAGGATCATCATAATCTTTACCGATCATATCGTAAAGTTTCATACCATTGTCAGCACCAAGTGTTGGCATTGGTACAGTTGTGTTAGGATCTGCTTTGTATTTCTCATCCTGTAAGCCTGCGATTAAGTACTCGTTAAGAACGAATTTCACAGTCTTCTCTAAGCTTGGCATTGTACCTTCCCAGTCATTACGTGTTAAGTATACGATATCTTCTACTTCGTCATTTAAGTTAGGGTCAGATTCGCTTAACTGGTTTTTAACTTCTACACCAGCGTCAGATGTAGCGTATGTTGTAGTATCTAATGTTGGATTGTTCCATACACATACTAATGCTTCATTACCTACGCCATCCATTTTATTATCAGCAAACTGATAACCTTTTGCTGCTAATACGTTCTCTGCTGCGTTATGAGAATCTGTAGCTGCTGTAAAGTAGTAGTCACCTGCATCCATGATGTAGGTACCTGCACCATAAGCATCATAACTTGCTACGTAATCGCCATCAATTTTGATTGTTAATGTCTGAGACTCGTCTTCACCAAGAAGCTTTGTCTTTTCGAATCCTACTAACTGAACACCTGCTTTTTCCACTTTGTTTGCAATGTCATACTCTGTGTATGGGCTTGAAACGTAAATCTGAACTGTTTCTTTACCTGCTACATCACCTGTGTTTGTAACTTTAACATTAAATGTATATGTCTGTGTAGCTGCATCGTAGTTCATAGTCATATCGCTATATTCGAATGTTGTATAGCTTAAACCATAACCGAATGGGAATGCTACATCATCACTATAGTGGTAATCACCAGCATTACCTGTACCCATCACATAGTCCATGTAACGTGTTTCATAATATTTGTAACCTACATAGATACCTTCCTGATAAATCATGTATGTATCTGCATGTCCAGGAATTAATGATAAATCACCTTCATACTGAATTGGTGTGAAGTTCTGCATTACAGGGCTTGAGTAGTTGTCATAGCAGTATGTATCTGCAAGACTACCGGATGGGTTGATTGTACCATTGATGATACCAGCCACTGCGTTAAGACCTGTCTGACCTACGCCACCGATCCAAAGTGTAGCATCTACGCCGTACTCGTTGTTCTTTAAGAAGTCAACCTGAAGAGCGTTTGATGTGTTGATTAATACGATAATTCTGTCAATCTTGCCTGCATCTTTTAAAGCTTTGATGTTAGCCATCATATCTCTTTCAATGTCGTTTAATGCAAGGTAGTTCTTGCCATTACCTAAAGTATGATCGAAGTAGCTGTCTGCACCTTCACCACCGATACGTGATAAAACAACGATAGCTGCATCGCCGTATTCTTCAACAGAAGCCAATACGTCTTCTGTATAAAGTGACCATGGAGCTTCTACGATTTCAGCTGAACCATAACCGCTTGCTGTTGCAGAATCCTGAACAACTGCACCTGCGTTACCGCGTGTGTAATCTTTTGCTGCGCCTGTTTCATAGAAATCCCATAATGTCTGGTTAACTTCGAAGCCTTCTTTTTCTAATGCAACTTTTAAGTTATCAGATTTAGAAGAATCTACGTTACCTGAACCTGTACCACCGTATACGATGTTAACAGATGATGTTGAGAACAAGCTGATTTTTGAACCACTTGCAAGTGGTAATGCTTTGTCAATGTTTGTTAAAAGAGCAGCACCTTCTGCTTCAACCTGTTTTACAAGTTCTGCACCTGCTGCTACACGTTCTTCCTCTGTAGCAAACTCACCTACATAGTACTGTGCACTTGGGTCTTCGTTTTCTACTTCCCAGAATGTGCCACCTGTGAATAATACAAATGTGTTGTCAAACATAGATACAACCACTGTTGCTGCTGTCAAAATGATAGCAAGTGGTGCAGCAATGATTGACAATGCTTTCCATAAACCATATGCTTTTCTTTTTGCTTTTTTGTAAGCTTTTTTCTGAACTTTAAATTCTTTCTTGTCCATTGTTTTCTCCTCTTATTCTAATATATGTGCATAAGCTTCAAGCCGCGGACTAGCTCGGCCCGACTGCTTCGCAGTCTTTCCTCGCCCGCGAATTCACTCTGTGGCAAGCCGCGGACTAGCTCGAATCCCGCACTTCGTTCTCCTCGCAGCTTACGCTGCTATGATTCTCGCTAGGGGGCTGTCGCCCCACCTGTCTATCCGAAAAGAATTGCCCGTGTGAACAAGTTCCCCCGTTCAATCTTTCCGTCTATCCAGCGCGTCTTGTAGCTTTACTACATCCAGTTCTTGGTATCCACTTTCTGAACCTTGTATTCTGGATGAGTTTCGTTTGTTCTGCAAAGCATTGTGCTGTCTGTCAACTTTCCTGCTTTTGCTTCGAACTGGTTCTCACCATCTTTCAAGGTTACGTTAAACTTGAATACATTTTCACCTTTCTTGGTTTCTACAAGTTTACCGTCCTGATAAAGTGATACTTCTTTCTGGTTTGAATATACTGTAATTGTCTGTTTTGCTGATCTACGGTAAGTAAATCTTCTGCCCGCAATGTAAACAAAAGCATCCTCTTTGTTCCAATATGCTTTATAAAGGTAGAAACTATCTTTTTTCGTCTTACGATCGAACGTTACTAAACCTTTATGATTCATACCTGGTTCGCCACCCTGATTTCTTGCATCAGCAGCAAAATCAAACATGTTCCATACGTAATTACCCCACATGAATGGATGACGTTTGAAACACTCTAACATATATTCGTGATAGATGTTCTGATATTCTTCTGTATTATCACCACGTCTCGGATGTTCTGAATGGAGGTTTGGCATACCCTCTGCACCATATTCCGAATATCCTAATGCACGTTTTGGATATACAAAATGATAGAACTTTATAAACAAATCGTTTAAGAATAAGCCAGGCACATACCAGCCCAAATATAAGTTCCATGCAATAATATCTGAAATCTTTGTCACTCTATTAAATGGACCACAACATGCATAGTTTGCCATTGTTGTTGGTCTGGTTGGGTCTAACTCTTTTACAAGTTTCTGTAACTTATGATGGTTATCTAACATATCCGCCTTGTGTGTTACTTTGATTGTAATCTCGTTAGAAAGTCCCCACATCATGATACATGGATGATTATAATTCTGGATAATCAACTCACGCATCTGGAAGAATGTATTCGCCCTTGCATTTGGCAGGTGTCTTGAAATATATGGAATCTCAGCCCATACTACCATACCATATTTATCACATAAATCGTAATAATACTGATTATGCTGATAATGTGCTAAACGAACTGTATTGGCACCCACTTCACGGATTAAATCCATATCCATGTCCATATGCTCGTAAGAAATCGCATTACCGATTCCTTTCCAGTCCTGATGACGAGATACACCATGCAATGGATAAGAACGTCCATTTAAGAAAAATCCCTTTTCCGGATCAATGTAGAAAGTTCTCACACCACAGTTACAACCAATCTCATCTACTACTACCTCTCCACGTTTTAACTGTGCAGTTAACTGGTAAAGATATGGGTCAGCCACACCATCCCAAAGATGAACATTGGCAATATCTAACGATACGCTCGTTCCCTTTGCTGATGCCACCATTTTTCCATCTGCATCTTTTAAAATTACCTCTACTTCCAAGCCGGCTTCTTTTAAATCTGCTACATTAGTAAAAGTATCTACGTTTACTTTTGCTGCTTTTCCATTTACTTCAGTTACATATTTGATACCAGGACCCCCATAATAATCCAGATCAAAATGTTCTGATGACACGGTAATCAACTCTACATCACGGTAAATACCGCCATAAAATGTAAAGTCTGCCATCTGTGGATACACACGGTCATTCACACTGTTATCTACTTCTACACGAAGTTCGTTTTCCTCTTTCAATAACTCCGTTACATCGTTACGGAATGTAGCATAACCATTGTCATGTGTGCATACTTCTGTGCCATTTAATATAACCTTTGCACTTGCGTTTACCCCTTGAAACTGAAGATATACACATTCGTCTGCATTATATTCAGGCTTCTTAAAAGTCTTCTCATATACACAGGTTCCACGAAAATAATCGTTACCACCATCCTGTCCATCTACTGCGTTCCAAGTATGTGGTAAATCTACCGGACATTTTTTACCCTGTTTGGTAAACATCCAGTCATTCATTATTTTCTGTACTCTTCTCATTTTTCCTCCTTTCTCCCTATACGCCCCATAATAGGAACCAAAAGCCTCATAGGCTTTTAGCATTAACTAACAAAATTATATAAAGTGTATTATTATTTATCAACAATAAGTTCCCAAATTCTAGCTTCATAAGGCCCTAATGTATCCATATGGAAACTTGTCGTTTCACTTGCCAAAATGGATGGATACACCATCTTATATTCTGCTCCCGGCTTATAAGCCCTTTGTGTATCTTTTCCAAGGTTACAATCTATAATATATTCTCTTTCACCTGCTTTTCGACTATATACAAATCGGTTCTTTTTCCGATTTATTACTCGGAAATCACCATAAATAAGTGTATCATTATTTTTACGCAGTGCTATCAATTCCTTATAGACTGTCCTTACATCTTCCTTAATCTCCTGCACCAATCCCGCATGGTATTCCGGCAGCTTCTCGTTCCACGGAAGAAGTACACGGCAGTGTTCTCTTGTTCCAGCCAAAAGTTCTTTAAACACCTGGTCCGCTGGACGTGTTGCCGTATGCTCTGCATAATAACCTTTTGCCTCTACGTCGGTCAACTGGTCAATATTGGAAAAATCATAATTAGCAAGCCCCATCTCATCTCCCTGAAATACAAATGGTGTTCCTTTTAAGGTAAACTGCATAACCGCTAAAAGTTTTGCAAGCTGACTATGATATACTTTATCATTTGTAACTTTACTAATCATACGCGGATTGTCATGATTATTATAGAAAATAGACATCCAACAATTATTACCATAGTTTTCCATCCAATCAATCATATAATCACGATAATAATTCAAATCATATTCATAATCATCCATACGAACATGTCCCGGTGTCTCTAAATGATCAAATGAGAATACCATGTCTAATTCTTTTCGTTCTTCACCTGTTACAAGCTGACACATCTTCATTCCAAGTCCTGGTGTCTCACCTACTGAAAAAGCTTCATGTGGTGCAAATGCTCTCTCCTGCACTTCACGGAAAAATTCATGAAGTCTTGGTCCATAATAATATTTCTCGATACCCGGAAAGCCCATCAGATTACCGATTGCTTCATTACCATTTGGTAATCCCGGTTCTTTTGAAATATAGTTAATAACATCCATTCGGAATCCATCTACACCTTTATCTAACCACCAGTTAATCATCTTCACCAGCTCATCACGAAGCTCCTGGTTCTCCCAATTTAAATCCATCTGCTTTTTCGAAAACAAATGCAATGCCCATGAATCCGATTCTTTATAATAATTCCATGCCGGACCAGAAAAAAAAGACACCCAATTATTTGGTTCCTTTTTACTTCCGTCATCTTTTCTAAAATAATAATAGTCTCTGTATTTCGAATTCGGGTCTTCTAATGCTTTCTTAAACCATTCATGTTCATCGGAAGTATGGTTAATTACCAGGTCCATAATCAGACGCATGTCCTTCGCATGAACTTTCTCTAAAAGCTCATCAAAATCCTCCATCGTACCGAATTCTTCCATGATTTTGTGATAGTCACGAATATCGTAACCATTATCATCATTCGGTGAATCATATATCGGAGACAACCAAAGTGCATCCACACCTAACTCCTTCAAATAATCCAGTTTCTCAATAATACCACGTAAATCACCAATACAATCCCCGTTCGTATCATAAAAGCTTCTCGGATAAATCTGATAAAAAACCGCTTCCTTCCACCATTTGGGGGTAATAGTACCCTTTGAAACCACTGGCACGTCCGTCTCTGTATTGACCAATTTTAACATTGCATCAAAAAAATCTTTCCCCAGAAGTTTACCCGCAAGTGCAGCAACCGTCTTTAATTTGAGTCCCGATACGATTCCATTCGTAATTGCCCACTCCGGAATTCCTAACTGTAGCAACACCTTTGCTAATGCATCATGTCCTACCGATGTCTGGTACAAATCTCCAACCCGACTATTTAATGTCAATCCTTTTTCTCCCATATACTTTTCCTTCCTTTATTCCTAGTCAAAAGATTCTCATCCTATGACTAAATCACCGGGAATTTAAATATACTTCTAACAGTCCGCTTCCCATATCGTACTCAATATCTTCACATGCATGTTTACACTGTTGCACCAGATGTTGTTCTTTCTCGGATAATTCTCTGGTCAAAAGTTGCTCTATACATGATTCTGCTGTCATCAAATCGAAATCATCGAAAGCATTTTTTAATCGTTCTAACAATTTTTCGATGCTTTCCTCGCTTTGTTGCACTTCACGTTTCGGCAGAGTCGTCAGTTCCTCTTCAAGTTCTTCAATAGTCTCTTTTATTTCGCACAGAAAATCATCCATATTCTCTGCTATAAAACGCTGATTATCAGTCTTTGCAGCCATCTCCATAATTTCTGCTTGTCTACTAATGCTAAAATAGTTGATCTGCCTTGTAAACCCTTTAATACCATGTACCTTAATACGAAACAGTGCCAAATCATTTTTTAAATACTCTGGCAAGTGTTGATGTAAATGTTCCAATTCCGCCACAACCGTTTCTAAAATTGCCCGTCTTGCTAATAGCGCTTCTTCCGACTGCAACGCAGCCTCTCCCTTTACAGTTGCATTCACTGCTACACGATATTCTTTTGGAATATATTTTTTAAAATTATTTTCTAATTGACGATTATCAATCGGCTTACTCATATAATCTGCAAATCCAACCTCTGTACACCGGCTTTTCGTCTCATCAGACGCATCCGCTGTCAATAAAATAAGTGGAGTATCGCAGAACTTTTGCAACTCTACAGCCGTCTCCATACCATCCATCTCCGGCATCATTAAGTCTAAGAAAATCAAATGATATTCTTTTTCTCTCGCCAATTTAATTGCAGCTGCACCACTCGTTGCAACATCTGGAACAACTCCCCACCGAGCCGCAACCTGTTTAAAAACCTGCAGATTTACTTCCAAATCATCCACTACCAGTACTTTTGCATCCATAAATGCTACATCAGGAACATCAACCTGTTCTGCTTTTGATTTCCGTTTCATTAATTCCATTTTCTGGTAACATACCGGCTGGTTCCAATCATTCTTTTCTAAGTCCTGATAAAAAGAGATCGTAACTGTACTCCCTGAATATCCGTCACTTTCTGCCATAGCACTCCCGCCCATCAGCTTCGTCAGCTGACGTACAATGCTCATACCTAAGCCTGTTCCTTCTTTATTACGTAACTCGGCAAAGGAGGTGTATTCATCAAAAAGTGCCGCTAATTGTGTACTGCTCATTCCGGATCCCGTATCCGAAATCCTACAGGTAATCTTAACTTTACTTTTTTCTTCGTCCGGCTCGCAACTGATATTGCAAGAAATCAATCCCTCTTCTGTGAATTTCACTGCATTCGATAAAATGTTCTGTATCACTTGTCTTACACGATTCTGGTCTCCCACCACTTCTGCTGGATAATCCGTATCAAAACTCAGCTGATATTCCACCGGTTTAGCGGAAAGATTCATTATCATCATCTGTGATAAATCTTTTAACATACCTTCCAGAGAATACGGATTCTTTAACAATACCAATTTGCCTGCTTCAAGCTTGGAATATAACAGAATCTCATTTACCAAATCTAACAGTACCTTGCTACTGCTTTTAATCATTTGTATATAACTGCGATTTACCGCCGTCATATTATGTTTCGCAAGCAACACATCACTTGCTCCCATTACTGCATGCAACGGACTCCTTAAGTCATGGCTCATATTCGCCAAAAACTTACTTTTGAGCACGTTCTGCTCCTCCGCCATCTGCTTTAACTGCTCCATTTTTCTCACTTGCAGTTTTTCTTCTGTAATATCAACAACAGTTAATATATAACCTCTTATCTTTCCACCAATCTCATAGTCTTCTACCGTACAACGATAAAACTTTCCATCTGCTTCCACCTCTGCAATTCGCTCCTCACGCTCTGCAAAATGCTTCATGGATTCTCGAAACTGCTCCCGTTGTGCTTCACGCCTGCTTCTTCCCAAATCCTCCGGAAAACTCTTCCTTGCCACATCATTCGCTTCCAACAGATAAAAATCCGGATCAAACAATACCATCGCCACATCAGATGTATCAAATAAATTCGTCTGCATCAATGTCGCATCATCGGTCAGACTTTTAGAATACATTAGGTAAAAAGCCCCTATACATACCATATCATAAATGATACTTGTCCAAAAACCACCCGGTACAGTCGGTACCTTTCGTAACAACAAAACCAGACACGATGCCATCAATGCCGCATATAGCATTTTTACCACTTTACGTTCATTCTTACTAAAATATGTAATCTGAAAAATTCCGGTAGCTGCGACTATCAGTCCTATCAGATAAATATAAGTAAACAAGCCGTATCCCACATTATAAAGAATCGGATATTCATACTGTAATAATACGATAATCACCATTCCAAACATGGCCAGTGATAGCATCCACTCCGTACGCTTTCTAAATAATATATAGTAGAATTCACGAATATAATGCGTGAGAAGATACAAAATCTCCAACATCAGCCAGTCATCAAAAAAGACAAACATCTTTGTCTTACCCACCATCAAAAATGCCATCTGGCAAATATGATGTAATGCAATGGCTATAATTACCATCGGTAATAACCGATGAATTCCTGCTTTTATACTAGATGCAATATAATAATTTAAAGAAAAAATTGCTAAAAGCAATGATACAAAATAGAAAACCAGCATTTATTTAATGCCCCCATCCTCCAAGGATTCTTTTAATCTCCGTTCTAACATATACCGGCTTATATGGTCTGACAATATAGCTTTCCGGATTTAAACTCTTGCATTTCATTACTGTTTCTTTATCACACAACGATGTTACAAACATAATTGGTATATATTTGTGCTCTGTACGCATACGAATCTGACATGCTGTTTCAATACCATCCATTTCCGGCATATCAATATCTAACATAATCAGGTCTGGTAAATCTTTTTTATCTATATAAGAAATTGCCTGCTGACCGCTCTTAGCCAATATCAAGTCATAATCCTCACCTAACATATCCTGCATCATCTGCAAATTGGTGCGCATATCATCTACGATTAAGATGCGATAACGTTTACCGTTTCCAAGCATTTCTTTACGTTCCCACTCATACTTTTCAGAAATTCTACGATAATTTTTTAATTGAATCGTTGTATTAAAATGTTCAGGTTTTGCTAAATCTAATATTGTACTATCATATAAACGAACTACCGGACGCAAATTATGAATACCAGTATTTTCTACAATAATTCCACTTCGTCCATCCGATAACTCAACTTCTGTTCCTTTTGGATACATCGGAACAAATTTGATCAACGTGCTCACTACTTCCTGCGCAAACAATAATCCACATCCACCCATTAGATACTCAATCGTCTCTTGTGGGGAATATGGTCTTTTATACGGACTTCTAGACACTAATGCATCGTATACATCTACTACATGAAGAATTTTCGTAAAAATCGATTGTGCATCGCCTAAAATTCCATCCGGATAACCACTGCCGTCTACATTTTCGTGATGCGAACGCACTGCCTTTTTAACATGTGCAGAAACATCTGAACGATCTTTTATTAACTCATAGGATAGTTCAGCGTGACTTTTCATAATCTGAAATTCTTCTTTTGTCAAACGTCCGGCTTTGTTCCGAATTTCTTCTGATATATCCAGTTTGCCAAGATCATGAATCAATGCAGCAAATGTCAAATTATACAGTTCTTCTACTTCCATACCAAATCCCATACCTACCAAACAGCTTAAAACTGCTACGTTTACAGAATGGGCAAAAATATAATTCTCATTTGTTCTAAAATCACTTAAATCTAACGAAATATCTTTTCTTCCATATAATGATTCTACTATCTCGTTCGCCACGTTCTTGCACTGGCTTATATTGCGTAATCTGACACATTCCATGGCCTTTATCCATAATGATATACCTAATGCAGATTCGATACAGATATCAGATGATAATTCATCCTGAATATATACACCATCGTATCCATCTTTATTTATTTTTTTTATAATAAATTCTGATAAGGAACTTTCTTTTTCTACCATCACTCGTCCCTTTGAATCTAATAACTCCTGTGCCAATATCATGCCCGGCTGCAAATCTTTTGCAAATACATATCTCAATGTCCTATTCCTCCAACATACCCTTTCACAAAAAACTACTCAATATTATAACATATTTTCCTATGTAATTTAAAGTAAAACCTGCTAAGTTCTTCTACAGCAATGCCAGCAAATCCTCCTTCGACATCTGTGCCAGTCCCCCATTTTCTCCACTTAAGATTTCATCTGCCAGATTCTTTTTCGCATCCTGTAAATGCATAATTTTTTCTTCAATTGAATCCTTCATTATCAATTTATATACCGTAACTACCTTTTTCTGTCCGATGCGGTGTGCTCTGTCGGTTGCCTGATTCTGCACCGCCTGATTCCACCATGGATCATAATGAATCACTACATCTGCACCTGTCAAATTAAGTCCCGTGCCGCCCGCTTTCAACGAAATCAAAAATACCGGAATTGTTCCTTCATTAAACTGCTTTACAAGGCGAATACGTTCTTCTTTCGGTGTGACACCTGTAATTTTATAAAAATCAATTCCTTCCTTTTTCAGGCTTTCCTCTAACAATTCCAACATAGACGTAAACTGTGAAAAAAGAAGAATCCGATGTTCACCTTCAATTGCACTTTTCATCAAATCAATACATGCCTGTCTTTTCGCGGATTCACCACTATAATTTTCGAACAACAGGGTCGGATCACAGCAAATCTGACGCAGTTTCGTCAACTCTGCCAACACCTGTAATTTATTCTGTGCGAACTCTTCCTTGCTCTGTTTTGCAAGCATTTCTTTCATATGTACAACCTGTCCATCATAAATCTGCTGCTGTTTTGCTTCAAAACGTGCATATTGTATCTCTTCTAATTTATCCGGCAAATCCTTTAGCACATCCTGCTTTAAACGTCTCATGATAAATGGAGAAACCATTTTTTTCAACCGTTCTACTGCACCACTATCTTTATTTTTGGTTACCGGAAGTTCCATTTCCTTGCGGAATGTCTCGTAACCATACAAAAATCCGGGCATTAAATAATCAAAAATACTCCACAACTCACTTAAACGATTTTCAATCGGCGTACCTGTCAATGCATATTTGGTCTGACTGTTAATCCCCTTCACCGCTTTCGCTGCCGCAGTTGTATGATTTTTGATATACTGTGCCTCATCAATAATCTGAAAATCAAACTGCAGATCCTCATACGCAGCAATGTCCCTTTTTAAAAGATCATACGATGTAATCAATACATCATATTCCTTATAGTTTTTTAGCAACTCCACACGTTCTCCCTGCATGCCCGCTACAACTAAAGTCTTCATGCCCGGTGCAAAACGTCTGAATTCTTCCTGCCAGTTATACACCAGCGAAGCCGGTGACACTACTAAAGATGTGCCTGTTCTTCCTTCATTCTTTGCAGCCTGTAACACGGTAATTACCTGCAATGTTTTTCCAAGTCCCATATCGTCTGCCAGAATTCCTCCAAAGCCATATGCATCCAGTGTCCTAAGCCACCGATATCCTTCCATCTGGTAATTCCTCAATGTCTTTTGCATTGCTGCCGGAACCTCAAAATCCGAATCAGAAACCGTTTTAAATTCCTTTATCAGAGACTTAAAATGCTTATCACGATCCACATAAAGTGAATCATTTTTTTCTAAAAGTTTATCTAAATATAATGCTCGGTATGCCGGAATTTTTATATTTCCTTTTAGGAATTCCTTTGAAGAAATGTGTAAGGTATCTATCATTCCATTGAGAATCTCCAGATTCTCATCCTCAATATTTAAGAAATCTCCGTTTTTCAGACGATGATATCTTTTTTTCTTGCGATAACTTGCCAGAATCTCTAAAAGTTCCTGATTTGAAAATTCCTCAGAAGAAATCTCCAAATTCATAATACCGCTCTCTAATGATACTCCCACTTTTAATGGTGTTTTCTTCTGTACATTGATATTTTTCAGACGATCAGTACAGAATACCTCTCCAATTGTCAATAATTCACTGATTCCATGTTCTAATACCCCAAATACTGCTTCCGGTTCGTCCTTGCAATAAAATAATCCCCTCTGTACATCCACTTCACTAAAATAACGAGTCACATGAAAAACCGCATCTGACTCTGCTTCCATATCCTGAACTTCATCTGCTTCTACATGCTTTGAAAGCCTGTCAAACAGTGCATACGTATCCTTTCCATAGGAAACTTTCGCATCACAAGTAATTCCCTCTTTTTCTGCATCCAGATAAAAACAAAATTCTGCTTTTGGCGGCAGATACTTTTCTACCACCGATGCTTTATTTTCAACAAACTCTACATATTCCCCTAGCAACGGCATCGTATGATAATAAAAATCTGCCAAAGATTTTCTGCCCACTTCAAATTCAATATCTGCTATTTCTGCCATCTCAAAGAGTGGTTCTAACATCCGGGCTGCGTCCTGCTCTATCCTCTTTAACACCTCATTTTCAATAAAATAAATGCTGCTTTCCCCTTTTAGAATATCAGGACAATGTCCTCTCACCTCAATGCCCTTAAAAACTTTATTTTTATCAAACTTCTCACTGATTTTTAATTGTACTTTCGGATTTCCTTCCCCTACAGTCAGCCGCTTTCCTTTTGCATCAACTGTTTTATCCACATAATTTATTTCAGCATTCTCTTCTTTTAACAATTCGTAAAATTCATCCAGCCTGCTGCCATACAAAAGAATACTGCCTTCAATTTCTCTGTCATCATAAGAATAACGTCTATTTATCCAGTTACGTCTCTGCTCTTCTCTTACAATTTTCCGTATAAAAGAATAATACTTCCAGGAATCCTCATGCATTCTGTGGACAGCAAAATCAATTTCCGTTTTTGAGCCAAACTTCTGCACTCGTTTCTCTTCCACATTTTCCACAAAATCCGTCAAATTCTTAACAACATATAATTTTGACGTTCCAGCACGAAATGATAACTTTAAACTCTCAAAAAAATGTTCCAGCTTCGGTTCTAAGTGCAGATCTTCTGCTATCTCATTCATCGTTCCCACAATCTGTCTATGGTTCATCTGATTGTAGCGTTTCATCAGAAGTAATGCTTCATAATCCGTCGTATCTCCCGGATTATATTTTTCAATATAGTCTGACAAAAGCAAAAGTGCCGCTAACTGATGTGTACATAATTGTTTTTTTGCATACAAATAATAGCCTTGGTAATAATAATTTCCACATTTCGGAACAGCACACTGTGCCGACAATATCGCGTCCTTTGAAAAATAAATGGTCACCGGAACAGATCCGCTGCTTCCATTATAAAAGGCATTCACAGTTCCTCCCTGCTCCGGCTTTCCTTGGTACTGTTCCCGATAACCAATTTCTACATTCTGCAGCGTAACCTCGCCATCCTCCACCATCTTTTTAGCACTTTCCCACTGTTCCTGCATGATTACCATATCTTTCGTTATCACGGATAAATCAAAATAGGTATATCGCTCATTTTTCGTTTTATTCTTTTGGGAAAACGGATACACGCGGACATTTACCGGTTTTATCTTCTGCCTATTCTCATACGGTACTTTTATATCGCTTAGGTGTTCACCTATTTCCATGCACAATGCCGCCATATGCTTACATTTTTTCCCCTCTTTCGCATATGGACAGGTGCATGACATACCTAACTGACCATTTAGCTTCTTCCACACACTTACCTGATACGGCACCGTTCCAATTACTTCCGCTGTATATTTTCCATTATTTTCTTCAACACACTGTACCATCCCTTTTTTTTGATAGGTTCGTCCTCTTTCCAAAATAGATGAAGCAAAATAATTTCTCCAGTTTACCATTTTTCCTCCAAATACATATGTTTCTTTCTCTACTTTTTAATCTTATTACCGCTGTAAATAATAACTGCTTATATTTATATAGCATACAAAAAAACTCTGAATTTTACAAGAAATAATAAACTTGAAAATACTTCTATTTTTATTGACCATAACCATTCTTTATGCTATTTTTAAGAAAAGGAGGTGCATTCCATGACACTATTAAAATCAGACTCTTATACGACCGAATATATTTATGCTCTCCCGGAAGGACAACGTGCTGAACTGATTGATGGTGTTATTTACGACATGGCTCCACCGAGCCGGATTCATCAGGAACTGTCCGGTGAACTATTCGCTATGATCCGCGAATACATTAAAACCAATAACGGCAGTTGTAAAATTTATCCTGCACCATTTGCCGTATTCTTAAATGAAGACGATAAAAATTATGTAGAACCGGATATATCCGTCATATGTGACCCTAATAAACTAGATGATAAAGGCTGTATTGGTGCACCCGATTGGATTATCGAAATTGTTTCACCGAGTACAAAACGAATGGACTACATGATAAAACTCTTCAAATACCGCACCTCGGGCGTTCGCGAATATTGGATTGTCGATAAAGCAAAAAACAGAATTTTAGTATATAATTTTGAAAACAGTGACATAAAAGATTATACCTTTAACGATATTGTAGATTCTGGAATATATCCTGATTTGAAAATTGATTTCTCCAAAATATAGAAAAGCTGCTGATATTCTTCAAAATCTATACTTTCTAACAAGGTACGTAGAATATGATAGTTGTCAGAACCTCCCGAAAGAAGCAGCAAATTCTCCACTTGTTCTTTTATCACCTTCGGATAACAGTTTTGAAATTCTTTTCTAAGCGGTGCATACTGTAACCCTAAATACTTTTCCGTAACCTGATAACTGTCAATCAAAAGTGCTTTACGAAAAACTTTCGGTTATCATGCATGGAAGCAAGGGACTCCTCCTGCTCTTTTGATGGATATCTATAACCATTCTTCCTATCGTGTCACAAAAAAATGCCATCACATCTCTCAATCTACAATAGTGATGAAACGATACTGATGGCATACTCTGTTCTATAAAATTCCACGTAATATCTCTTTTAGTGTTTCTGCAGATTTTCGCAGTTTTTGCAACTCATCATCATCCAGAGAAATCGGTACAATCTCTTCCACTCCCTTTGCTCCTACAACGGCAGGAATACTGAGTGCCACCTCCTCTATACCAAATTCGCCCCGCATGAGATTGGACACTGGTAAAATTGATTCCTCGTCCCGAATGATTGCCTCACAAATTCTGCGTACTGCCATTGCAACGCCAAAATACGTCGCCTTTTTCTTTTCAATAATTTCATAGGCACTATTTTTTACTTCCTCAGCAATGCGAGCTTCTGTCATATCATGATTATAATGTCCCCGCATCTCACAAAACTTATCAATCGGTACTCCGGACACCGTTGCACTACTCCATACCGCCAATTCACTGTCTCCATGCTCTCCGATGATAAAAGCGTGTACACTCCGGCTGTCTACTTCCAGATGCTGCCCAAGATTATATTTTAATCTGGCAGTATCTAATACAGTACCAGAGCCGATAACACGGTTTGACGTAAAACCGGATAACTTTAAAGTCACATAAGTGAGAATATCTACCGGATTGGACACCACAAGAATAATCCCTTCACAGCTTCTTTTGGCAATTTCCGGAATAATGGACTTAAAAATTGCTACATTTTTATGCACCAAATCCAGCCTTGTCTCCTCCGGCTTTTGGTTCGCCCCTGCCGTAATAATGATAATTGCAGCATCTGTAATATCATCATAATCACCAGCGTAGATTTTCATCGGTCTGGCAAAAGGCAAACCATGGCTGATATCCATTGCTTCCCCTTCTGCACGGTCTTTGTCTGCATCAATCAATACCATTTCCGTAAACATACCGCTTTCCATTAGTGCAAAAGCGGTTGCTGCTCCTACGAAGCCACAGCCAATCATGGCAGCTTTTCGCTGGTTGACACCTAACATATTTGATTCACTCATACTATTTCCTCTCTTTTTTCCTTATTTCAAAGGACATTTTAGAAATAGTATCTCTCCATCAAACTGAAATATTCGGATTTCTCTAACGCAAGTTTAATGATGTTCTTGATATAAAATATACCCATAGATGTGGACACATAAAAATAGTGCTTTGTGCATGCTCACGGAGTTTTTTATTCTATAAGACTAAAGAAATAAACTTTCATAATTTAACGTAACAAAATCTTTTCATTCTTCTATTATATTTTAACCCTGCTCAGCCGCACAATAAACGTACTTCCTTCTCCAAGCCGGCTTGACACACTAATCTCACCCTTACATATATCAATCACTCGTTTTACTAAGGCAAGTCCAAGTCCGTTCCCCTTCGTAGAATGTGAGGTATCACCCTGATAAAACTTTTTAAAAATATTTGCACCTGTTTCAGGAGTCATACCACACCCGGTATCCATTACTTCCACATAAACATAATTCTCATCTCCATAGGAACGTAAAGACACCGTTCCGCCCGCTTCCGTGAATTTTAAGGCATTCGAGAAAAGATTGTTCCAAACCAGACTAAGAAGTTCCTTATCTGCCTCTACATAAAGCTCCTCTTCAATGTCTGTCTCGATTTCTATCCCTTTTTCCTCCCATACAGATTCATGCTCCAACATACATTCGCATAAATGCTCACTGATGTCATAAACCTCCGTATTCGGATAAATCTGTTGATTTTCCAATTTATTCATCTTTAAAATATTGGTTACCAATGCCGATAGGCGTCTTGTCTGTTCTGCAATCGCTTTTCCATATTCGATACGAGTATCATTATCCATCTCATTAGCTTGCAAAAGAGTTCCATAGTTACCATTTAAATTCCCTTGTCTTGCATAACTAAAAAACAGAATAAAATTGCAAAGTACAATGAATGTAAAAAGTGCTATGCAAATGTTTACACACCCCATCTTCTCTTTAACCGCTTCCGCACTACGAAAAAACATATCATATGCACCGTTACAGTCAATGTCCACGAAATCGGATACGCATAATATACGGTCTCAATCGTATGAAAACGTTCAATCTGGAAAAGTACAAAAATCCATGCCATTCTAAACCCACATGCACCTAAAAGTGATACAAGCATCGGCATTACCAAATAACCAAGTCCACGTAGTACACCTACGATACAATCCATCAAACCACAAATCGCATATGTCGTACATATGATGGATAATCGTTTTAAACCAGCTCCAATTACCTGTGCATTATCCGAATACAAGCCTAGAACCGGCTCTCCAAAAATATACAACGCATTTCCTAATACAAGTCCTATCACAAAAACACTTAACATTGTGGTAATCACAATCTTGTTGATACGTTCATACTTTCCGGCACCCATATTCTGACTAACAAATGCTACTGATGCCTGTGAAAACGCATTCATTGCGATATATACAAAACCTTCTACATTTTGTGCCGCAGAGTTTCCTGCAACAATCGTAGCACCAAAACTGTTTACAGAAGACTGAATCACTACATTCGATAATGAGAATAATGAACCCTGTATCCCCGCTGGCAATCCAATCTGTATAATCTTGCCTAAAATCTGTTTATCGATTCCAAGATACTGCTTTTCTAAGCGAACGGCGCCTTCTTCCTTCATCAAACACTTTAATACCAAGACTGCGGAAACAGCTTGAGACACTATCGTTGCCAATGCTACTCCCGCCACGTCCATATGGAATACGATGACAAAAATCATATTTAAAAGAACATTTATCACACCTGCGATCGTTAAATAATAAAGCGGACGCTTTGTATCTCCAATACCTCGCAGAATCGCTGCTCCAAAGTTATATGCTAAATTCACCGGCATTCCAAGAAAATAAATACGCAAATAAAGCGTAGCCAAATCGATCACCTCTGCCGGACTCTGCATCCAGGTAAGCAACTGTCTTGCCGCAACTACTCCGATAATCGCTAAAAAAACACCACTTATCACGCTTACCGTAATTGCTGTATGTACTGTCTTTCGCAACTCATTTTCCTGTTTTCCAGCAAAAAAACGAGCCACTAAAACATTTGCTCCTACAGATAGTCCCATGAATACGTTTACTAGCAGATTAATAATCGAAGTATTTGAACCAACCGCTGCCAAAGAATGATCTCCCGCAAACTTTCCAACTACAATTACATCCGCCGCATTAAAAAACAACTGCAAGATACCAGATGCAATAAGTGGAAGCACAAATTGAAATAACTTCTTAACAATAGAACCTTCACACAAATCCATGCTATAGTTTTTTGCTTTCTTTCCTTCTGACATAATGTACCTTCCCTGTATAGTTATTACTGTATAACTAATATCTTACGCCTTAATCCAAACTTTGCAAGTTTATTTTAACATACAAGCCGTTCTATAAATGTGTTGTTAAACTATGTTTCTATCTTTTAAGCAAATTATATTTTTCCATATTTCACTGATTTTTCTTGACACCTTTGCGCTTATATAGTACTCTTTGATATATAATGTAGTTTTTAAAACCATGTTGGATTTTATCGAATACTATTTTCAAAAGAAAGGAAACGACTCATGAAAGTCAAAATTATCTCAGATTCCTCATCAAACATGTTCTCCATGACTGATGTGGATTTTACATCTGTTCCACTTAGAATTGTAACGAATGATAAAGAGTATGTAGATACTACCGAATTAGACGTGCCTGGTATGGTAAGCGATTTAAGTGCCTATAATGGTCGCTCCGGAACAGCCTGCCCAGGAGTTGGTGATTACTTAGAAGCATTTGAAGGCTATGACGAAATTTACTGTGTTACTATCACCAGTAACTTATCGGGAAGTTATAACGCAGCTATGACTGCAAAACAGCAGTATGAAGAAGATCATCCTGATGCAAAAGTTCACATCATAGACTCTTTAAGTGCCGGTGCAGAGTTGAAACTTCACTTAAATAAATTAAAATCACTGATTTCGGAAGGTAAAGCATTTGAAGACGTTGTTTCTGAAATCGAAGATTATAAAGAAAACCACACTCGTTTACAGTTCTGTCTAGAGTCTTTACATAATCTCGCTAACAACGGTCGTGTAAATCCAGCAGTTGCTAAAATCGCAGGTCTAGTTGGACTTCGAATGGTAGGCGACGCTACTGGCGGAGTATTAAATCCAAATGATAAATGCCGTGGTGAGAAAAAGGCTCTATCCACCCTCTTCTCCAACATGAAAAAAGCAGGCTACAATGGTGGTACTGTATTCATTGACCACTGCTTAAACGACAAGACAGCCAATTCATTAAAAGAGCTTATTTTAGCAGAATTCCCTAATGCTCTTGTTGAACTTGGTGCTATGGGCGGACTTTGTAGCTTCTATGCTGAAAAAGGCGGAATGATTATCGGATATGAAATCTAAGAATTAACATAAGAAATCCCTGTATATCAGATGTTTCTTTCTTCTAAGTACACAAAAGAAACATCTGATATACAGGGGATTTTTGTATCATAGCTTTTGCTTTACAATCACACTTAAATATGTTTAAATCATAATACATTTATAACAAAGAGGGTTTTACTATTTATACGTAATTACAAACCCAAAGTCAACAACTCAGGGAACAAATTCATTCCCTACAGAACCAAATTTCAACCTTTACCTGATTGCGGTGCCAAATCCTTATCCAATTGGATATTCCATAATATAATTGTCCATTATCTCAGTTGCCATTCCAACCAATTCTTTGCAGGGACGTTTTTTATAATATTCTGCTGTTCTTGCTTCCGGTGTTGGCTCCTGCTTCTTCTCTGTCAAGCCAAGAAGTTCACGACACACGATAGAACCATTTTCCTTGCTAAAGTCTTCTGCTAGTTTCTGAATTCTGGTATAATGGTCTGCTTTTTCCTCTTTCGCTTTCGGATCATTATAACCATATAGCAATCCTGCTACCATAAACATACCAGATACACCTCCACACACTTCACGAAGTCTTCCCATACCACCGCCAAAAGATGAACTCAATTTTGCTATGGTCTCACGGTCAACTCCATGTACATCTTCAAATGCAATCGCTACTGCCTGTGCACAGTTATATCCTTCTACGAAAAGTGCTTCTGCTTTTTCTCTTCTTGTCATTTTAAATATCCTTTCCTCAAAACATTAATCTTTATACAATGATTATACGATATTTCCTAACGAACACTAATGCTTTTTATTACTCTGCATCGTTTGCACGTAGTGGTTTTATTCTACAGGAAAGTCATAGGCTTTCACAAATTAACGTAACAAGGTCTTTCCTATAGAAAAAGGTCTTGCCAGAACTTGTATATAGCAAATTCCGTACAAGACCTTCATGCTTATTTTTTCTATTCTTCCTCAGCAACTGGTGCTACAATTGCAATACCAAGTTCTTCTAACTGTTTTTCGTCTACTGTACCAGGAGCTTTTGACATCATACAAGAAGCATCTTTTACCTTAGGGAATGCGATTACTTCACGGATATTATCTGTGTGAGTCATATGCATGATGATACGGTCTACGCCGTAAGCAAGTCCTGCGTGTGGTGGAACACCATATGAGAATGCATCTAATAAGAATCCAAACTGTTCATGTGCTCTTTCCTCTGTAAATCCAAGAAGTTCGAACATCTTCTCCTGAATATCGCTCTGATGGATACGAACAGAACCACCACCAAGCTCTGTACCATTAAGTACACAGTCGTAAGCTTTAGAACGCACTGCACCAAGGTCTGTATCAAGCAAATGTAAATCTTCTTCCATCGGCATTGTGAATGGATGATGCATTGCCATGAATCTGCCTTCTTCGTCTGACCACTCGAAAAGTGGGAATTCTGTTACCCACAAGAAGTTCCACTGGTTCTCATCCATAAGTCCGAGTTCTTTACCCATTTCAAGACGAAGTGCACCAAGTACGCTCCATACAAGGTGTTTATTATCTGCTGCGAAAAGTAATAAGTCACCTGGTTTACCATTCATAGCAGCTACTAAAGCCCCCATCTCTTCTTCTGACATGAATTTTGCAAAAGAAGACTTATAAGTACCATCTTCATTAATACATACATAAGCAAGACCTTTTGCTCCGTAGCCTTTTGCAAACTCAACGAGCTTATCAATTTTCTTACGAGGCATAGCACCCTGCCCTTCTACATTGATACCACGAACAGTTCCTCCTGCTTCTAATGCACCTTTGAATACAACAAACTCTGTATCTTTTACAACTTCTGATACATCTACAAGTTCCATACCAAAACGTGTATCCGGCTTATCGGAACCATATCTATCCATTGCTTCCTGATAAGGCATTCTTGGGAATGGAACCGGTACATCTACACCGATTGCTTCTTTGAAAATGTATTTTAATAATCTTTCGTTTACATCAATTACATCTTCGATATCTACGAAAGATAATTCCATATCTGCCTGTGTAAATTCAGGCTGTCTGTCTGCACGTAAGTCCTCATCACGGAAACATCTTGCGATCTGGAAATAACGATCGTAGCCTGATGCCATAAGTAACTGTTTAAAAAGCTGTGGAGACTGTGGCAACGCATAGAAATTACCCTGATGTACACGGCTTGGTACAAGGTAGTCTCTTGCACCTTCCGGAGTAGATTTACAAAGGATTGGTGTCTCAATTTCTAAGAATCCTTCGTCTGCCATGAAGTCTCTCATAAGACGAAGTACTTTACTTCTAAGCATTAATTTATTCTGAATATCCGGTCTTCTCAAATCTAAGTAACGATATTTCAAACGGATATCTTCTTTGGTAGGTGAGTTCTCTTCGATTGCAAATGGTGGTGTCTGTGATTCAGACAAAATACGAATATCTGTTGCAATGATTTCGATATCACCTGTCTTTAAGTTCTCATTTACTGCAGCAGAACGTTTCTCAACTTTACCTGTAACAGCAATTACGAACTCGCTTCTTAAACTTTCTGCCTTTGCATAGCCTTCTGCTCCAACGGTCTCTTCGTTAAATACTAACTGTAAGATACCGGAACGGTCTCTTAAGTCGATGAAAATTAAACTTCCTAAATTTCTTCTTTTCTGTACCCAGCCCATAACGGTAACTGTTTCGCCGATATTTGCACTTGATACTTCTGTACATCTGTGGCTTCTGTGTAAGCCACGCATTGATTCTGCCATGATTATCCCTCTTTTCTATTCTCTCATAGAAACACATCTTTTGACTCGGTCTAAACTATATATGTTCCTAAATTTACAATTATATGCATTCCTGCTTTCTTTAACTTATATATTTTAGCACAGATATTGCAAAATAGCTATTACATCCTTCACAAACAGTAAACGATTTCTAGTTATTGAAAAATTCTACAATATCACCATAACCTTCTGTGGTCAATTTTTCTTTCTGGAACTTCTTATTCTTGTTCATGCGGACAACAAGTACTTGCTTGCCTGCCTGACGCTCCTGCTGCGCTTTCGCAATAACTTCTGCAAGTTTTGCTGCTGAAAAACCTTTTTCAATAAGGAATGCTACTTTTTCTCTCTGGTTTGGAACTGTAAATCCACTCTCTAACAAGAGTAATACGATACGTTCAAAACCGATTGAGAAACCACACGCCGGTACATCCTGACCTGTGAACTTTCCTACCATCTTATCATAACGGCCACCGCCACCACAAGCTGCACCAAGTTCCGGCATCGCAATTTCGAAAATAGTTCCTGTATAGTAACCCATACCACGAACAAGTGTCGGGTCGAATACTAATTTAAAATCAGCAGTTTTTGCGTTCTCTACGCTGTCGATAATCTCAAGTAAGTTCTGTTCCACGTCTGCTTCTAAGAAACCTTCTAAAGTCTTAGCAAGATATTTGATACCTTCTAAACCACCGCCAGCTTCTTCTACACCTTGGAATAATCCAAGGTATTTATCTACTGCTTCCTGAGGATAACCTTCTTTTAATAACTCTCCTGCCACACCATCCATACCAATCTTGTCCATCTTGTCTAAGATAATAAATACGGTGTCGTACTGGTCTTCTGCAAATCCACTATATGCTGCCATCGCTTTTAATAAACGACGCTCGTTGATACGAATCTCAAAATTCTTAAATCCTAACTTGCCAATTGTTGTCGTTGTTGCAAGAATTAATTCTATTTCAGCTAAGTTGCTTGGCTCACCAATGATGTCAATATCACACTGCATGAACTGACGATAGCGACCACGCTGTGGTCTGTCTGCTCTCCAAACATTCCCCATCTGTAATGCTTTAAATGGAGATGGTAAATCATTCGCATTATTAGAATAAAAACGTACTAATGGTACAGTCAAATCATAACGCATACCAAAATCTACAAGGTCGGCTTCTACCTTTGCTTCCTCAACCTTTAACTTCTCGCCACGCTTCATCACTTTAAAAATTAATTTCTCATTCTCTCCACCCTGCTTATTGCTAAGATTTGCAATATTTTCCATGCAAGGAGTCTCGATTGGGGTAAAGCCAAAGCTTCTGTAGGTATCTTTGATAACGGACTGTACATAGTCACGCACCTGCATTTCCTCTGGCAAAATATCTTTCATACCGTTCACCGGTTTTTTACTTAACGCCATTTTATTTCCTCCATCTTACGAACTTTCTGTTCTGTCATCTTATCATTCATTCTAAATGATATTATTATATTTTCGTATACCAAAAATGTCAACAGAAACAACACCTATCATCACACTTCTCTACAATATATCAAATAACAAAGTAGCGGTCAAACAACATTTTTATTGTTCCACCGCCACTTTATATAATCTATCTACTAAGGTAATTTTGAGACTTACCTAATTTATTTTTGTTTTTTAAGCATTGCTTCAAGCTCTCGGATTCGCAATTCATTTTCAGCGATAATCTTACTTTGCTCTGCTATGGTATTATCTTTTTCTGCAAGTTGCTTCTGCATACTTCGTTCATGGCATTCAAAATCTTCTCTGGCACGGCATCGTTCCCTCACAAGCCAATCAGAATTGTATTCGTATAATGATTTTGAAGCGGATGTAAGAATTTCGTTATTTTTTGCTATCATCTTGATATCCCTCCATGTCTTCGCGGCAAAAATGGAAGATGTAGTAGCGAACTGATAAGACCTTTGAGTACCAGTTCATTCTCCTGTAAAATAATATGAAACATATAGTTGTTTGTAAATGTATAGTCTATTTTTCCTGTTGCCTGTTCATATCCTGCAACTCTTTCTGTCATAGGCATATCTCCTTTGTTCGAAATAATCTTCACTTGGATATATGCGACAGATAATGCCAGAAATGTCCAAGCAGATACCGGATTCTCCGGTGGTTGACTACTGATAGCAGTCAGATAATTTTAGAAATTTATAGTGAGTTTGAATTTTATTTTTTATTACTGTAGCAATCAGATCAGTTATAAGTTCTCTCTTAT
>JAFYVJ010000023.1 GCA_017549185.1 Roseburia sp. | reverse complement strand
GTCAGACCAGAGATTTGCCTCCACCTTCCTTCAGATTCCACCTCACAATGGACACCCTTGGTCTTGGCTATATCCTTCCCACTACTAGGGTGGATTAGGGACTTTCACCCATTAGAAACGTGCACCGCTAGGCGCACGAATAAAAAGGCTATCTTCCAGTTTCCCAGAAGATAGCCGCATCGACTAGTATTCGATTAGATATTTAATAAATCACTGTACTCTTTTAATGCACCATCTGTATCGTGTGCAAGTACTTTTTTCGCTAATACTTTACCAAGTTGTACACCTTCCTGGTCAAAGCTATTGATATTCCATACGAATCCCTGGAACATAACTTTATTTTCAAAATGAGAAAGTAATGCACCAAGAGTCTTTGGATTAAGCTGGTCACCAACAATGATACTTGATGGACGACCACCTGCGAAGTATTTATTGCGATCTGCATCCTCTTTACCACATGCAAAAGCTACAATCTGTGCTACTACGTTTGCACAAAGTTTCTGCTGGCTTGTGCTTCCTTCAATAATTACATCGCTACCCATCTGGTTGTTTCTAAATCCAACGAACTGAAGTGGAACAATATTAGTTCCCTGATGTAATAACTGATAGAATGAATGCTGACCATTTGTACCTGGTTCACCAAAAATGATTGGTCCTGTTACATAGTTGATTGGATCACCAAAACGGTTTACAGATTTACCATTTGACTCCATATCAAGCTGCTGTAAGTGAGCTGGGAAACGGCTTAATGCCTGTGAATATGGAAGTACTGCTGTGTTCTCATAACCTAATACATTACGCTCATAAACGCCGATTAATGCATCAAGCATTGCCGGGTTTGTAAGTAAATCTTCGTTCTTTGCTGTTAAGTCTGCTGCTGCTGCACCATCAAGGAACTGTGCGAATACTTCTGGGCCAAATGCCAATGATAATACTGCACCACCTACTGCTGAGCAAGAAGAGAAACGTCCGCCAATATAGTCATCCATGAAAAATGCATCAAGGTAATCCGCACTCTTTGCAAGTGGAGATGTAGCACTTGTAACACATGCCATATGGTTTGCAGGATTAAGTCCAGCTTCTTTTAATGCGTTTTTAACGAAAGATTCATTTGTCAATGTCTCAAGTGTTGTACCTGATTTAGACACAAGAATGAAAAGTGAATGTGCCAAATCAAGTGTTGCTAAAACACCTGCTGCATCATCAGGATCTACGTTACTGATGAATTTTGCTTCCATTTTTAATGTGTTGTTCACTTTTGCCCAATTTTCAAGTGCTAAATAAATAGCACGAGGACCAAGGTCACTTCCGCCGATACCAATCTGTACTACAGTTGTGAACTTCTCGCCTGCTGCGTTTGTAATTTCACCATTATGTACTTTATTCGCAAATGCTTCGATTTTCTTTTGCTGGTCTGTGTAGAATGTTCTCTTATCGCCACCATCTGCTACAACTGCATCGCCTAACTGACCACGAGTCATATGATGAAGAACAAGGCGTTTTTCACCTGTGTTAATCATCTCTCCATTATATAATGCTGCAAATTTTTCTGTAAGCTGTGTCTCTTCTGCTAATTTTGCAAGTGCTGCAAGAACTGCATCATCAACTGGTCTTGAAGCATAGTTAAATACCATGCCCTCTGCCATTGGTGCACTGTATTTTCTTACACGCTCTGCTCCGTTCTCACCAGACATCGCTTCTGCAAGATTTACTTTTGCTACGCTTTCAAGCTCTTTGTAAGAACTTACGGTATCTAAATTGTTCCATGTAATCATAATAGATTTTGTTCCTCCCTCGTATCATAAAAACTGTGGTTATCCCACTATTATCATTCAATCCAAAGACAGTTTACAATATTTTCATATAAAAATAAAGAGTTTTTCTTAGATTATTCCAAAACACATCTGGCAAAATCTTAACCCCATCCTCTAAGGCATATAATAATTAAAAGACTCCCCCTCCACTATGACTTGCTAAAAGCCATGGCAGAGAGGAAGCCTCTTTTTTTTACAGATATATGTAATACTTAAAATAATCCTAGTTTAAAGTAGGTAATTCATCCGGATCACCACTAGTAGTAATAATATCTTCTACTTCAAACTCGATAATCTCCATCTCTGGAGTCATATATTTTTCTTTCATGTTTCTATTCTCCATTCCGAAATTAATTATTCGTATCGTTCGCGTATTCCTGTGCAGCCTCATAATACAAATACATCGCACGCATTACACTCTTAAGATTTTCATCTACATCATCTCTACTTAATGCTATGTATGCATAAGTAAGCGGATTGTATGTTATTGTAATGCCATCTACTGTTAATTCCATATCAGTTCCAAGTTCATGCGCTGGAATTCCTGCTGTTTCAATATAATATAAGTTACCTTTCTTTTCAGAACCAGTTACTTTTTCTGTAAAATAATGTCTTAAAACAGTATCGGATTTCAACAATAAACTTGAACCATAGTAGATATTATTATTATCGTTAGAAATTTTACTCTGATGTTTTTCTAACTCTGTGAATTGCGTTTCTGTCAATTCAGGTATTGCTTCTACACTTTCCTCTGCAAAGTATGAGATTGCAGAATCACCAAACTCGTTCATCGCTTCTACAAGTTCAATTTCTTTTTCATATATTTCACTATTAGCTAAAACATAATCTACATATTCCTCAACTTTGTATGTGTATAGAGATCCTTTTTTACCATTACTCAAAATTATCTGAGCTGTAATCTCTGTTTCCATATCCTTTACAGGAACACCACATTTGAATACATAACATGTAACATCATTTTCTACTTTAGCTGTTGCTTCTTTAACAGAAACTGTTGAATAAGACTTACCATTCAAAGTAAAGTTCATGTATGCGTCATCATCCGCAAGCACTTCTTCACTTAAGTCCATATAGAAGTTTACACCAATAGTTCCTTCTAAGCTTAATGAATATCCGACTAAGTCTTCGTCAACCTCATTTGAATAATTGTGTGTATACTGTTTTGTAACAGTTTTACCTGTATTGCCATTGCTATCTGTTGCAGTTACACTTACGAGATAAGTTGTTCCTGCTGTAAGTTCTGTTAAGTTATACTTACAATCACTTATCTCTTCTATTGTTCCTTCTGGAAGAATTTGTACCTGATAAGTAACATCTGTTTCTGCACCACTTGCCGCATTAAATACTAATGTTGCTTCTGTTTCGCTTGTGGCTTTTACTGTTAAGTTGAAAGGTCCGACAATATTAATTGGCATTAATTCCTTAATTGCTGTTTCAATATTATTTCTTACACTCTGTACAGCTTCAACAGATGTTCCTTCTTCCACACCACTACTAATATAGCCTTTTGCTATATTTACGAATCCCTGTAATTTAGCTACGCTAGCTGCAGTATAAGCTCCAGTCGCAATTTCTGCTTCTGCTCTGTCTACTACTTCCTGCAAGCCATTTAAGTTATATGGATCTGCTGGTTTTCCGTTGATTTCGATTTCTACGATATGGTTTTCTGAACTGCCCTCTCTGCCACTTACACCATTACCATAGACTCTTACATAACGAACCTTACGTGCTGTTTCACCTGCACCTAACTGGTATAATACTTTTCCTGCTGATTCTTCTGGGTACAACTTATTACTTGGAGTTACACCTAAGTTAAAGAGGTCATCTCCTGCTGCAGTTGCTTCTGTTTGTACAGATGGATGCGAATAGTACAAAACATCCTCGTTTTCAATATTTGCAAAATTTGGATCATTAGATACTACAATTGCTGTTGAACTATATGTTCCATTGTCCCAATATCTCCATAATTTTACACTATCAAGAAGAACTTCTTCTCCTAAGTCAATCTGCATATAAGCAGGTTTAGAGCCACTGTCTTTACCAAAGATGAAATAATCACCCATTGTTTTTGTTCCATTGGTAGCATATGTTATTCTTCCGCTATTATATGACTCATCATATGCTGAACCATCAACCCATCCTCTAGTAGGTATTTTACCTGATGCATAGTTAATCGGATTTGTATCCGGTATCAATTTTGCATAAGCTTCTAATAAATTATCATAAGCTTCAACTTTCTTATCTTCCTGATTTAAAGCAATCGCTGTCTGCGCTGCTGTAAGCACTGCGTCCATACCTGCGTTTGTCCATGATTCAGTAGTATAGAAAGCTTTGTTTGTCTGAATTTCTTTGATCAATTCATCTAATGCAGATGGAGTTACTTCATCATATGCAATCGCTACAGAATTAACCACAATGTTTTTCACTGTATTGCTTCCGGTTACAAATGTAATCGGAGCTGCATCTACTTCAAATCCTAATTTAGACTTATCATATGCTGCTGCACTGATCTGTCCGTTTACATAGAGACGAATATAATCATTGTTTTCTCTGATACCATTAAGTGTATAAGACTTGCCTTCCTGCATTACAACATCAGATGTTGCTGTTATTCCGTTTACAGTGAAGTATGGCTGTCCTTTTGCATTGATACCTAATGCATACTCGTCACCCTGTCTTACCAATCTGATATTACTCTGACCATATACTACTTCTGCTGATACACTAAAGCCCTGATCGCCTACTATACTTCTATCTGCTGAGCTTAGTGTACCTTTTGTTTCCATAAGATATTTTGTAGAAACGATTGTGTTATCCGCATAGTAGTTTGCTGAAATGCTTCCTGTTAATGCATTACCTGCTTTGTCTGTACCGTTTGCTGTTGCAACGATAATTTCGTTTCCATCCATCATTGCTTCATCTAATGTAATGATAAATGTACGAAGATCTGCGTATTTTGTTACATTTTCTGCTGGAACTGCTTTTCCATTTACAGTAAATGTAATATCGCTGTTGTCTAATCTTTCACTTGCTCTTACCTGAATAGTATTTGCATCGTTAAAATAAATCTTATCTAATGCTGGTGCTGTAGTATCTCCACCTTTCTTTAAGTGCCAGATCTGTACTTCACCCGGTTTTAAGGTAATTGTTATTGTATCACCTTTATGTAAGATGTTATTTGTTGCTTCCTCGCCATTTACCTGATGTGTCGCTGCTGTCTGTCCTTCACTCTGAAGGTATACATGCTCTTTCCACATTGCGTATTCTTCATCGAATCTTACACCAATGCTTTCATCTAATGTCACAGTAAATGTCTTATCTGTTGCTGCTGGGTTTCTCATAGAGAGAATACCATCTGCCTCTGTTTCAGAGAAGTTAGCAAAACCGTATGCTGACTGCTGTGTAGCGTTTCCGTTATTACCAGTTGTTAATGTGGTTTGATCATCTGGTGAATCACCAATCATAATCGCATGTTTCAACAATTCATAATTTGCCTCTGCCCATTCAAGATAATCTGCATTAATCAAATATTTTTCTTCATTTAAGATACTGTCTGAGTAATATAATTCCCAGAATGCAGTTCCACGTCCACTCTGCATGAATAAGTGATTACGGAACTGTTCACCATCCATGGTATCTGCTCCAATACCTGTATTTTCTTTACCATAAATTGGGTCATGGTTATAAATATTTGATAATGGGAACTGATATTCATGATCCACGATAAAGTTGTGATATACTGCATCTCTGTAAGTAAGCATTGTATTAAGCTTGTCAGTCAGCACACTATTTGCACTTTCACCACGGTCCATTACACACTGAATCCATACAGAGTTTGCCCACTGTAAGAACCATGCACTTGGATGAGTATAACAGGTAAGAGAAATCCACAGATTATCAATACCATTTGCTACTGCGGCTTCTCTTGCTTCTTCCATGATGTAAATCCATTTTTCCCAAAGATCAGTAACATGGTATTCACCATTAGGGCCACCATACATATGCTGATTGCTTTCGCTATAACCTACTGTCTCTATGCTTCCTTTTGCGAATGCACCATACTGACCACCATCGGCAAATCCATCCCATTTCCAATAATTAACTTTGAAACGGTTTGTCCAGTCTACTGCCATTTCAGCAAACTTCTGAACATAACGGCTATCAGCAACGTCAATACTTCCGCCGCCTTTACTGCCGTACTGTACGTCTTTTACTCCGTCGCCATTAGTATCTACACCAGCTTGGATAATATCAGCTAACATTCCTTCATAGTTATATCCACCTCTTGGCCCAATCCATACGCCGAAGTAAGATCCCATTTTCTGAACATAGTTACTTGAAGTATAAAGTTCATTTGGGAACTTAGAGTTGAACTGCCAGAATCCGGCTGTGTTTACGTCATCTTTACCGTTTCTTTCGATATCGGTTCCACCCTGTAAGTCTGATGATGTCTTACGGTAAACGTTCCATCCGTCATCCACTACATAAGAGTCTAATGGACGTACGCCTGTTTTAACGAAGTTCTTATCAATATCCTTAAATGCTTCCATGATGTTCTCATCAGTAATTCTCATCATGTTATCATACCAAGAATTGTACTGGATTCGGAAATCACTTGGAGTACTGATATCACGGATGTAGCTGAAGAAGTCCTGCTGTACGATACTTTGATCTTTTCCATCGCTACGGCTGGCACCTACTACAGTCTGCCACGATACGAATTTATTATCATCTGTTAACTGATTCAGGAAATGATCATCTCTTTCCAAATCACTAAGATTCTTTCCTGTATAGTAACGGCTAATTGCCAAACGTGTACCTGCCTCGGTAGTAGCTGTTGCATCTGCCAATTCAATCTTATTCTGAGCTGCCGGGAATTCAGAACCCATGAACAAACCATTGATATAAACAGGCTGTCCTAAGTCCGCTTTTCCTTCGTCCATCTGAACGATACCACCAGAATTTGCAGGAATTGTCCAGATTACGTCTTTTCCTGCTTCTTCATTCGCTGCTTTGTGTGCATTTAAATCTGCTGTACTTGGTGTTGTGTAGAGATGCTCTCCATCGATGTATGCAATACGGTTAACCTTGTCTGCATCTTCTGAGAACTTAATTTCTACCCATTTACGCATATAGTGGTCACCTTCGTACATTACCACTTTCTGGTAAATAGTTGCTGTTCCCTGAGCACTCCATGTAATTGGCTTAAATTCAAAAGTAAGAAGCTGACCGGTCTTTTCGCCTTCATTACCCTCTTTTCCACCATTTGTTACATGAACTTCACTTGTTACTTTTACAAGTTCAAGTTCGCTGGCTTTAATATCCTGTCCAGCGTAAAATGGAACCGATTCAAATTCCTCTTTAAATAAATCCAAGCCGGAACCTGCTGCAAAGTTATTACCATTCTGGCTGGCATATACTTGAATACCAATATAACGTGCATTACATGGTTCCTCTAAAGACATATATACCCATTCCGGATTGTTATTGCCCTGTTTGAAGTTGCCTGTCATGCTGACATTTCCAACTTTTGTTCCATTTGCAAATGTCACTTTATTCTCTTCTGCAAATAAACCTTCTGCACTATCACTTGCAAATAAATAAAACTTTTTAATCTGTCCGTTCTGATTTGGTCCACCTGTTCTTGGGCGGTAACCAATCGTCTGGAATGCTGTATCTTCTGTGATAGCCGTTCCTCTGTCTAATGTCAACTCTACCGGCCATACACCATTTGGATAATTAGAGTGATAGTGTGTATTTACATTATCAGTTTCCAATAACGCTGCATAACCGCCACCATCAGTTGGATGTACACTGTTACCTGTTAGTGTCCAACCTGTTGCAGCGTCCTGTACATGAATTAAACTAGCTGGCGCAACTCCTTCTACATTAGAAGAATAACCAAAAATATCAATTTCAGCGATATTCATAGCTTTGTTTTTATCCGAATCCTGCCAATGATGACTTGCCGCTGCTCTTACACGGATTCCTTTTGCTACTACATTCAAGCCGGATAAATCTACTATTACCGGTACTGGATAATCTTCTCCTGTATTATCTGTACCCAAATCAAAAGTCTTTACCGCACCGTTTTCATCAGTAAGATCTGTCCATGTAGTACCGTCATAAGTAACCTGGAATTTCATCACTGTAATTCTACCAGTACAATCCCAATGTGCACTATTATCCCATCTTGGTGTATACTCTACTCTAGTTACTTTCTTTTCCCCACCAAAGAGTACCTGAAAATATTCCTGGTCTACACCTCGTACTTGAGATGACCACCAAGTGCTGGCATTTTTATCTGTGGCTGCATCCATTCCACCGCCATCACCATCCATATTTGTAGAAATACTAATTGTTGGTGTTGTTGGTGTGTCTGCTACAGGACGAACACTTGTTAAAGGTGTTTCTAATTCCTGTCTCTGTCCTTCGCTTCCAAGTGTTTTAATAACAAACTCTTCAGAGCCTGCTGCCGGTGTAAATACTACATCTTCGCCAGCAAGTTTATTGTAAATAGTACCTGTTGTAAGTTTACCATTCACAATTTTGAAAGTTCTAGATAACTGGTCGTTTCCGATGCTAATAGTTTCGTTTGTATCCGCTGCTACAGTAAGTGTATTATTCGTTAAACCGTTAACTGTAATCGCACTTTCTGAAGCTGAAACCTGAGTAGCCGGAAACGGAATTCCTGTTATAGCAATCGCTGCTGCCATAACGATACCTAGAACTCTTTTACTTTTTTTCAAGTAACAATTTCGTTTCATTCTTTTCATAGCCTCCTTCGCCTAATTTTTCATTTTTAATTATAGTTAAACAAAATACTTATTGCCATGGACTCCATTTACCTTTTATTGTACTTTATCAACAATCAGTCCTTTTTTTGGCAAAAGAAAGGCAGCCGCTCCGCTATGATTTACTAAAATCATAGTGGAGCGGCTGCCTCTTTCAAGTCACTTTTACCTATAAAATAATTTTCTTCTCTGGAACGGTAGATTTTTCTTTCAAGATTCTTTCTCCGTCAAAAAATTAATTATTTGTAGTTGCTTTAAGATATTCCTGTGCTGCTTCATAATACAGATACATTGCACGCATTACACTCTTAAGGTTTTCATCAACATCCTTTTGAGAAAGTGCAATATATGCATAGCTAAGCGGACTGTAAGTTATCTCCATAGCTCCTACTGTTGTTACAACCTCGGTACCGAGTTTATGTGCCGGAATTCCTTCCAATTCAATATAATAGAAGTCACCTTTCTTTACAGCAGTGTCTGTTACTTTTTCTCTAAAATAGTGTCTAACAATAGTATCTGATTTCAATAATAAACTTGAACCATAGTAGCTACTATCTGTAGGAAGTTCAACTTGATAATCTTCTAAAGTTTCTGCTGTTACTGCCTTCATTTCATCTGTTTCTTCTAAGGTTCCATCCGCAAAATATGCAGTTGCGTAATCACCGAAATCACTCATTGCTTCTACAAGTTCTATTGTTTCTTCTGGAAACGTTACTTCGCCACTGGTAATCTTATCTGCATAATCTTTGACTGTATACTTGAATTCAGAACTTCTTCTGCCGTCAGATAAGATTATCTGACCTACAATCTCTGTTTCCATGTCCTTTACAGGAACTTCGCACTTGAATACATAATAACCTGTTTTTTCATCAAGTTCTACATCTTTAACAGGAATCTGCATATATTCCTTACCACCCAGGTTGAATTTCATGTATGCATCTTCATCTGCAAGCACGGTAGCACCTAACTGCATATGGAAGTTCACGCCGATAGTGCCTCCCAGATTTAATGTGTATCCTAACACTTCTGCGTTGATTGCTGTTGTTACTTTGATAATTTCAGAACTTGCTTCATTTCCTGCTCTGTCTACTGCTACGATTTCAAAAGAATATTCTGTCTCAGGCTGCAATCCACCCACAATATATTCTCGTTCATTAGCACCAAATCTTGCAATTTCTTCTCCGTTTTGTTTCAGGTAATATTCATTTACTCCTGAACCATTCTCTCCGTCACTGCTTTCTGTCCAGCAAAGTTCTACTGTCTTACCACCCACTTGATTTGCTGTCAGAACCGGTGCTGATGGCTGTTTTGTATCCGTTGTATATGAACGTTCTCCAAACAGATTAATTTCTGCTGCTGATACAAAACCACCGACGCTTTCCTTTGCCAGAAGTTTCACATACTTCGCCTGTACTGGCTGTTCAAACATTACTGCTTTTACTGTATGATTCTCAGCCCAATCATTTCCTTTTGCCACAAGTTCCCAATCACTTCCATTATTGGTGTTACTTATATAAATTTCATATGAGGTAATAATACCATTCTTACTACTGTCACCTCGTGGGGTATATTCATAACCGGTAATACTATAATCTTCGGTAAGCTCTACTGTAATCCATTTATTCTCAGCAGCAGTTCCACCCCAAGCACTATGCCAGATTGTATTCGTTTTTCCATCAATCGCATTAGTAGCCGGTGTTAGTTCTGTTGATGCACTATTTTCTTCACTTCCGGCTGTTACACGCATACTACTCTGCGGAATTTCTTTCGCGCTGCCATCTTCTACCACCAAAATAGTATAGAATACTGTTTCCCCTGCCACTGTAACAGTTACAACGTCTCCTTCTGCCACTCGTGTTCCTGCGGTCAATACCACTCCATTTCGCTCCACAACAACTGTTACATCATCTTGGTATACAAGACCTGCTAAAAGTTCTCCTGCTGTTGTTTTTGCATCACTTATAGTAATACTCTTTGCGTCCTGATCCACTACATATACGTTAGATGATACTTTTAATGGAGCTTCTGGCAGTTCATCATATGCCACTGCTGCGGAATGAATTATAACATTTTTCAATGTATTATTTCCGGTTGCATATGTAATAGGAGCTGCTTCTACCACAAATCCTACAGACGACTTATCATATGCCGCCTTGTCAATCTGATTGTCTATATAGAGACGAACATAACCATTGTTTTCTCTTATACCACTAAGTCCATATGACTGCCCCTCTGTCATCACCATATCAGAAGTTGCAGTAACTCCGTTTACTGTAAAGTATGGCTGTCCTTTTGCATTAATACCTAATACATAGTTATCTCCCTGTTTTAACAGTTCAACATTGTTTTCTCCATACACTACGTCTGCTGATACGGCAAATCCCTGGTCGCCTACTACACTTCTGTCTGCCGGACTTACTGTACCACTAGTTTTCTTAATATTTCTTACAACAGCAATTCTATTATTTTTATAGTATTTTGCCGAAATGCTTCCTGCTAACGCATTACCTGCATTGTCAGTACCATTTGCTGTTGCAACAGTAATTTCATTTCCATCCATCATTTCTTCATCCAAAGTAATGATAAAGGTACGAAGATCTGCATATTTATTTACATTTTCTGCCGGAACGGCTTTTCCGTTTACAGTAAATGTAATATTGCTATTGTCTAATCTTTCACTTGCTCTTACCTGAATCGTATTTGCATCGTCAAAGTAAATCTTGTCTAATACAGGTGCTGTTGTATCTCCACCCTTCTTCAATCGCCAAATCTGAGTTTCACCTGGTTTTAAAGTAATGGATATTGTATCACCTTTATGTAGGATATTATTTGTTGCCTGTGCACCATTTACCTGATGAGTTGCAGCTACCTGCCCTTCGTTCTCCAAATACACATGTTCTTTCCACATGATATATTCTTCATCAAATCTTACACCGATGCTCTCATCTAATTTCACAGTAAATGTACGTTCTTCTGCAACTGGATTTCTCATATAGAGAAGACCATCTGCCTCTGTTTCAGAGAAGTTCGCAAAACCATACACAGACTGTTTTGCCAAGTCCTGAGAACCATTATTATGAGTTAATGTAATCTCATCGTTTGGCGAATTACCAATCATGATTGCATGTTTCAACAAGTCATAATTCTCTTCTGCCCATTCAAGATAATCTGCATTAATTAAATATTTTTCTTCGTTTAAAATACTATCTGAGTAATATAATTCCCAGAATGCTGTTCCTCGTCCACTTTGCATGAATAAATAGTTACGGAACTTTTCTCCGTCCATAGACCCTGCGTCAATACCAGTATCTTCTTTACCATAAATCGGATCGTGGTTATAAACATTTGATAATGGGAACTGGAATTCATGGTCTACAATAAAGTTATGATATACTGAATCTCTATAGGTAAGCATTGTATTCATCTTATCTGTCAATACACCATTATTAAAATCACCACGGTCCAATCCACACTGAATCCACACTGAGTTTGCCCACTGTAAATGCCATGGGCTTGGATTTGTGTAACATGTCAGAGATATCCACAAGTTTCCGATGCCATTTGCTTCAGCAGCTTCCCTTGCTTCTTCCATAATATAAATCCATTTTTCCCAAAGATCAGTAACATGGTATTCTCCGTTAGGACCGCCATACATATGCTGATTGCTTTCACTATAACCTACTGTTTCTAAGCTTCCTCTTGAGAACGAATTATACTGAGCCTGATCAGCAAATCCATCCCATTTCCAGTAGTTTACTTTGAAGCGATTGGTCCAATCTACTACCATTTCAGCAAATTTCTTTACATAACGTCCATCTGCAACGTCAATACTACCACCAGCCGAACTACCATACTGTACGTCTTTTATTCCATCTCCATCCGTATCTAAACCAGTCTGGATAATATCGGCTAACATTCCGTTATAATTATATCCACCTCTTGGTCCAATCCATACACCAAAATAAGATCCCATTTTCTGAACATAATTACTTGAAGTATAAAGCTCGTTCGGGAACTTAGAATTAATCTGCCAGAAACCGGTTGTGTTCACGTCATCTTTACCGTTTCTTTCAATATCAATTCCACCCTGCAAATCTGTAGGATTCTTGCGGTAAACATTCCATCCGTCGTCTACTACATAAGAATCTAACGGACGCACTCCAGTCTCGACAAAATTCTTGTCAATGTCTTTGAATGCTTCCATAATGTTATCATCAGTAATTCTCATCATGTTATCATACCAAGAATTGTACTGAATACGGAAGTCGCTTGGTGTACTGATATCACGAATGTAGCTAAAGAAATCCTGTTGTACAATACTCTGATCATTTCCATCGCTACGGCTTGCGCCTAATACGGTCTGCCATGATACAAATTTGTTATCGTCTGTTAACTGATTTAGGAAATGGTCATCTCTTTCCAAATCGCCAAGATTCTTTCCTGTATAGTAACGGCTGATTGCCAGACGAGTACCTGCTTCCGTAGTTCCTGTTACGTCTGCCTTTTCAATCTTATTCTGAGCTGACGGGAATTCAGAACCCATGAATAAACCGTTGATATATACTGGCTGTCCTAAATCGCCTTTCACTTCATCCATTAATACAATATCACCGGAATTTGGTGGAATTGTCCAAATTACATCTTTTCCTGCTTCCCCGTTAGCCGGTTTGTTAGCATTTAAATCCGCTGTACTTGGAGTTGTGTAGAGATGTTCTCCATCAATGTATGCAATACGATTAAGCTTATCAGCATCATCTGAGAACTTGATTTCTACCCATTTACGCATATAGTGGTCACCTTCATACATTACCACTTTCTGATAAATGGTTGCGGTTCCCTGTCCACCCCATAAAATAGGCTTAAATTCAAAAGTAAGAAGCTGTCCGGTTTTTTCACCTTCGTTTCCTTCTTTTCCACCGTTGGTTACATGAACTTCACTCGTTACTTTTACAAGTTCTAATTCACTAGCTTTTATTTCTTCACCACTATAAATACTACTTGCAGGAACAGAGTCAAATTTCTCTGCAAATAAATCCAATCCGGAACCGGCAACAAATCTTTTACCGTTCTGAGTATCAATTATTTCAATACCAATATAACGTGCATTACATGGTTCTGCTAAAGAAATATATACCCATTCTGGTTTATTATTGCCTTCTGAAAAGTTGCCTAACATGCTGACAGTTCCAACTTTGGTTCCATTTTCAAATGTCAATTTATTCGCTTCGACAAATAAACCATCTGCACTGTCACTTGCAAATAAATAGAAAGATTTAATCTGTCCATTCTGTCTTGCTCCGCCTGTTCTTGGACGATAGCCAATGGTCTGGAATGATGTATTTTCTGTAACAGTGTTTCCTCTGTCTAATGTCAACTGTACCGGCCATTTTCCTTCGGGTGCATCGTCATTTACATAATCTGAGTGATACCATGTATCTACTCTATCATTTTCCAAAAACGCTGCATAACCGCCACCATCTGAAGTCTTTACACTATTACCGGTCAATACCCAATCAGGCTGTTCTTCTGGTTCACCCAGAGTCTCTACATGAATTAAACTAGCCGACTGTGTTCCTGCCGCTGCATCAGAAGCAACACCTAGAATGTCGATTTCGGCTATATTAATAACTTTGTTCGCATTTTCTGACTGCCAGTGGTAACTTGCACTTGCCATAACACGAATTCCTCGTGCTACTACGGACAAATCAGATAAATCTACCGTTACTGGTACTGGATATCCTTCTACCGTATTATCTGTACCTAAATCAAATATCTTTACATTGCCTTCCGCATCGGTAAGATCTGTCCAGGTAGTGCCATCATAAACCTGAAATTTCATTCCAGTAATTCTTCCGGTACAATTCCATTTTGCACCACTGTCAAATCTTGGTGTGTAATCCACTTTGGTTACTTTCTTTTCACCAGCAAAGATTACCTGGAAATAAGCTGCATTTGCTGTTTCCATGTCTGATGACCAATAAGTATTGGCATCTTTATCTGTCGCTGCTGCCATTCCGCCGCCATCATTTGGCATACTACTGGAAACAGAGATTACAGGACTTGTCGGAGTTTCCTCTTCTTCCTCTTCCTGCTCAATTACCGGACGAACACTCGTTAACGGTGTATCCGGTTCCACTCTAGTTCCCTCACTTCCAAGAGTTCTAATCACAAACTCTTCGGAGCCTGTTGCCGGTGTAAATACTACGTTCTCACCCGCAAGCTTGTTATAAATGGTACCTGTAGTAAGTTTACCATTTACAATTTTGAAAGTTCTAGATAACTGGTCGTTTCCAATACTAATGGTTTCATTGGTATCTGCTGATACAGTAAGGCTATTATCCGTCAAACCACCAACGGTAATAGAGCTTTCTGAAGCCGAAACCTGAGAAGCCGGAAATGGAATTCCTGTTATAGCGATTGCTACTGCCATAACGATACCAAGAACTCTCTTATTATTTCTCCAGAAATAATTTCGTTTCATGTTTTTTCGTCTCCTTTGCCTAATTTTCTACTTTTTATTGTACTTACGCAATATATTTATTTCCATGGATTATGTTTACCTTTTATTGTACTTTTTCAACTAACACCTCTTATTTTTAACAAAAAGAAACTACCCTTCGACAATGACAAAAAAATCATTGTCAAAAGGTAGCCTCGCATGTGTCCTTTTACCTAAATAAAATATTTTCCATCTCTGGAAAAATATATTTTTTAGGATTCTTTCTTTATTTAGAAATTAATTTGTAGTTACATCTTTATACGCCTGTGCTTCCTGATAATACAGGTACATCGCACGCATTACATTTCTAAGATTTTCATCAACGCCTTCCCTAGTTAATGCAATGTATACATAACTAAGCGGATTGTATGTTATTTTAATACCGCTTACTGTCATTTCCATATCGGCACCAAGTTTATGTGCTGGAATTCCTTCGGATTCAATATAATATAAGTCACCTTTTTGTGTAGATCCATCTACGTACTTTGTAAAATAGTGTCTTAAAATTGTATCAGATTTCAATAATAAACTTGAACCAAAATAAAAATCATTTTCTGGAATATTAGCTTTATAGCTTGCCAAATCTGCTAATTGAGTTTCTGTTAATTCAGGTATTGCATCTACTCTTTCACCCGCAAAGTATGCAGTTGCAGTATTACCAAAAGTACTCATTGTTTCTACAAGTGCAAGCTCTTTTTGGAACTCTTCTTTATTATCAGCAATATACTCTATATAGTCTCTAACGCTATAAGTGTATACAGAACCCTTTTGTTCATCCGATAAAATTATTTGTGCCGTAATCTCTGTGTCCATATCTTTTACCGGAACTCCACATTTGAATACATAACTGTCCGTATTCTCTACATAAGTTGCATCTTTAACAAAAACCTTCTGGTATTCTTTACCATCTAAGGTAAAGTTCATGTATGCCCCAGTATCGTTCAATACTGTAGCACCTAACTGCATGTGGAAATTCACACCAACAGTACCTTCTAAGCTCAAGGTATATCCTTTTAACTTTTCTTCTACAGCTTCCGGTTCACTTGGCGTCACACCTGTTCCAACCACTACTTTTACAGAAACATCTTTATTTGTGGTATTCTTAATACCGCTTAATTGCAGCTGTCCTGTTAACATAGTCGTTCCGTCTACAGAAGTATCTACATTAACCTCTCCATAAGAAACCGGAATTTCTACTGTCAAAGGAGCATTCACTTTCTGTACCTTTATAGTTACTTTGTTGAATTCTGCCAAAGCATCTTCATGGAATTCTCCTCCTACCGGAAGTGTAATATCTTCCACATCAGCAACTGCTGTAATCTCTGCTTCTTTATGGATAGTTCTTCCGAACACTTTAGCTTCTGTTACAGCAACTCCGTTTCCGCCTGCCGCACTATTCAATTCTTTATAGAACCATCTTACATAGCGGGCATGTATAGGTGTTTCCAACGTAATAGTATCTGTCGGATAAGTAGGTCCGTTAGATGCTTTTGTATACTCATCTACTGTATACCAGTTGGTATTATCATTAGAAACCTGTAATTCATAAACAGTCGGATAAACTTTGTTATAGTAACTAACCGAAAGTTCCTCGATCAGTACCGGAGTTTCTCCCAAGTCTATACTAAACCAAGAGGTTTCTCCTTCTCTGGCACTTCCTTTTTGGATATAATTACTATTCCATCTTGTATTATTGTCTCCATCGTTGATATATTCCGCTTTATCAGCTTGTGATTCCACTCCGGATATTTCTACTGGCTGTCCTTCACTTAATAATGTTGTTTCAGAAATTGCAGGGCCTCCGGTATACGTTCTTCCATATATTTCAAATTCTCTAATGCCTACGCCCGTACCAGCTGCATTCGCATTTAATTTTGCAAAATTAAGCTTCACATATCTTGCCTTTACAGGAGATGTAAATTCAATAGTGTCTACCGGATAAGTGGTACCGCCACTGTTTCTATTGTACTCTTCTCCAATCTGACTCCAGTTTTCTCCATCTTCTGACACCTCGACAGTATATCTGGTCGGCCAGATAAGATTAAAGTATTGCACGATAAGACTGCTAATTTCATAAATTTTTTCTGTTCCCAAATCAATTTGAATCCAGGCAGTCTCTGTTCCCGCTTCCGTTTTCGCTACGGTATTACTATCCCATTTCGTATTGATATCGCCATCTACTACATTTGGAGCCGCACCTGCTGTAGTTCCAGATACTGTTACTGTTTTACCAAGTGCAATATTGGTTATCGGTTCTTCACCACCATTCTCCCAGATTGGCTCAACATACACACCAATATCTGAACCTTTATAGGAGCCGCGCACAGGTATAATTTCGTGCAATGAGATATTTTCTACTTGTTCCCATTTGAGACGAATTGCTGTAATGGATGCGATTTCTGTAGTGTCAAATTCTGACACACTCTGGTCTAAGGTTCCTAACAGAATTTCTTCTCCGGCACCGTTTACTGCATATGCTTTTCCTGCACCTGCACTTCCCATAAGAACATTTACTTTCGTAATATTGGTATTTTCTGAAATACGATACTCTACATAAGCCCCAGCACCTACAGATGCAACCATTGCAGTACCTATATTATTATCGATTACCGCTTTTACATTTCCACTTAAATTGCTGACAATTTCATCTGCCTGCTTTCCACCTTCTACCTGCTGATTGATTTCAATTTCATTCAGTTTCAAGCTAGTGTTTGTATTTTCTGTAATGTAGATTCGCAGATATCTTGCCTGCTCTCCTTCTCCGTTACATCTGAAATATTTATATGGAGGGCCTGGGAATTCCATATTATCATTGATTACTCCGATATCCTTCCATCCAGAATTATCAGACGAAATCTGCACTTTTGCCTTTGAAAAAGTCTCATTACCATCAGTAGTAACCAATGTAACATCATGAATTTCAATATTTTTTCCAAGATCAAAAGTTATATAATTAGTTGCCTGTTGATTACCCTTTGTCTTCACATAAGTAGATCGTTCCCCATCAAATACCAGATCATAGCTTCCTGTTTCAATTCCACCATTCATGGTCGATGCTAACAGTGCCATTTCTCCCTGAAGCAACTGTAAATTTGCTTCTATTTTTTCTATATTTGTAGTCACGGCTGTATTGGTCCGGTTTATTAGACGAAGATACTTCATCGCTACATCGCTAGTATTCTCTTCTACTATAGTCCACTGTTCTTCATTATAGGAATATTCTAATGTCAGATTCTTAGAATTAGATACAACATTATTAAAAGAATATGCAACTGCTGGTTTTAATAACTTAACACCAATATATTCTCCCGGCTGTAATGTCACATTTCCCAAATTTCGAACGCTGATGTTGGTTCCTTCATAAGTAACCGGAGTTTCTTTTAAACTCTCGATATTCGTAAATACACGATCTCCCGTTTGTACCGGTTTATTTACGGTAAATTCTCTGATATGGGTCCAATAATCAGGTTTTCCGTTATAACCTTCTTCATTCAGATAATATCTTATATATCTCGCCTGAATTTCAAGTCCATCTGCAACGACCTCATGTCCATCTTTCAATACCTGTGCATCTATGTTATTCCACTGCTGATTATCTATAGAATATTGAAGCGTAGCCTTATGTAAAATGTCATGATCATTGTCATTTGTTCCCTGAAGAATATGAATATCCGTCACTTTAATGGTTCGTCCTAGATCTAATCCAACATAATCTCCTACCTTCTGAACCGTATTCCAATTCGCACACGTTTCAGAATCTCCGTCATACATCTTCTTGGCATTCGCATCGTCGTTTTGTACAACTCCTCCCATTTTTACAAATGCCGAAGGAACTACTTCCGCATTATCCGGATTCAACATCGGAGTCAACGAATTGGTTACATAATTAATAGCAGAACCTACAAACGGATAAATTCTCTTACTTCCTGCTTTTGCAACCGGACTATCATTATCTGAATTGGCTTTATAAGTATATGCTGTGCTATAGGCTGTACTTGCACTACTTAATTTTAACCATGCTGTAGATAAATCCCCAGTGTCCATTGCTATTGCACTATCAAGAATATCCCTTCCTGCAGTTGCCAAATCTTTTAAAGAATTCAACCATGGAGTCAGTTCCTTTATCAAGCCCTGATTTGCACATTTTGTATTAAATTCTTCGATTGCCGCAAGAATATCCACAAATTCTTTTCTTAATGCCGCCACTTTTGCACTGTCTTTATATCCGGCGCCTGTCGCCACTTCGCTTAACACTGTATTTAAAAGCGTTTCTATGGCATCTGACTCTGGGAAATTATTTCCTACACGGCTGGAATTAGGTGCATTAGAAATATGATTTGCAATCTTAAAATATGCATCTGTTACCTCTGGTTGCAAATAATCAAAGGTACTTTTCCAAATCTTTTCTGCATTATCAAGGAAATTATTATTATTCCATACCAAAGCAGCAAGCTGATATAATCCTACCTGACTGGCATAAGGATAACGACAAGGATTGGAATGAAATCCTGCCATACCTGTTACTCCATCTCTGGCATAATGCTTAATATGTCCTAAGAAAATTCCACTCTTTGCATGTTCATTTACCGGAAAGTTTAACCAAAAATCTGGCAAATGCTTAGAACGTTCTGTCACAAAATTTATCGTATCCTGAGTAATTGGTGCATTTACATCATCTCCGGTCCAGTAAATCTTAATATCTTCATCCAAATTACACATAGCTGCTAATTCATCACCATTACCTGACCATGCTTTATTGTACCCTTGTGGACAGTAGGTAATACTTTCACAACCTCTTGCTTTTAAATCTCTATTAATACGATTTAATACAAGTACTACATCGCTATGACTTCCACTACCGAAATCGTCATTCAAAATATCAAATCGTTTTACACCAATGCCTATTAACTGCTCAAATTTTGCAATTAATTGTGCATATCTGGTTTCGTATTGGTCACTTGGAATCGTAAGACCACTGAAAAAACTACCCATATGAACAGACCAGGCAAATCTTACCTTGGTTTCTTCTCCTACTGCTACTAGTTCTTCAAACTGATTCATCATTTCCGCCGGATAAAGTACATGCCAATTAGAAGTATGATAAGAATCACCTTTCGCAGCATACACATAACTGTTCAATTTATAATCTTTTCCAAAACGCATCAAATCCATTCGTGCCTGATGATTCCATGAACCATAAAAGCCTTCAATAAATCCTCTGCTCTCTACAGACGCAAAGTCTTCAATATGTACAGCAGGGAATTTCTGCGCAGCAAAGGATGAAAACATCATTTTCAGAGTAGATACACCATGAAATACACTATCGGTATCACTACCATAAATAACAATTCTATTATCCTTCACATCCACCACATGAGCATCCGGTTTATTCCAGATATTCTCTGTTGAAATCTCTATACCATTGCTGTTGACATATTGTTCTACGACACCCGCACTTCCATAAGTTCCCAGTAAAATATTGGTCTTATCTTCTGCCATAGTCTCAGCAAATTCATAGTCCACCTGATACTCGTCCAATACTTCCTTAATATAATCTCTGGTAGAAGTATCTACTTCCGGCTCTGCTACAATCACAACCGATGTCGTAAGTACAAGTTCCCCTTCCCCATAAGTTGTATTCTGAGGAATTGGATAAATAGCATAGCTTTGAGAGTTCTCATCTTCTGTAACTGTCTGCAAGTCTTTTTCTACTTCTGCTGCATAAGTTTCCAGACTCATTCCACTTCCCATACTACTAATAGCTATCACCATAGCTAAAAGAAGGGCAAGTTTTCTTTTAAGTTGCATCTTCAATTTCTCCTTTCTTTGTCCACCTTCTCTTTTTTATATTATTTATCATATCTTATATTTTTAACTTTTACAATTATATTTCCTACAATCACGTCTTTATTACCTGCTAAATCCGAAAAATTGTTTACTCAAATAGTCCTTGTATCGTTTTCATAAATAATCATCCCCTTTCCAAAAACAGGCATAAATCGAGAGGTCGGGAAATTTAATTAAATTTCCCGACCTCTCACACCACCGTGCGTACCGTTCGGTACACGGCGGTTCAATCAACTTAACAAGCAACACACCTTTCGGTGTAGTAATCTAACATTGAGACTAATCCGTATGAGGTTAGTCTCT
>JAFYVJ010000002.1 GCA_017549185.1 Roseburia sp. | reverse complement strand
TTAGGAAGCTGCAACAGGCACCTGTTCGTGCTATGCAGATAGTTCTTCCAAATTGTTCAACGCGTTGGTGGACACAAAACGTTATTCCGGCATTCTGCGAAAAGAATTTCTAAACTTTTCTCTAACACAACTAAATTTACTATTTAAAATATTCGCACTTTCTATAGTTTCTCGAACGAGATAATCCTGAGGTCGGTGCGTTCTCTATCTATTACGCCAAACGAAAGTTTATTTTTCTGAACGATTGCTTTTTCGAAAACGCCTTGTTAATAGTGCCCATACAAAGAAAATACGATTCTTTAGCATACGTGGAATCGAGTAGTGTGACATCTCAGATGCATTGTTGCCGTGACGTCTATATTTGATAAGTTTCTGAGGAATAAAGCTGGTGCCTCTCTTTAGCTGGTCGTTGATTACTCCAATCCACTGGTCATGCATCTCTATGTAATCCGGAATCGGTAGAACTTCTTCTAAAATATCTCTTTTAAATGCCATACAACAACCAATATACGTATTTCTCCATATATTCTTAATAGCACCTGCCCCAGATCCTTTTAAGCTATAAAACGACTCTAAAATTACTTTCTGACAACTTCCATCTGTTACAGTTGCATCATGTATCACAAGGCCTACTCCATCTCTTTTGAATGCCTCTAATACACATTCCACTTTCTCCGGCATCCAGATATCATCCTGATCTGCAAGAAAAATATATTCACCTTCGCAAGCACGTAATGCATTCTCTACATTTTTCTTCACGCCGGCCTTTGGTCCATTAATCATACGTACTCTCTCATCCTGACTTTCATAACGAACCAGAATCTCTCTCGTTCGATCTGTAGAACCATCATCCGATATAATTACTTCATCCTTTGGACCGAGAATTGCTAAAATGGAATCTAACTGTTCCTCTATGTACTTTTCGCCTTGATAAGAAATCATTGCAACTGAAATACGCTTCACTATACCATACCTCTTTCTCTCTGCAGTAACATTCTGTCCACGCCATCTTCACGAATACAATTAGCTTATCATTCTGTCTATGATCAAACTGTTACCTTATGTATTATATTATCGCCAGCCCCACTTACAAAAATAAGAAATCATGGACTGTACATGCAGTTTAAACAACTTACCATTTTTGTGAGAGCCCTTTTCCCATTTATGAATAACTGTAGCATGCGGACAATAGCACAAACGTGATATTTGATTCAAACGCTTACACAAGTCAGCATCTTCCATATACAAAAAGAATCTTTCATCAAATCCCTTCAACTGCTTAAACAATTCCGTACGAATCAACAAAAAACTTCCCTGCGCAAATGGTACATCAAACACTTTTGTATAATCCATATCCTGCATGGTATGATACGCCTGACGCTTTTTAAATGCACCTTTTAAAAACATACGGATAAACATATCCCACACCGTCAGCTCTCTGCGATACACACCTAAAAGGTTACCTTCTTCATCTACCAACCGTGGCACACACATACCAATACTTTCATCATCCATAAATGATATCAACTCAGAAAATGCATCTTCTTCTAAAATAATATCCGGATTCACAATGGCATGATACTTCGATTCTAGCATCTCTAATATATAATTATGTCCGCCTCCAAATCCCAGATTTTTTCCTGTGGAGACATAAGTGACATCCTTATACTGTTGCACCAATTCATATAATTCCTTTTTTTGTACTTCTGTTCCTGTTTCATCTTTAAAATTCTGAACATTTTCTACTACATCACACGGTTCATAACTATCTGTATTATCTACGATATATATCTGTTTACTAATAGACGATGGTGTATATTTTTCAATAGAAGCCACCGCTTTTTTCACATCGTCTTCATTATGATACGAGACTATCGTAATACTTAAATCCTTCATATTAATAACCATGCCCTTCTAATACCTGCAAACTCCGCTAATATTATTACAGGAAATTGTACATTATACAATTTCCTGCTAATTATCTCTTTATTCTGCTCCTCTTCCAAGAAGCACTACCTTTACCGTTTTAAATAAAATACGAACATCCATCGCCAGATTCCAATTAGAAATATAAGCCGTATCCAAACTTACTACTTCTTCAAAATCGGTAATCTTACTTCTACCACTCACCTGCCACATACCAGTCAATCCCGGCTTATTACCAAGTCGTGCACGATGGTGTGTCTCATACTGTTCAAACTCGTCCAAAGTCGGAGGTCTAGTTCCCACTAGACTCATATCACCTCTTAAAACATTCCAGAACTGTGGCAATTCATCTATCGAAAATTTTCTCATAAATTTCCCTATTGGGAAGATACGAGGATCATCTTCCATCTTAAACATTAACCCCTGCATCTGATTTTTTTCCATCAATTCCTTTTTTCGTTCTTCTGCATCAGTATACATAGAACGGAATTTATAAAGTTTAAACTTCCTTCCATTTTTTCCTACACGAATCTGCGAAAAGAAAATCGGTCCCGGAGACTGTTTTTTTATAATAGGTGCAAAAATAATAAATGCAATACCTGCAAATATTAATCCTACCAGACTACCTACAATATCCATACAACGCTTAATCAGTAACTGTCTCGGCGATGCAATACACATACTAGAGGTAAGTACCAAATATGGTCCACATTTTTCCACCATTTTATTTGGCATCAATTTGGATTCATGCACCAGATTAAAATGTACGATTAGCCCCATCTCTAACAATTCTTCTGCCAAAGCTTCGCTACTACTGATACTGTCACCATTAATAAATACTTCATCCACCACATTCGTGCGAATATATTCTATAAAATTATCCGCATTCGCCACAACCGGTACCTGTCGAATCACATCTCCCTGTCTCGCTACATCTGTAATCACAATTCCTTTTATTACATAATTACGATAAAGCGTATGCTCAAAATCAATAATACAAGACTCTACTTTATCATTTGTAGTAACAAGCAACATCACCGAACGATTCTTATCTTCCATGATGTGGTTTCTTACCACAATTTTCAAAGATATATGTCCCATATAACAGAACACCATGGAAATACCCCAGAACATAAACAACATCTGTCTGGAATATGCGGCAGACTGTTTCGTTGCATACATGAAAAGAATAATTCCAAGAAATGCCATCGTACATTGTGTTATAACAGCCTTAAACTCTTGTACTTTGTCTCTTCGTAAAATGCTCTTATATGGTTCTGTAAAAAATATAATACATACCTGAATCAGCACCGTTACTATCGCTAAATGACTGTAAAGTTCCTCTCCATAGGCCCATCCCAATTCAAAACGAACAGCATATGACACCAGGAATGCAATCTGTACCAGGAGAATATCCAACAGTGTGAAGTCTAAATGCTTCACCCAGCTTCGTCTCTCTTTTTTATACATTGTCGACTCCTTACAAATCTTTTGTTAGTTAAACCCTATTACCTTCTGGGAAATCTTATATGCAGCAACAGAAATCTTTCTGCCGGCTTTTCCCGGCAGATTCATAGTATTCCCCAAAATCCCCTTTCTTAACTTGTGGAATAAACGAATATCGTAATCTTTGATGTATTTCCACAAATCACGTTTCTTTTGCAGATTCTCCTCCGTACCGGAGCGAATCAACATAATCGTGGAAACCATTGTAATAATTTCTAAATAATTAAACATATATTTACGAAGCTTTTTATCTGAAACCTTCCATAAATCAAAAGCTTCTACCATAATTTTATTCACTCTAATCTGTTGATCAATTCGACCAATCATAACCTTTTCATTCACAGACTGGTCATCTCTACCAATGAAATAACGATAAAAGTCCACATCTAGATAATACATATTTCTTACTAACGGAAGCGGCTTATACACATAAATATTATCTACATAAAAAGTATGCTTTGGAAGCACTAATCCACATTCTCGAAGTAACTGGGTTCGATAAATAACGGAATGCATTAGAATATACTGTCCTTTAAAAAATTTGGTATCCTTCCAACCAATCATTTTATCAGCAGGCACTGCACTATAACGCATAACCTTTTTATGCTTCGCCCCTTCTTTTTCATAGACATAATTGGAAAGCAGCATATCCAATGTTGTTTCACCACCAGCTAATGCTTTTAGCGTAGTCAAAATCTTAGTATATGCCTCACCATCTACCCAGTCGTCACTATCCACCACCTTAAAATAAAGACCTGTAGCATTACGGATACCTGCATTTACAGCCTCACCATGACCACCATTTTCCTGATGAATTGCTTTTACAATACTAGGGTATTCTTTCGCATATCTGTCCGCAATCTCTGCTGTATTATCCTTAGTAGAACCATCATTTACAATAATAATTTCTACATCTTCACCGCCTGGAAGAAGAGAATCAATACACTTTTCCATATATGCGGCTGAGTTGTAACATGGAATTGCAAATGTCAATAACTTCATAACCCATTTAACCTCTATTCTTTCTATGACATAATTTTATCTGCAAGTTCTAATGCTTTCTTTGCCATAGCATCTATATTGTAATACTTATATTCTGCCAATCGACCTAACAGGTAAAAATTCTTATATCCTGCTACTAACGCTTTGTAACGCTCATAAAGAGCATTGTTTTCCTCATTCATAATGGCATAATATGGAATCTCGCCTTCTGCACCAGTATAAGCAAATGGATACTCTTTTACAATAGTAGTTCCCTTTGCATCTGACTGACCTGTTAAATATTTAAACTCTGTAATTCGGGTAAAATCTTCACTTACCGTATAGTTTACCACACTATGCCCCTGATAAGATTCCATATCTAAATGTTCAAATCTAAAATCCAAAGAACGATATGGGAGCCTGCCAAACGAACAGTCAAATAACTCATCTATTGCACCTGTATAAATAACCTCTCCAGCAAACACTTCCCCTTTAAAATAGATCTCATCGCCCTTAAAAGTAAGTAACTCCTTACAATCTGTATCTAACAATACCTCAATATTCTCATGATCTAACATTTTCTCAAACATTGGCGTAAAACCGTATTTGGGAACACCCTGATATTTATCTTGGAAATAGCGGTTATCATAAGAAACCAACACCGGCACACGCCCCGTTACTTCCGGATTAATATCCTCCGGCTTCTGTCCCCATTGTTTCATGGTATATTTCAAGAAAATATTCTCGTAGACAAACTGTGCAATCTCTCTTACATCTTCGTCTTCATTCTCGCGAAGCTTCATAATTGGAACACGACTGCCCTCTCCGTATTCAGCGATTAATTTCTGTTCTAAACGATCTGCTTTTTCCTTATCAAAAACCATATGTAGCGTATTTAAGTTGAACGGAACCGGAATCAATTCCTCTCCAACCTTTGCCACAACTTCATGTCCAAATGCATACCACTCCGTAAAACGTGTAAAGAACTCATATACTTCATCCAAATTAGTGTGAAAAATATGTGGACCATACTCATGAATTAAAACACCATGTGCATCTGCCACATCGTAACAGTTACCACCAATATGATTTCTTCTCTCTATAATCAACACTTTTTTATCTGCTTCTTCAGCTAGTTTTCTGGCTACTACCGCACCAGCAACACCTGCTCCGATTACTATACAATCGTACATATTTTCATTAAACCTTTCTGTTTATGCAGCCCTCAAATTTGGGCATACTTAGGCAATATTATATCTTTACTTATTATACAACTTTTTTTCCTATAATCCAATTTATTTTTTCTTAAGACTTTCTGAATCATATTCTTTTGCTGTTACTGTTCACTCAGCAGCTAATCATTTACTGATTTGCTGCGTAAGAATATGATTCAAGAGTGAGCCGGCTCCTTTTGCGAAGCAAAACTATAAATGAGCCTGCGAATCGTTACTGTTTACGAGGTTCGAGTGAGCAGTAACTCTTTGCTATCTAAGCAATATCTCTGAAGTATCCACATCCAAGAAACGTTCCTGCCCAATTTTAATTCCCATAAATTTTGCATATGCGGCGAATGCAGCCGGAATGGCATATAGCTGTTCTGATGTAACTGCTTCTACATACAAAAACGATTGTATCTGCTCCGGCTCTTCTATTAAAACTGCATATCCTTGCATCTGCCATTCTACATGGGAAAAAATATGTTTTGCTTCCGGTAATTTTTGAATCCTAATAGGCGAAAGCGATTGTTCCTTGACATATAAAAGTGCCTCTTCCTGCGATAAATGTCCCTCCACATTTGGAAGTTCATAAAGTCCTGCTAGTAACCCTTTCTTTGGTCTTTTACGAATCGCTACTCTCTCTCCATCACGAATCACAAACACTGTCCGCTTCTCTATACGGCGTTGTTTCGCCTTTGCTTTTACCGGTAATTCAGAAATACTATTATTTTTTCTTGCCTGACACAATTCTCTCCACGGACACTCCTGACAGTTAGGTGCACCATTTGGCAGGCATACTGTAGCTCCTAATTCCATCAACGCCTGATTATAATCTGCCGGACTTTTTCCTACGAATGCCTCACTCTGCATATATTCCATCAGTTGTAGTTCTACCTGCTTTCTAAAAGACGCTTTCATAATATCCGTATCATCTTCCGCTACTCTGGTTAAAATACGCAATACATTCCCATCTACTGCCGGTACCGGTTTCTCATATGCAATGGAAGCAATTGCACCTGCTGTATAACTACCGATTCCCTTTAAATGCAAAAGTGTCTCATAATCTGCCGGCAACATTCCTTCATATTCTTCCATTACCTGAATCGCTGCTTTTTGCATATTCCGTACACGATTATAATAACCTAATCCTTCCCATAATTTCAGCAATTCATCCTCTGGACACTCTGCCAGTGAACGGATATCCGGTAAACGATTGGTAAAACGTTCAAAAAACGGTTTTACTGCTTCTACCCTGGTCTGTTGCAACATAATTTCTGACACCCACACTCTGTATGGTGACACACATTCTCTCCACGGCAATGTTCTTTTATTTTTTTCATACCATTCCAACAATGGTTCCGTTAATATCGATAAATCAAATTCTTTCAACATGGCTCTATTATACAACGCAAACCGTCTATCGTCACCCCAAAACTGTTACAAGATTTTCCAAATAATTCCCCTTTTCACTTGACATATCTCCCATTTTCCGTAAATATTATTTTATAATATTTTTCCACTATAGGAGGCCATTCCCATGAAGTCAGCTTCTGCCACAGGCAGTATGAAATATACCAAGATTCCTTATCTGGATTTATTGCGTTTTACCGCCATATCCTGCGTAATTTTATTACATATCATCTCTGGTATTACAGATACCATACCGGAACAGATGACCATCCAGCAATCCGGAATTTATCACTCTCTAAAATCTTTTTGTACAGTGGGTGTACCTATCTTTTTTATGATTTCCGGAACACTGTTCCTTTCCCCGGAAAAAGAACTTCCAATAAAAGTTCTTCTCCAGAAATATTTACGAAAAATTGTATTGGCACTGGTTTTATTTGGCACATTTTTCGCAATTATGGAATTGGTAATTGTTCATAAGAAATTTTCCGTTACCTTTCTCTGGCAAGGTTTTTTAAATATGCTTTGTGGCAATTCCTGGGCACACATGTGGTACTTATTCGCGTTAATTGGTTTGTATCTGTTTTTACCTCTTTTAAAAATTTTTACAGCACATGCTAGCAAGCAAGTCTATTTGTATCTGCTGATTCTCCTTTTTATAATCGGCAGCCTGTTACCGACTCTTGAAAATGCATGGCAAATAGAATTCGGTTTTATGATGCCGGTTACAGGTGTCTGCCTTTTTTACTATATGTGTGGTTATTATATTCATACATATGCCCCAAAAACAGATTCTTATAAAAAGATTTCCATTGCAACACTAATTGTGCTAGCATTATTTTTGATTTACAATTGTGTAATAGCCGGAAATTATTACTGGAGTTATGAATCTCCTGTTATTATCGCTATGTCTATCATTATTTATTATCTGGCTTCTTTTAGTCAGCATGACTTTAGCATTTGTTCCCAACTTCGTGATTATTATTTCGGAATGTATTTAGTTCATACTGTATTTTTAAATCTTGCTTATAAATGGTTTCATATTACCCCTCTATTATTTGGAGGATATATTTTACTTCCAGTATTTTTCCTTGGAGTTTTTGGATTATCCCTACTTGCTGCGTGGATTATGAAAAATATTCCAATACTTGGAAAATATGTAGTATAACCACTTTTTTATTTTTATGTCAAAGATTTTAAAAATACCTTATTTCATATCAAAATAATGCATTTTTAAACGGGTTCGGCTGAGAACCCTATGACTACTTAGTATTTCAGTTATGGAGGATTTTATTTTATGACAAAAAAAGTAATTGGATTTATCGGTGCCGGAAACATGGGCAGTGCAATGATTGGCGGAATCTGCAAATCAGGCCTCGTAGAACCAGAACAGGTGATTGCAAGTGACTATTCTGCCACTGCTCTTAAAAATCTTCATTCCGCGTATGGGATTCGTACAGCAGGTTCTAATGAGGAAGCTGTAAACAATAGTGATATTTTATTTTTAGCCATTAAACCAAATAAATTTGCAGAAGTACTCCCATCTATCGCTTCTGCATTGAAAAAGGATTGTATTGTTGTATCAATTGCTGCTGGGCAAAGTATCGCATCTATCGAATTGCTTTTAGGTTCTGACATTAAGTTAGTTCGTGCCATGCCAAATACACCTGCTCTTGTCGGTGAATCAATGAGTGCCCTTTGTTGCAATCAAAATGTCTCTGATGAAGAACTCTTTCTGGTAAAACAGTTATTTGAATGTTTTGGAAAAGCTGAAATTGTCACAGAAAGTATGATAGATACCGTCGTTGGTGTTTCTGGTTCTTCTCCAGCTTACGTTTATATGTTTATTGAAGCTATGGCAGACGCTGCTGTAGCTGATGGAATGCCTCGTGCAATGGCTTATAACTTTGCAGCCCAGTCCGTATTAGGTTCTGCAAAGATGGTTCTAGAAACCGGTAGACATCCTGGCGACTTAAAAGATGCGGTATGCTCTCCTGGTGGCACTACGATTGAAGCCGTAGCTTCTTTAGAAGCAAATGGATTCCGCAATGCCATAATAACCGCCCAAAGAGCCTGTGTACAAAAATCAAAAGATATGACTGTCTCAAAAAATTAGAACAGCGATGTTGCAAAATTCATCATTTAGTGCATTAAACTTTCGTTTGTCGGAATGCAGACATAGGAGAACAATGAATACTTTATTTATAGAAGATTCTTTGGTATTTCAAACTATTTGTGATTTTGAATTTTAGTAGTTGGGTATCATAGAACTCGGATTGGTTTTTATACCCAAAACTCTCAGAAAAACAGATAAAAATAGCTCTTTATTCAACAAAATTGGATACTGAATATAAAAGACAATTTTCTATACCCAATTTTCAAAAAAACTTGGGTATTATACAGGAATACGGAAAGGCTAATACCCAACGTGCATAATGACTTCTTGAAGTTATGGTTATAATGCTACTTATATTTGTGTTATACAAAAAATCCTCTTATCATATCAAAAAAATGATTTTTTAAGAGAGTTTTTGATATAAAATTCAATAATATGCTGATATTTTCGCTTCATCAAGGTATGAAATAGAGCATTCTACTTATCATTAAAATGCAAAGGGACCCGACCTATAGATATTGGATGATTCTAATACCTATGAGTCGGGTCCCTTTTCAAAGATGTGACTTTGGTGAAGTACATTTTGTCAACATCAGCATGTAAGGGATTCTACAAAAAGTCACACGGGTAGTCCGTAATATGCAGTCACCTTTGTTTTCATTTTGTCCAACCTTTGGTGGAGACAAAATATCACGTTTCCGGCATCTGCGAGATTAGAATTTCAAACTTTTTGAAACCACAATCTAAATTTACTGTTTAAAATATTGCACTTATAAAGATTATAAACGAGATTATCCTGTGGTCAGTGCGTTTTTTAAGACCTCAACAAACGAAAGTTTAATGTAACAAATGTTCAATTTTGCAGTAGTCCTCACATTAAAGCAAGATAATTTTATGCTTTCTTCAAAGCAATTTCTCTCATCTTCTTAAATTCTGCAATAAGTTCTCGTGAGTAGTTTTCTGCCTCTTTATATTTTTGGTTTGCAACTGAATAATTCTCATTCATAATAGCATCTTTTGCAGCTTTACCAAATTCATGGAACTTTTTATGTTTTCCTTCTACTTCTTTCCAAATCTCACGGATTTCTGGTGTCTTTGGTGTCATTGAATAATAGAAGTGGCCAAATCCACATTTTGCGGCATCAAACTGTAATGGCAAAATTGTCCCTTCCTCTACCATTCTCTTTAAATTTGCAAGCCATGCTTCATGTGCAGCAATAGCACGGTCCATATATCCTGCAAACTCTTTATATTGCATACGGAAGAATGCATCGTCCGTCATTTCACCCATTTGTTTTGTCGCTTCTGAAAGCACCTTTTCAATCTGAACAACCGGTTTGGTAGATTCTTTTAATCCCTTGCTAATGTCTTGTAATTTTGTTGCACTTCCAGTCAGTTCTGCACACTGAATCTTGATATTTTCTGCCTGTGCTTCCATCTCATTCATCGAGCTGCTGATTTCTTCACTTACTGCTGCAAGAGAACTGATAGAATCATTTACTCTGGAAACATGTCGTTTATTCTCATCATTAATTTCCCAAACGTTTTCAATCTTTTCTGTTACAGTTCCCAATGCTTTGATCGTGCTAGAAACACTCTCTGAACTCTTATGAGATGCATGTTTAATTTTCTCAACGAAATCTCCCATATTAGCCGTCATCGTCTGGGTTTCTTCTGCAAGTTTACGAATTTCTTCTGCGACTACCGCAAAGCCTTTTCCTGCTTCTCCTGCTCTCGCAGCTTCAATAGACGCATTTAACGCCAACAGATTTGTCTGTGACGAAATCGCATTAATACCTGAAATCACTTCATTCATGTGCTCAATTACGTCTAAAAGAGCATCCATATCTTTCTGCATCTCTCTTGATTCTTCGATCGTCACAGTAGATAATCCTTTGATATTAGAAAGCTCATCCTGTCCAGCTTCAATCTTCTTATACACTTCGGAAGTATCTTCAGATGCATCTATAATCGTCTTTGTCAGTTCTTCATGTTGACAATTTACTTGTGCTGCCACTAACGATGAACTCTCTGCAGCATCCATAATCATAGATGTAGCATGTTCTACATGCCCTGCAACATCTAGCAAACTATCCGTTCCCTGTGTAAGAACCAAATCTAACGAACTAATCTGCATCACAGCTTCAATATCTTTACTCATAGCTATTTCAAACTGTGTTCTTCCTTTTAATAAACGATTATATATTTTCTCCACTTCTGGATTTGCAGAATAATCTACTGGTTGTAACTCTGCAACTGAATGAATTAAATCTGATTTTTTCTTAAAAATTCCCATGACAACTCTCCTTCTCTTTTTTAACTTAATCTGATATTTTATTTGTCTGACTGTTATCTATCTGACAGTTTATCTGTCTAGTTACTTATCTGCTAGACAGTTTATCTGTCATGTACTGCACCAATTAACTCTTTAATATCAGCAACTTTATACATTTCCATATAATCTCTGATACCATCCACAATCTGCTCTGTTACCTTTGGATTTGCAAAGTTTGCTGTACCAACAGAAACTGCTGTTGCACCAGCCAAAATCATCTCAATTGCATCTTCTGCATTCATAATACCACCCATACCGATGATTGGCAGTTTTACAGCCTGTGCTGTCTGATATACCATACGCACTGCTACTGGATGAATCGCCGGACCTGACATACCACCTGTACGGTTTGCCAATACAAAGTTACGACGATGGATATCAATCTTCATACCGGTAATAGTATTGATTAATGACAAACCATCCGCACCTCCTGCTTCTGCTGCTCTCGCCATCTCTGTGATATCTGTTACGTTTGGAGAAAGCTTCATGATAACCGGCTGCGCTGCATATTTTTTCATTTCTTTTGTGATAGCTTCCACAGCCTTTGGGTCCTGACCAAAAGCAATACCGCCTTCTTTTACGTTCGGGCAGGAAATATTGATTTCTAATAAATCAACCGGCTGGTCACGCAAACGTTCTACTACTGCTATGTATTCTTCTGTGGAATGTCCACATACATTTACGATAATTTTAGTATCGTATTTTTTCAAAAACGGGATGTCTCTTTCACAAAACACATCGATACCAGGGTTCTGTAAACCAACTGCATTAAGCATACCACCATAAACCTCTGCCACGCGTGGTGTGGGATTACCCGGCCATGGCACATTTGCTACACCTTTTGTCACAACTGCACCCAATTTATTCAAATCTACAAATTCAGAATATTCTGCTCCTGAACCAAAAGTTCCAGAGGCTGTCATAACCGGATTATTTAAGGTTACTCCACATAAATCTACTTTCATGTTCATTATAGTTCTACCTCCTCCGCTCTAAATACAGGGCCTTCTTTACAGATACGTTTATTGTTTACATTCGTATGATGATCTTTTTCTTTTGATTTACATACACAAGCTAAACATGCACCAATACCACATGCCATACGTTCCTCCATAGAAATCCAGCATTCGATATCATTCTCTGCTGCATACTGTTTCAATGCACGAAGCATTGGAGTAGGTCCACAAGCATAGATAACATCTGCTTTCAAACCGTTTTCGCGGATTGCATCTAATACATTTCCCTTTGTACCAACACTTCCATCTTCTGTCGCTACGATTACTTCACCATACTGCTTTAATTCATCAACCAAGAAAAGCTCGTCGTTACGGTAACCTACTACAATCTGCTTTTCACAGTTTAATTCTTTTGCAAGCTCTAACATCGGCGGGATACCGATACCACCACCGATTAAGAATGCACTCTTCTCACCCAACGTGAACCCATTTCCCAACGGTCCTAAAACACGAAGCGTCTCGCCTGCTTTCATCTGACTAAACTCCGCTGTGCCGCCACCCGCTACACGATATACAAGACGGATTGCTTTTTCCTCTTTATTCACTTCACAGATACTGATTGGTCTAGGAAGTAATTTGGTTCCGTCATTACAATATACGGATACAAATTGTCCTGCTTTGGCATGGGCTGCAATTTCTTCTGTACCAAGCCACATGTCATAGATTCCTTCTGCAATTTTTTCCTGACTGATAATACTTACAATTTCTTCAAATTTTTCTGGCATGTTACTGCTTTCCTTTCTATAAATGTGTCATATATCTACTAATAACACGACGAGCACCTCAAAATTGAAATTTCTCAGTGTCCGTTGCACTCTAATACCAAGCCAATCAGTGTACATTTTCTACAAGCAGAATGCACACTAATTATCTTGATATTCTCGTCGTTTAGCGCTCAAAAACAATATTTCCATCCATGATAGTCATACGCACACGTCCTGTCACTTCTCTGCCATGGAACGGAGTATTTTTCCCTTTACTCAAAAATTCATTTTTATCAATTTTATAAGTCTCATTCGGATTAAAAATGACTAAGTCCGCCACCTTCCCCGGCTGAATATCTCCCTTATCAATGCCTACCACCTTTGCAGGATTATAGCTCATTTTTTCTGCCATCTGCATTGGCGATAAGATACCCGTTTTCACCAACTCACTATAGGTCAATGCAGCTACTGTTTCGATACCTACAATACCAAATGGTGCTTTCTTCATGTTCGTATTCTTCTCTTCAAAGGCATGTGGTGCATGGTCCGTTGCAATAACATCCATGATATCATCTCGCAAACCTGCAATTAATGCATCTACATCCTCTCTAGTACGAAGCGGTGGATTCATCTTATAATTAGTATCTTCCGGATTCTCGATATCCTCAGAAGTCAGCACAAAATGATGCGGACACACCTCTGCTGTAACATGTAGCCCCTCTTCCTTCGCCAGTTTTACCATGGTTACAGAATCTTTTGTCGAGCAATGGCACAAATGTAATTTTGCTCCTGTATCTCTGCTTAACATAATATCTCTAGCTACGATAACGTCCTCTACTGAATTAGTAATACCACTCAATCCAAGCTTTGTGGTATGTGCATCTGCGTTTACCACTCCACCATTTACTAAATTAATATCTTCACAATGTGCCAAAACGGTAAGCCCCAGTCTCGCCGCAATCTCCATCGCCTCACGGTACAACTGAGAATTCATAACGGATTTACCATCTTCGCTAATGGTAATAATACCGGCTTTTGCCATCTCTTCGATGTCAGCAAGCTCTGCTCCTTCCTGCCCTTTTGTAATGGCTCCTACCTGTGACACATTGGTAAGCCCTACTTCTTTTGCTTTATTGTGCACATAATTTACTACATCCGCATTGTCTGCTACCGGTTTTGTATTCGGCATTGCAAAAACAGTAGTGTAACCGCCAGCGGCAGCCGCTTTTGAACCTGTTTCAATCGTTTCTTTATGTTCCAATCCCGGATCTCTAAAATGTACATGTAAATCAATAAATCCAGGCATTACAAAACATCCGGTTGCATCTACTATACGTTCTGCCTTTTCAACAATGTCTGCTTCCATTTTTATAACTTTATTGTCTTCTATCAATAAATCTAAAACTTCATCTGTTCCTGTCGCCGGATTGATTACCCGTCCCTTTTTAATAAGTATTCGCATGGCACCTTCTCCCATCCTTGTATTTTATAACTATTTTATTACCTTTATAACATACCATCTACTTAGCAGATTACTTTTAAACCAAAACCTTCTATATATTCAGCAAAAAATTTCGTCTATCTAGATTACAATCTGCCATATACTTCCATTGGCACATACGCCTTCACATAAATTCCTTCTGCTCGATAATCTTCCTCTAGCAGTTCTCCCGACTTGCGAATCTGCTGAATAATTCCTGCTTTGTCATATGGAATCACTCGTTCTACCAAAACCTTATTCTCTCGTAAAATCTCACACAACAACTCTTTTAGTTCTTCTAAACCGGTTCCATTTTTAGCAGAGATTGAAAGTGTATAGTCTGCCTTAAAATCATGCAACGGTTCACTGTCTGTTCTAGCATCCTGTTTATTAAACAATGTAATCACCGTTTTATTTTTCACATCTAAGTTATACAATGTCTCATACACAATCAACATCTGTTTATCCATCTGTGGGTTGGAAGCATCCACCACATGCAGGATATAATCTGCATATTTTGCTTCTTCTAATGTACTCTTAAATGCTTCAATCAAATGATGTGGCAGTTTGCGAATAAATCCAACCGTATCTGTCAACAAAATTTCCTGACGCCCTTTTAATTCTAACACACGTGTTGTCGGATCTAACGTTGCAAAAAGTTTATCTTCCTCCAACACTCCTGCGTCCGTTAATGTATTAAGCAATGTAGACTTACCTGCATTGGTATAACCTACGATTGCAGCTACCGGCTTGGCATTTTTCTCGCGCTGTGCTCTCGTTACGTCACGATGCATACGCACTTCTTTTAACTCCCGATTCAACTGGGCAATGCGATCCTTAATCAAACGACGGTCCATTTCCAGTTTTTTCTCACCCGGACCTCTGGTTCCAATACCACCACCTAGACGCGACATGGAACGACCAAGACCTGTCAATCGTCCCAAACGATATTTAAGCTGTGCTAATTCTACCTGAATTTTACCTTCACTAGTACTCGCTCGTGCCGCAAAAATATCCAAAATAACCAAAGTTCGGTCCATTACCTTTGTATCTAACAAATCTTCCAAATTCTTAAGTTGTGCCGGTGTCAATTCATCATCACAGACAATGCCTGTTGCTCCTAGTATCTGAATCAACTCAGCTAGCTCCGACACTTTTCCTGTTCCAATATAAGTGCCCGGATGACGCATCTCACGTTTTTGAATCATAGTCCCAACTACCGTCGCACCTGCAGTCTTCACTAGCTCTGCCAGCTCCGATACAGAATCTTCTGCATCATCTCCGTCCTGTTCACTTACACCTACTAGAATAACCTTTTCTTCTATCTCTTCTATATCAAATAATTCTGCCATAACTCCTCACTTTATCTGTAACTATTCAGCAACCTCATGATTACAATGGTTCTTCTGTATTCTCCATACTTTCCGGTTCATTTACAGGTTCGTCCTTCATCTGACGATTTTTCAGGAAAATATACTCGCGCTGGGCCTCTTCATCTCCCGGAAACAACGATACATATTGCTGTATCACTTCCCACGCCTTGTCAAAATTACCATTATATTCATAAGCCACTACTAAATTGTGCATCAAAGCACGTGTGTTAGGAATCACCTCACATACAAGCCCTTGTTCAAAATATAGCACCGCTTCTGCATATCTTTCTTTTTCCAACATAATTTCACCCAGCTCATTTAATGCCACCGCATCCGCCGGAACCGCCGCAATATAAGTCTTAAAATATCCCTCTGCCGTAGCAGGATCTCCCTTATCCTCATAACTTTTTGCTAAATACAAATTCGCATAAGTACTCCCTGCTTCCAACGCTGTATTCAGTTCTGTAATTGCATTGTCATACTCACCCAATAAATAATAAATCTGCCCCCGGTATTCATGATTAACCACTTCTTCTCCACCGATTGCCATTGCCTGGTTTAAATATCCCTCTGCTTCTTCTGTCTCACCTAACAGACTCAAGTTCTCATATATATTAATATACAATTTATAATCATTATCGCAGATTTTCACTGCATTTGCAAAATCAGACTTAGCAGCTTCCACATCACCCTGTTTACAGTATAAACAGCCCCTTAAATAATATGCCTCATACGCATTCTTATCAAAATCAATAATCGCATTATATGTAGCAAATGCCGCTTCTGTATCACCACCTGCATGCTGGGCAGCCGCCTTATAATACGCGATATCGAGTTCATTTGCCCCTATCGTACCAACACCTTGACTTAATGCTGCATCAAAAGATTCGATAGCACTCGCATAATCTCCCTGTTCCATATATTCAATTCCCATCTGACGATAAGATGCCTTACTCTCTTCCTTTTCATTGCCGCACCCTGTTAGGATACTAATTCCCAACAATGCCATTACTATGTATTTATAAAAAATTCCTTTTTTCATTTATTCAATCATGCCTTTCCAGCTTTTGTTACTGTTCACTCGTACCTCGTAAACAGTAACGATTCGCAGGCTCATTTATAGTTTTGCTTCGCAAAAAGAGCCTGCTCACTCTTGAATCATGTTCTTACGCAGCAAATCAGTAAATGATTAGCTGCTGAATGAACAATAACCAGCTTTTTTCAGATTATAGTATATCAAAAATCAGATAAAAAAGCATCCATAAAATGAAACAATTTGAGACAAGGCAATTTAGAAAAAATAGCAGACATTATGCTTGTATAAATGACTACTATTTTTCTAAATTTCTTTGTTGAAAACAAACAGTCCGAAAAGTTTATAACTTTTCGGACCTTTTCTCAAATACTCTCTATCCAATTTATAATCTGTTTTGCTCTAGCATCCCAGCTATGATTTTCCCTCACTTTTCCAACACCTTTTTCCACTATACCTTGCATTTTCTTTTCATTTTGCAGCAAATCTTTCACGATATGTGGCAAATTTTCTATTTTTTCTAACTCGTAATAGCAAACGCCTTCTCCATCCTGCAATTCTTCACAAAGATATTTACTCTTATCTGAAACACATACTGCCCCATTTAAAATTGAGTTAAATACTCGATCGTGTGCTCCATCCTTAAACCATGGCATTACATTCAAAGAAACCTTAGCATGCTGTAAGTGTTGCAAACAGGCAAGAGAGGTCGTCTGAGGATGAATATGAAGATTCTCTGGTCTTTCACAGTTCAATTCTTCCCATCCCTTTCCAAACACATCTACCTTTATCCCTGCATCGACCAATGCCTTTACTGCCTCACCACGCCAATAATTCCTCACATACAAATCAATAAAAATCATTCGATGCATAGCGATACGAATCTCATCATATGTAGTGTAGCCCATTTCCCGTTCGCAAGCCAACAACTCCGCTTCTTCTACTGTCTGATTGGGATGTGCAATCAAATCATCAATAATCCCCTGATAAAAAGCTGCATACTCTTCATTTATCCAATGGATGTGCTTTTCACAAAACGATGGTGGCGTATAGTTCCCCGTCATAATAACATCCATGTAACGTTCACATTGCTCTCTCGGCAGTTCAGTTCCTGCAAGCGGCAAAAATCCTAAGTGGTGATATTCCGGATAAAACTTTTTAAAATACTGTTCCTGAAACTTATCAATGCTAATATGGTGATATTCTTTCGGCAAATCCGACAGCCGGTCATGATAATAATACGGATGATCCACAATAATATTATAACACGGAATACGATACTCATCCCACACATATCCAACGCCTTCTTTATATACGCCCGGTTCCTTTTCCAGCCCTTCAAAATTAAACGTCACCAATATCGTATCTCCGGTTCGTATAAACTTTCTCAATCGTTTCGCACTTGTCGTTTCATCTTTCAAATCATAATAAAACACCAGATAACCTTCTTTTGCAAAAGTCTTACCCATTTGATAAGAAAAATATTCTAATGTTTCGACACCACCTACCATCATTACGATTCGTTTCATGAACCAAATCTCCAAACTACTCTACATTTTTTAACTTCTTGTAACTATTTTTGAAAATTGCCTTGACTCTGAATAGTTGCAACTTTTTCTTTATTTCCTTACGGCATTTCCAATAACCATATAATTTTTTCACCAACCAGCAAACCGGATAAATCATACAAATCATTTCTAATACAAGAAATAATGCCGAAATATCTTCATAACCTCTTGCACGATTCTCCCAATATGGAAATACGATATTCTTCGTCGTCATGGAGCGAATCCCAAAATTCTTAAGTACCTCAAACCGATGTAACAAGTCAAAACGTGTTGAACACTCTATCAATTCATAATTTTCTTCTGTCATGCCCAATGCTTTTGTCACTGCATCTTTTGCGAATCCCTCCACAGGATTAGCGACCAGCACTTCATAACACTCTATCGGAAGCGAATTATCCTCTCCTTCCAAAAGACGATACGCTACATAAATCGTAGGAGCCTCCTCTTTTACTGCTTCCGAGAAAATCCCCACATCACTTCTTACGACTCCTCGAATCGGATATAGGGCACCATTAATCTCCACTTCCATGCCGGACACATTATTTGAACCAAACAACTGCCAGGCTACCATCTCATCAATAACTACCCCATCCTCATTCTCGTCCGTAGCATCAAAATAATTTCCATCCAATAGCATCAGCGGATGAAACTGAAAGAACTCTCCACCCACACCAAACGCACGAACTTCCATACTTCCTCTGCTTGAACCAACAACTAATTTTCCCTGCGTAGAATAGGCATCCATCCAATTTCTTCCACCATGCTCATTTTCACTAGTAATAGATGCCTCTTCCATAGCACTCACGAGATTCCACTCCACCGAAAGAATCTGACTTTCATCAAAAAAAGCATCTTCTGTAAAATAACAGGCAAGCTGAGCAAACTCCTCTTCTTTGGACCATCGTTCAGCTAGTTTTTGTGTTGCAAGACTTCCCATAATACCACGTTCTATACAGGCAAGCAGCATAGTACCAAGGACAAATGCCAATAAAACCATTATTTTTCTATATCGTTTCATAATCCTCCTTGTTTTGAGAAGCAAAATACATCCTCACTAATGAAGAGGGTATTTTACCTCCTATTCTGCAAGTCGAACCTGCTGATTTTCTTCTACCGGTTTTGACGTAGTTGTAATCACATATACATATCCATCAAATGCACCTATGATTGCAGACTGCGAATCATCCGATGTAATAATTTCCACATCTACTCTTCTCGCATAATAACGATTACCTAACGGTGTACTCTTTGCTTCCACAATTAATACAAACTTTCCATTTGAATCCTCACGAATACAACTAGTCGGAACTACATAATCATAATCTGCACTCTGTTGTCCAATAGACACCGTATAATAATCACCTACTCCTACATCTCCAAATAATTCACAAGTTACAATGTAAGACTCCCGATTCATTGGATCTCGTTGCACAGTAGCTACTCTCGCTGTAATCTCATCTCTGCCCCAGTTGTACAAAATCTCTGCCGGATCACCCGGTTTAATACGTTTTGACTGTGTTTGAGACACAGCAAACTGCATGGTATATGCCTCATTTTCAGGTTTCATTTCAATAACAACGGTATCCTCTTTGATGGTCTGACCTGCATAATAATTAACCTTAGCAACCGTTCCTGCCATCGGTGCTTTGATTTCTTTATCTCCACCTGTTCCCGTTAGTTCATCTACTTTCTCCTTCAATTCACAAAGTGCTTCGTATTCTGCATTCAACTCGATTTGTTGTATAAATTCACCCGCCAAACCTTCTGATGCACTGTTTTCTTCGATTAACTGATTCAACTCATCATAGGTATAAGCATATTCACCTAAACGATAGTTAATATTTTTTATTTCCTTTTCTTTTGCCGCAATCGTTTTTTGTGCACTTGCCTTGTCTTTTCTTGCCTGCTCTGCTTCTGCCGCAGTTGGCTCACTTTCCCCATCATCTACACCATTATCAGCTAATTTCAGAATAGCTTCCACCATCTCTAACTTAGCATTCGCTGTATCAAGTGCTTCCTCCGCTTTATCTCTTTGGGTAAAGTACGACTCTATCTCTTTTTTTTGCACCAAAAGTTTTTTCACATCATCCTGCGAATTTGTTAATGCATTTTGTCTGTCTGATAAAGAACCAAACTTACCTGCTTCAATCACCTGACGCTCTGCTACCGTAATTCCTGCCAGCAAAATATTTTTTTCATATTGATCCTTCGCCTGTTCATATGCAGTTTTTGCTGTCGCAAGTTCATCACTATCTCCGGCACCTAAAACAAACAGAATATCTCCTTCTGCTACCTCTGCTCCGGTTTTCACGTTGATGGTTTCAATTTTTCTGCCGGATGCAGCCTCAATAGACACTACCTCCGCTGCCTCAACAGTTCCACTTCCTCTGACTTTGGTAGTAATGGAACCACCATATACCCCCTGGGTACTAACTTCTACCAGAGAGTAATTCATGATTGTATTAGAGAAAAATGTCAACACCAACATAATACTTAAAAATACAATGGCTATGCTTTTTATTTTTTCTTTTCTTTCACTCATCGTCTCTACTCCTATACTTATCCCTTTACACCGCCCTGATATGCAATACCTTCTACTAACTGTTCTTCTCCATAAAGGAAAATCAATAAACTCGGCACCATATAAACAGTAGCTACTGCAAATGCCAATCCCACCTCACCTGCATTAATCTTTGAAAGGAAGATCGACAACGGGTATTTGTCCGTATCACTAAAAAATAACAATGGCTGTTCTACCATATTCCAATAATCAATAAATACTAAAATCGCACAAGACGTAATAATTCCCTTACAAATCGGCACACATATTTTGGCAAATACCTGCCACTCATTGGCACCATCAATCTTTGCCGCTTCTAATAACGATACCGGAATTCGCTTCATATACTTTGTAATCAAGTACACACTAAATGGAGAGAAAATACCCGGAAGCCAAATCGCCCAATTCGTATCGAGCAAATTCATCCAATTCAACACCAAATAATTGGGAACTAATGTCACCTGATAAGGCATCATCATTAAAATAATATATGCAAAAAAAACAATAGCAGAAAGTTTTCCTTTTGTTTTGGTAAATCCATAGGCAGCAAACACTGCCACAACCAACTGAAACACCACAATCGGCACTACAAGGATTATCGAATTCCAGAATTTTAACAAATAATCCGGACTCTTAAATAATGTTGTTATGTATTGCGAGAAGGTCACCATATCAGGAATAAATTTCAAATTAACCGTTTCTGATATATATGTTTTTCCATCATTGGTCGCGTTTTGAAAAATCACACCATAGTTCGATGATATTTCCGAAGCGGACATAAAAGAGTTGGTAATGGTCAACACAATCGGGGTTAGAAAAAGTATTGCAGTAACGACTGCAAGAAATAACAGGCACACCTTCGTGACAAACGCCTTTCTTTTCGCTCTCTTTGTCATTCTTCCTCAAGATCCTTTCCATAGTGATTTTCAAATAAAATCATTGCACCAATAATGATAATCATCACAATTGACATATATATCGCCGCGGTAGATAGTTTCTGATAATCCGCTGATGCAAAAGTGTTGTTCATATAATGTTGCAACATATACAGCGTCCCTACCGGGTATTCTCCTGTCAGCAAATATACTTCTCTAAATACCTTGAAAGAATTAATAATAGAAAGAATCGTAGTAAACACAATCATCGGCGATAAGTAACGCAACTTAATATACCAAAATATTTTAAAGGCACCTGCACCATCTAATTTAGCCCCTTCCACAACATCCTTAGGAATATTACCCATGGCTGACAAAAACAATATCATATTGTAGCCTAAATTTTTCCATAAAAACAACAGAATGATAACAAACAATCCTGACGATGACTTTAGCCAGTCTATTTGTGCTCCACCAAATTTTACAAGTATCTCATTTACCACACCATTATAATCAAATAAAACTTGAAAAATCAATACCACTGATGCAATCGGCACCATAAGTGGAGTAAGAAATGCACTTCTAAGTTGGCTTCTCATCGGAATCCCCGCATCAAGCAGTGTTGCCAACGCTAAACCCAACACCACTGCCAGTGGCACTGCTATTGCTGAAAAAAGCAACGTATTCCCAACCGCTGTCCGAAATGCATTATTCTGAAACACTTTCACGTAATTAGCAAATCCCACAAATTGCTTACTGATAGAATTATCCACGAAGGAATAAAAAATCACTACCAAAAACGGAAGCACAAAAAATAATAATACCCCGATAAGACTAGGTGCCAGGAACAACCCTGACACCCTATCCTTTTTCTGTTTCTTTTCTTGTTTATTCACTTTTTCTTTTTTCTGAAAGAGTTTAATTTGTTTCACTTAAATATACCCATACACGACTCTGAATCGTCTCTGCTACTGCTTCTGCTGTCTTATCACCAGAGAAGAATCCTGCCGCTTCTTCATTAATAATGTTCATAATATCATTAGAAATCGCACCATCTATTGCTGTCGTATTTGCAATTAAATTCTTTACTTCATCTACCTGCTCCTGTGTAGCCGGATGAATCTCTACTTCAAAATCTCCCCAGCCCCAGCTGCCATTATTATCTTCTGACATTGCCTGTTCACAGAATTTATCAAACTCATCCTGACGAATGGAGAAATTATAGCTATAATAATTTTCATTTTCTCCTTTCGGAAGGAAGTATTCACGAATCAGTTTCCATGCCACATCCGTCTGCTCACAGTTTTTAGTAATACCAAAACTTTGTCCAAGACTCATCAATGCACCATTACCTTCAATGGTTGGATATCCAATATAGGTAAGTTTGTCGCCAAAAATCTCTGTATAAAGCTGAATTTGTACAAAATCAGAAAGGTTATAATCCGCAAGCAACACCTTTCCTTCGTGCATGAGCTGTGTCTCATCCTCACCTTCTACCCATTCGTATTCCTCCGGGAAAAGCTTTGCAAATTCTAATACTTCTACAAATTCCGGACAATTAAAATTACAGTTTACATTTTCCATATCAATAAACTGTTTATATCCTAAATTCAAACACATCTGAAGTGCCCAATCACGTGTTCTTCCATAGAAGAGCTGTGTTCCCGGCTCTTTAGACTCTAATAACGCCTTCATGTCAGCAAATGTCCAGCCCGGTTCTGTACCAACATCAGACACTTTACCAACTACCGTACGGACACTAAAACCGGTTGGAAGACCAACTAACATATCGTTATAAGTACATGCATCTAATACACTACCCATTAAATCTTCTCTTTTAATCTCTTCATCCGCATCCATGAAACTATTTAAATCGATTAACAATCCCTTTGATGCAAAATTCATCATATCTGCATACGGTGTAGAACCATTGAAGAATACAATATCCACTTCCGGATCAGAGGCCATCGCTGTCATAAAACCTGCCATCGCATCTTCATAATCCATCTCTGAGTAATCCTGATAGAACTGCTTAATACGAATACGAGTCTCTGGATTCTTTTTATTAATATTAATCACTCTCTGTTCTAACTGATCATCTGTATAAATACACGCCAATGTAACAGATTTAATTTTTGCTGCTTCTTCCGCCGGAATTTCTTCTATAATTGCAATTTCATCTAAACTTTCATAGGTCACATAATCATAGGTCTGAGTCGATACCAAAAGTTTTCCATCCTCTAACATCTGATAACCTCTTACACTATTACTTATAATATCAGCATCAACCCAGTTAAAATATAATTCTTTTTCCTGTGTGGCAAGATTAAACTTATATACCCCGCCACCGTCTGTAACCAAATAATTCTCTTCATCCAGTGGTATAAGCTCATTCACATAATTATCACCTAAGTTAATCGTTTCTGCTACCTGCATAGTCTTCGAATCCAATACATTAATCAAATAATCCGAACTCGTATCATCCCAAGCTAATGCACCGATTCTGCCATCTGCCAATGTAACCAGACCATTTCCATAATTATCCATGACATATTTTCCCATTTGTTTGCCCGTAGCATCAAATGCAGTTATAAAATATTCATCCTTCATGGTGCTTTCGCTATACTGATTCATATACATATATAATGTACCATCAGCATCTGCTATCATATCAATCACATAAGAATATCCGTCTTCTGCCTCAACCTCTACCGGCATAGCATATACTTCATTGCCTGCCAGATCCAGTTTTCTTACTTCATAACTATATGTACGTGGTGCATAACCTGCACTCCACTCTGTCATAACCTTAGCATAGTCAATATTGCCTTCCGCATCAGTATAACCTTCCTGTTCCTGGTAACCCTTTACATGATACTCATTCCAATCTACTAATGCTGCATCTGTATCCGCATAGCCCCAGCTCTCTACCATGAAATTCAACACATCATCCAACGTAGCACTGCTCCAATCCTGCACATCAGAATCATCCACTTCCCATGCCTGCACATACAGATAGATATTGCCTTCCTCGTCCACTACATAACGTTCCACATACATACCACCTGCATATGGATCACTATTCATATTTTCTTCTTTCTCATAATATGTATTTTCTTCTTTGGTCGTCAGGTTATAAGAATATATTCCATACTTTGTATAATCCTCATTATTCGCTGCATAGAATATCGTATCACCTTGCAACACCGGCGTACCATTTAAATTCATATAAGTCTCCGGCAAATCTTCTAGATAATTTGCACGATAATACTTCACATCTGAACTGACAGTTTCTTCACCTCCACAGGCAGTCAGACCAATCCCCATACTAAGTATCAGGGTCGCTGCCAATCCTTTTTTTACATTCACTTTTCTCATATCTATTCCCTCCACATAAACATTTGACACTATGCTAAACATACCTGTGTATGATTTTTCGTAACTATTCAGTACATTCATAGTTTCTTTTATATAATGTATATAAAATTGACCTAAATTTCAAGGTCTCAATGTTTAAGATTTTCTTAGGATTCTCTTTCAAAATTGTTACAAAAAATTTTCATTTAATCATTTGATCTTAACATTATGGTATTAAAACAGAAAAAAGTGGGAATATCGGGTATTTCTTTCTACTAAGTACGCAAAAAAATACCAGATATTCCCACTTTTTTCTGTTTATATTTACATTATACTAAAGTCAAAATTCCTAAAATTCTATTTCTTTCAAATCACTGCTAACAATATAATCCATCTCTTTTATGTACACAGTGTTTCTATTTTAATGGATATTTTTCTGTCAAAGCTTTTACAATAGCTTTTGCCTTTGGTGCTGCTGCTTCGCCTTCTTTAATCATCATAGCAATAGCTTCTGCAATCTGATCCATGTCTTCTGTCTTTAATCCACGGGAAGTAACTGCAGGTGTTCCAAGACGTACACCACTGGTTACAAATGGAGATTTTGGATCATTTGGAATTGTATTCTTATTACAAGTAATGTTAACAGAATCCAACAATTTCTCTAATTCTTTTCCTGTCAGATTGTAACTTGTTAAATCTACTAACATCAAATGATTGTCTGTGCCACCAGATACAATCTTAATATCTCTGTCCATAAGTCCTTTACAGAGTGCCTGTGCATTATCAATAATCTGCTGCTGGTACTCTTTAAATTCTGGCTGTAATGCTTCTTTGAAGCATACTGCTTTCGCAGCAATTACATGCATCAAAGGTCCACCCTGAATACCTGGGAAAATTGCTTTATTAAAATTGTACTTGTCTGCTGCCGCCTGATTACATAAAATCATACCACCACGAGGTCCACGTAAAGTCTTATGTGTTGTAGTAGTAACAACATCTGCATATGGAATTGGGTTTGGATGAAGACCTGCTGCAACAAGGCCTGCAATATGTGCCATATCTACCATCAATACTGCACCTACTTCATCTGCAATCTCTCTAAACTTCTTAAAATCGATAGTTCTTGCATAAGCAGAAGCACCTGCAATAATCATCTTCGGCTTACATTCTACCGCAAGTCTTCTAACTTCATCATAATCAATAAAACCTTCATCATTTACACCATATGGCACGATATGGAAATATTTACCAGAGAAATTCACTGGTGAACCATGTGTCAAATGTCCGCCATGATCTAAGTTCATACCCATAACAGTATCGCCTGGCTCTAAGATAGCAAACTGTACTGCCATATTAGCCTGTGCACCTGAATGTGGCTGAACATTGACATAGTCACAACCAAATAATTCTTTCGCACGTTCTCTTGCTAACTCTTCTACTACGTCTACACACTCGCATCCACCATAATAACGTTTTGCAGGATATCCCTCTGCATATTTATTCGTCATAACACTGCCCATTGCAGACATAACCGCCGGACTAACCCAGTTTTCAGATGCGATTAATTCGATATGACTGCTCTGTCTCTCAAATTCATCTGTAATCGCCTGTGCAACTTCCATATCAACTGCCTGGATATCTTCTAATGTATACATATTATCCTCCTTGTTTTGCGAAGCAAAATCCAACTCTGCCTGCAGAGTTTAACCTCTGGTGAGGAGAGGATTTGGCCTCCTTGTTTTGCGAAGCAAAATCCAGCTCTGCTTGCAGAGTTTAACCTCTGGTGAGGAGAGGATTTGGCCTCCTTGTTATCTTCTGTCTCTCCACAAAAAACATCTGTCTTTGTAACAATCACCATTATATAGGACTTCCCCAATATGGTCAATTATGAAACCACTTACTTGCTATATTATTTAATTATACCATTTATAAGATATACTTGTAACACCAAAATCAAAGGCATCCCATATTTAAAATACCAATGCTTCGTTTTATGATGGAACACATGCATTCCGCAGGTAGTTCCCAAACTCCCTCCTAACAATGCACACGCAAATAATGTTTTCTCCGGAATACGCCATTCACCCTTTTTAGCACGACTTTTGTCTATCCCCATCATTGCAAATCCTATCATATTTATTACCGTTACATATATTATCATTCTCTATTCTTCCTCTTCTCTTGTTGGGAATTTCACCTTCAAAATATACCAGATTTGAGTAGCAACACACACAGAAGAATATGCCCCACAAATCAATCCTGCCATAAGAGGAAGTGCAAATTCACGAATTGACGCCACACCTAATATAAAAAGCATCAAAACCATAATAAATGTAGTTATAGATGTATGGATACTTCTAGATAACGTCTGTGTCAAACTGCGGTTTGCTACTTCTCGTAACACTTCCGGCGTATGCTCCCCCTTCACCGGTGCCAAATTCTCACGAATTCTGTCAAAAATAACGATGGTATCATTAATGGAATATCCCACAATAGTAAGAATACATGCAATAAAGGTACTTCCCACAGAAATACGCAACACAGCATATACTCCGATTACAACAAGTACATCATGAACCAACGCTACTATTGCACTCGTTGCAAATCGAATATCCGAAAAACGAACCCAGATATAAATCAACATACATATGCAGGATACTATCACTGCCACCACTGCATCCAAACGCATTTCTTCACTGATTAGCGAACTAATATTCTGACACTGAATAGAATTCTCACTCGCACCAAACTTATTCACCAACAGTTCGTTTATCGCATCACGTTGTTCTAACGACAATGCAGGTGTTTTAATCGTCACCTGGGTAGTAGTTTCCATCTTATTTGCCTGAATATTATTAGAATCAATAAGCTCTGCTACTTCCGGAATAATATTTGTCTCAATCTCCTCAATGGTATAATCCTCATTAAACTCTACAGTAGTAGACGTTCCTCCCACAAAATCCAATCCAAAGTTTAATATTCCATTTCCTTTTACCTGATTGATTCCCATAAAAATAAGTCCAATCGAAATAACAAGTATAGAAATACCTAAAAACAAACCTTTCCTACCGATAAACTCGAAACTTTTCTGCACTTTTTCTCTTCCATAATATTTCTCATCCTGAAATCCCAGACCATATAGTGCATACAACACATAACGAGTCACAACCATCGCAGTAAACATAGATACTAAAATACCTATCATCAACGTATACGCAAAACCTTTTACCGTTCCAGAACCCATTCCAATTAACACGAGTGCTGCAATAAATGTGGTAATATTTCCATCAAGAATAGCAGACATTGCCTTCTGAAATCCTGATTTAATCGAAGTCAGTACACTCATACCTTCTTCAATTTCTTCTCTGATTCGCGAAAATACAATTACATTTGCATCTACTGCCATACCTATTCCTAAAATAATACCTGCAATACCAGGCAATGTTAATGTAATCTCATACAAGTATAAAATCGCAATTACTATTGTAGTATAAGATACAAGTGCAATAGATGCTGCCACTCCCGGTATTCTATACATTACGCTCATAAAAAGCATAACCAACATCAATCCTATCACTGCTGCTTTAAGACTTGTTGCAATCGCCTGGCCACCTAACTGTGCCCCTACCACAGACGACTCCAACTCCTGTAACTCTAAAGAAAGAGAACCCACTCGAATCTGTGTTGCCAGTAAATTCGCTTTATCATAAGAACCTATATTAGAAATCTGTGCCTGGCCACCCGTAATCGCACTCTGTACATAAGGAGTGCTGATTTCTTCGCCATCATAAATAATTGGAAGACACTTGCCCAAATTTTTTTCTGTAACCTCAGCAAAAATTTTAGCACCTTCCTCCGTCATTGTAAGTGCCACTACATATTCTTTATTACCGTATAAATCTTCAACAACTGCAACTTCTGCATTCTTTATCTGGTCTCCCGTCATAAAAGTATCACCATCTTCTGTGGTGAATTCCAATGTTCCCGGATTACCCAACTCTTCTAAAATCTTATTTGCATCCGACACGCCCGGAATTTCTACCGTAATTCGGTCATCTCCCACCTGATATACGGAAGATTCTGTACTATATCCTTCTACACGTCTCTGAAGCTTGTAAATCGTATCACTCATATCCTCTTCTGTAGGGTTTTCATCTACAATCTGATAGGTAATAGATACACCACCTGATAAATCCAATCCCAGTGGAATAGCCATGTCTCCTTTATCACGTGTTGCAGATAATATCAAAGAAGCATAATAGCTCAGCCCTACTACTGCGGCAAGGACCAAAGCCATCACCACCATCGACTTTCCTTTTTTCATAATTACTATCCTTTCTTATGTATACTTTAAACAGTCACAACTAATTACTTCCGTCGACTGCTCTATCTTTTTATTGTATCATATTTCTCCACAATAAAAAAGGTCAACTTAACATTCCCCCTGCCATACCTGATACTGCACACAATACTAGTGTTGCCAAAACTCTCACCGGTTCCATTTCTGTCACCTCACCAGTTCCCCACCTTACTATCATTGCTACCAAAAACAGCATCACAAAATAAATCCCTCCATTTATAAGGCCCCATAGGTACTTTCTATCCTGCATCTGTTTTCCGCTCCAAATGCCTCCTATAAATCCAGATAGAATATAAATCACGATGATACCAATTTTCACTGTTGCTTCACTTAACTCCAAATTGTATAAAAGTAATGCCAGCAAAAATAATAAAAAACCACTGATTACATACATCAGAATCAGACTTTTAACCATTACCGTTGTAAGATTCTTTTTTTCATTTCGCACTTTAATCCGTTTCCCTAAATTCATACTTACCTCAGTTTTTCTTTTTCCATACATCATATGAAATGCACGCAAAATAAAAAACTAATTTTAACACAATCTTTCTAAAACAAAAACCTCCCAAGCCTACTCGGTTATTTACCACGTCTGCTTAGGAAGTATCCTATTACATATCCACATATGTTCTTTTCTATTTTTCGCTTAGAACAAATAGATATTTCCATTCTCATCCTGTTTCTTTGGAAGGACAATCATAAGATCAATAAGTGTCATAGAAAGCGAAAATCCTGTCCAACATGTCAGCAAATATAACACCGCTGTCACATACTGTTTTGTATAAAAACGATGTCCGCCCAACCAGCCCAAAAGTACTGCCAGCCAGATATAGGTCTTCTTTTTTATCGGAATCTGTGCCTGTGCCTCTCTTTTATCAAAAAAACTTGAAATCGCTTTTTTTAGTCCCTTTTCTTCTTCCTGAATACCATACTGTTCTTTTAATTCATTTAATTCCTGTTGTGCTACCATAATATCCGATACAATGGTATCACCTTTTTCTTTGTTCTTATCCATTTATAAAACTCCTCTCTAACATCCTTATACACTTCACTACTGCTCTCTTATTCATAGAATATAACATTTATTTTATCTCTGATACCCAAATTTCTAGCGCCTGTTATATAGCTACAAAACACTTCTTTATAGATATATAACAGGCGCTGGATTCCTCCAGCGCCTAGTCATCGGGTGCTCATCCGATGACTAGCTGTTTACATATTATCTAAGATGGTATGTATTTTATTCTTCACTCATAGCTTTTGCTTTAATTTCAGCGATTTCAGCCTGAATTTCTTCCATCTTTTCTTTTGTAAGTGGATAGAATTTAAGTGCAATTACGTTACAAATTAATCCAAGAATAACCATACCATACATTAAGAATACTGCTGCATAATGTAATGATGTTGAATATGCTGATTCCGCACTTGGTAATACCTTTGAATATCCAATTGCTGCAAATACAAGACCTGCAATCATTGGTGCGGCAGATGAGATTAACTTATCTACGAATGAGAATAATGTTCCAATCATACCAGGCACGTATTTTCCTGTACGATATACTTCGTAGTCAGCACAGTCAGCCGTCATAGGAATTACAATATTACCAGAAATACCCTGGAAAGCTGAGTTTATAAGAGTTAATACGCAATGAATAATAGCGAATAAACTCCATACAAATACCATTTCGCCTTTGTCGTTTGTAGTTAACATGCTAGTTGCATCACCAAATAACCATAATAAACCAAGCAATGCATTTAAAATAATTCCGCCCCAAGAACCAATAAGCATAGCTTTTCTCTGTCCAAGACGTGTAGCGAAAATACCGATAGCCACAGCTGCAAAAACAGCACCCAACAATGATAATACCGCAAATGAACCATTTACAAGTTCGTTACCTACTACACCCCCCATAGTAACTACACCGTATAAAACAAGTGTTACAGAGGATGTTCTAGTAGATGTTGCAAGTTTATCTGTAGAAGCTGATACAACGAGCATCTGAACTGCACGGTTGTTCTTTAATGTATCCCAGTATTCTTTCAAACCAATCTTCTGTGTTTTCTTTGAAATACCAAAGAATTCTGCCCTATCCTTTGGAGCAATAGAAATAACAGCAATCACTGTTAAAATAGCAGATACAATTGCTACAACTACCCATAAATCTTTGAAAAGTTCTGCATTGTAAAATCCACCATATTTTCTACCAAGAGAAGGGATTAAGATACTACCAACTCCAATATAACCAAAGATTACAAATACACTATCAAAAATAGCAAAAAGTGGTCTCTGCTTTGGATCGTTTGTTAAACATGACTGTGCAGATTTTGTAACTACACACTGACATGTATATCCAATATAATAAATAGCAGAAATAACAATAAAGAAAATAAAACGTAATAATGATGCAGGAGCATTTGGATCCTGAACCATATAGGTTACGCCATCAACTTCAGTTGGAATCAACACCGTTTCACCAATAAGATGTGTACAGTTGAATAAAATCCAGCTTGTTACAGCAAGAATAAGATTACCAATTACCATGAATGGTCTGTTCTTACCAAATTTTCCATTTGTCTTGTCAACTAATAAACCTACAAACGGATCTGTTACACCATCCCAAATTCTCATCATTGTTGAGAATGATGTTGCAATAACTACAACAACACCTACAAGTCCAACTAAGTAATATGATACATACATCATAAGGAACATATACATGTTAGTCGCAAGGTTGTTACAAGCGAAACCACCAATACGCCACAACGGAACGCGGTGGATACCATTTTCGCCAAGATACTTTGGATTAACTGGTTTCATAATTAAATTCTCCTTCTTCTAAAAATAAAACATTTTTCGCACACAGAAACGCCACACCCTCGTTTCCACGATTAAAAATAGTATAACACCCTTGTATACAAGCGTCAATGTATCTCCTTTCATTTCATTGTATTCGCCAATATATGATACTGCTTTTTGTGCAATATTACATAGAAGCAACCTTTCCACATAAAAATGGCCCTCGACCTCGCTTGTATACAAGTAGTTCGAAGGCATTACATTTTGCACAATTTTATAGATTTTTTGCACAATCTTTTGTTTTATGAAATTATCCTCGCTTCTTCCTTAATATCTCTACATTTTCATCTACCTGTTTCTTGTGTAATGGATACCACAACCACAAAATCAGTGCCAACAACGTAAATCCAATTGCCGGAACCAAAGTAGATATATTATAAATTCCATTTACTACACTTGTTTCGAATGCGTTTTCTTGTGTATACCCAATCCACGTAAGCAAAAAGCCGGATGTACCTGCCGCCGCTGCCTGACCAATTTTTCTAGCAAATGAGTACAACGCATATACACTACCATCCTCTCTTCTGCCATTCAAAATCTCTGAATAATCGATTACATCCGTAATCAATGCCCAAGAAACAATGGAAAACATACCAAGTCCTATCCAGCAAAGTGCCATAAATAACACATATATCCATACATTCTGCGGTCTTATGAAAAACAAGAGAATACAGACACCTGCCGCAAGTGCATTTGATAACGCACTCAACTCAGCTTTTCCAATCCGCTCTGCTACCGGCCTAGCTATCCCGGCTGCAATTGCCATTGAAATCAACATTACTACATTGGATGCGGATTGTGCCACTGTACTTCTATAAAAATTAGGATACACATAATTCGCCATAGACTGCATGGTGAGCTGTGCCAAAAGCATTACGACAGATGCTGCGATAATAGATATGAGTGCTCTGTTTTTTACGGCACTCCAAAGCATTTGTAATGTACCGTTTTGACTTCCTTTTGCTTCATAAGACTCGCTTCGCACACGTTCTGACACCAGATAATAACAAAGCAAATAACAAATCACTGCCAATACAGAAAAAATTCCGGCAATTATCGTAAACCTAGAACCATTCAGTATCTTATTTCCATTCACATCATCATACGCAAGCATCGGTACCAGAGCACCGATAATTAATCCGGCCAAAGTTCCACCCATTGTCCGATACGTAGATAAAGATTGTCTATCTCCCGGTTCCGCTGAAATAGAGGATGCCATAGAGCCATAGGGGATATTAATAGAAGTATAAAAAACAGAGCCCCATAAAATATATGTTACAAAAAGCCATCCTATTTTAAATCCCATCCCCCAGTCTGCAAATCCGCTTTGATAAATCAGAAACGATGCTATCGCTACCGGACCACACATACGAAGAATCCACGGTTTAAACTTTCCTACTGCTGTCATCTTACTCCGGTCACAGATACGTCCCATCGTTACATCTGTAAACGCATCCACAAAACGAGCAACCATCATGACAATTCCTACCACAAAACCGTCTACTCCCATTACATCTGTGTAAAATTTCATCAAAAAGCTCGATGATAAAACAAATGTAAAATCATTTCCGAAGTCTCCAAACAAATATCCAATTTTATCACGCATTCCAAAGGGTTTTTCTATCTTCTGCTTCTGTTTCTGCACCATATTAGCAGCCTCCTATTTTACACTAGTCTTAACAAGTGTGTGCAGGTTCTCCCTTTACTATACAAAAAACTGTATTCCTTTCACTAATTAACCAAATACTCTTGTATCATGTTCTTACACAGCAAATCAGTAAATGATTAGCTGCTGAGTGAACAGTAACAATACCACATACAATCTATCTACTCACTTGTATACACTCACTTGTATACACTCACTTGTATACAAATGTTGATTATTTCCGCCATATGGTCTATAATGCAGGCATAGCATCACATGTATACATGTACAAAAGAGTAGAAAGGTATCATTTACTATGGCAACCAGTAGAAAAGTCTGTTCTTCACAGGTCATATATCAGGATATCAGAGAACAAATATTACACCTAGAGCTTCCACCTGGTACAGCTTTAAGCGAAATCGAAACTGCTGAAAAATATCATATCTCAAGGACACCTGTTCGTGACGTATTTAAGGCATTAGAGGCCGAAGGACTTTTAGAAATCAAACCACATATCGGTACATTTGTTTCTTTAATTGACCTTGACATGATTTCTGACATTTTATATATGCGTGAGGTAGTGGAACAGTCTCTTTTTAAAGACTTAGCTGCCACACATGATAAATCTCATGAATATCGTATCCAGCTAATTCTTCAAGAGCAGAAGCAAATCATCAAATCCGATTTACCTATTGAAGAAATCAGTCGTGCTTTTATCATTGCCGATAATCGTTTTCATCATACCCTCTATGAATTAGCCGGCAAACAAAATATTGTCACTTTCTTTGGTATGATTAATTCTCAATATGAACGTTTCCGTACTTTTATCAATCAAAGTGAAAAAGGAGATTTGCTTCGGTTATATCACGACCATGTGGCTATTTGGGACGCCATTTCAAGACAGGATTATGAAAAACTTTCTGATTTGATTTCTCATCATATTTACGATGGGTTCAATGCAAGTGCATTAGAACTTCATAAACATCCGGAATATTTCCGTACATAAGCAACAGGGGATGTTGTAAAATGAATCATTTAGTGCACTAAACAATTCATTTTGCAACATCCCCTGTTTCATCGTTAATGTACTTTATTTCTCAGCTTTCTGCTTATCTAACATATCCCATACACCTAACATGTACATGATACCAAGTGCACGATCGTATAATCCGTATCCAGGACGTACGTTACCCGGTTCTTCATCCCAAAGATGACGACCATGATCCGGACGAATATATCCTTCGTAACCGCAGTCATGGTATGCTTTTAAGATATCAAGAATTCTTGTATCACCATCACAGTCACGGTGGCTTGCTTCTGAGAAGTCACCATTTTCGAAATGTTTTACGTTACGGATGTGAGCAAATGCGATACGATCGCAATATTTGCGAACGATATCTGCTACGTTATTGTCTGGATTAGCATTTAAACTTCCTGAACATAATGTTAAGCAGTTGTATGGATCATCAACCATTGTTAAGAAACGTTCGATATTCTCTTCACACGTTAATAAACGTGGAAGACCAAAGATATCCCATGGTGGATCGTCCATATGAATAGCCATCTTAATGTCACATTCTTTACATGTAGGCATAATAGCCTCTAAGAAATATTTTAAGTTAGCCCATAATTTTTCTTTGTCAACTTCTTTGTATGCTGCAAATAATTCATCTAATTTAGCCATACGTTCTGGCTCCCAACCTGGAAATGTCATTCCACCTAAGTTGTTTAAGATGTAATCAGCCATTTCCTTAGGATCATCATGGATACGGCTTGCCTCATAGTAAAGAGCTGTAGAACCATCTCCAATTGGATGGAAAAGATCTGTACGTGTCCAGTCAAATACTGGCATAAAGTTATAACAAATTACCTTAACACCAAACTGTGAAAGGTTTTTAATTGTCTGGATATAGTTTGCAATATACTGATCACGAGTTGGAAGACCAATCTTAATATCATCATGTACATTGACTGATTCAACAACGTCCATATTAAATCCATACTCATCAAGTTGTTTCTTTACCTCAGCAATTTCTTCAACTTCCCAAACCTCACCAGGCATTTTGTGGTGTAAAGCCCAAACAATGCTTGTTACACCAGGAATCTGCTTGATATAGTTAAGGCTGATTTTGTCATTACCTTCGCCATACCAACGGAACCCCATCTGCATTGGCATATCGTCTCCTCCTTAAAAATAAAATTAAAACATTTTATATTATATCATAATTTACCCTATCTGACAAATGCATCTATTGTCTTTTTATAGGCATCTTGCAACAAAGCAATCTTTTCCGGTACCAGTTCGGTTCTCTCGCCACGTAATGCAACTACAATATCTGCACAATTCTGATAAATATCTATCAATCCTAACGTGCCAGCAACTCCTTTTAAGGTGTGGGCCTCTTTTAACAAGGTATCGAAATCACCTGACGCAAACGCAGTTATGACAGCCTCATAATGTACGTCGTCTTTAAATTTTAATAAATACTTCTCATAAAGTACTTCATTTCCGGCAAAACGTTTGATTCCATTCTCATAATCTACATTTGCCGCAATTAATGTCTCTTTATTCATATACGTGCTCCAATTCCGCTTCAAGTAACTTTTTTATCTGATAAGTCACTGCATAAAAGAATTGTAGTACTTTCGACCGTATTTTTCAAGATTATTTTGTAACAGTTCAGCCATGTCAAAATATACAAATTTTGAGTGCAAATTTATTTGCATACGAAAAGTTTTTGTATATTTTGAACATGGCGTTCTGCCAAAAGTGAGATTTTTAGCTGCGTATGCAGCGAGAAAGGCTGTGAAACAGCCAAATCGAACTTGCATGGCTGAACTGTTACAATTACTTTATAAACAGTAACACTACTTCTTCATTTTAGGTTGGAAAAAAATACTAGCCAGATAGCCAAAAATCAGTGCGGCCGAAATTCCCACTGCACTGGCTTTAAAACCACCCATAAATATTCCCAAAAAGCCAAACTCATCCACAGCCTCTTTCACACCTTTCCACAACACATTCCCAAACCCCAACAACGGAACGCTTGCCCCGGCTCCGGCAAATTCTGTAAAAGGTTCATAAATCTGTATCGCTCCTAACACCGCCCCGGTACAGACTAACAACACCATAATACGTCCTGGCAAAAGTTTTGTTTTTTCCATCAAAATCTGAACAAGGGCACAAATCAGCCCACCTATCCAGAATGCATTGATATAATCCATTTAATCCTCCTACTCCTTGTTTTGCAAAGCAAAATGCGATTTAATTGACTTCATGTTCGATTACCACCGCATGAGCGATTCCCGGCACAGACATCCCTTCATTAAAAGATACGGTAGAGAGCAAAGCTCCTGTCGGAACAAACAAAATACGCTTCAATACTCCCTCTTTTATCTGTTTTAAATAATATGCACTTAGTGTCACTGCAGAACATCCACAACCTGAACCGCCTGCTCCGGTTCCTTGTGTTTTACTATCATAAATCTCAATCCCACAGTCCCTGTGCACCTGAGATATATCATATCTGTCATCCTTTAAAAGTTTTATCAGTATTTCCTGACCTATCGTACCCAAATCACCTGTTATAATCAAATCATAATCCTCTGGTTTTCTGTCAAAATCCTTGAAATGCTGACGGATAACTGCCCTAGCTGCTGGTGCCATAGCTGCTCCCATATTCATAGAGTCTTTAATACCATAATCTTCAATGACACCTGTTGTAATTCCTGTGATTTTCGCTTTAGATTTTTCTTTCCCCAATATAAATGCACCACTTCCTGTAACTGTCCAGGTAGCAGACTTCGGCCGCTGATTGGCATATTCCAATGGAAAACGAAATTGCTTTTCTGCACTGGCAAAATGACTGGAAGTAACTGCCGCCACACAGTCTGCGTACCCAGCTGCCACACACATAGCACCTAGCGACAATGACTCCCCACAGGTACTGCAGGCTCCATACAACCCAAACAACGGAATCTTAAAATCCATAAGTCCAAAGCTAGTTGCAATCGTCTGTCCAAGTAAATCTCCTGCAAAAAGATAACGAATCTCTTCCATTGTCTTTTTCGCCTTTCCTGCTGCCATAGTCAAAGCTTCTTTCTGTAATGTACTCTCTGCTTCTTCCCATGTATTCTGACCAAACTGATCATCTCCGCCTATCACATCAAAATAGTCCTTTAATGGTCCCATTCCTTCTTTCGTTCCCACAATATTTGCACTGCTGATAATATAAGGAGCCTCTTCAAAAAAGAGGCTTTGTTTTCCCATCTGCATCCAAACACACCACCTTTTTCTTTTAGTATGTTTGGCATAATGGATAATTATTCATACGATTCCCTCTTAATCGCTTCTCGTATCTCTTCTGGTTTTATCCCCAGAAAAAAACATAATTCAAGGAATTCCTCCGATGTTAATGGATACCTATAATTCTCAGAAAGCTTTTCTTTTTTGATTCCCGTTTTCTCAGAAATTTCCTCTATGTCAATTCTGTTTTTCTCAAAATATTTTAAAAAGAACTCTGTGACCGCTGATTTTTCCATATCTTATTCATCTCCATATTTTAGGATTCAATAACATTCTATTCTCGTCTAACAAGAATTACAATAGGTATTTTCTTGTATTCACAGAATTTGTTGACATAATAAGAAATTTAGGGATATGATACGATTACGAATATGGTATATTAAGGAAATTTAGATATGAAAAAGAATATTGCAAATGTATTAAAAGAATATCGAAAGAAAAATAACTACTCTGTCAAAGATGTCTCCTTCCTCCTTAGCGAGCGCCAAATCAAGGCCGCTCCCAAAACTATCTATGGATGGGAAAGCGGTCAGTCGCAACCCAATGCCGATATTCTCTTGACCTTATGCGAATTATATAATATTCAAAATATTTTATCTGCCTTCGGTTATGGAGAAAGCATTGAATTTCAGATCAGTTCTCAAGAACGTGCATTGGTCAAATCCTATCGTGCACATCCGGAACTACAAGGTGCCGTAAACATTCTTTTACAACACCCTGTTAAAAATTAATTATTTGCTACACTAAACTTTCGTTTAGCGAGGTCTTAGAATACGCACCGACCGCAGGATTATCTCGCTGAAAGTTCTATATAAGTGCAATATTTTAAACAGTAAATTTAGGTTGTGGTTTCGCAAAGTTTGAAATTCTAATTTCGCAGATGCCGGAAACGTGATATTTTGTCTCCACCAAAGGTTGGACAATTTGGGAGAACTATCTGCATAGACACGGACAGTGCCCTTGGAGGTTTCTTAGAATCACTTATAGGGGGCTTTGACAAAACGTAATCCGCAACGTCAACTGTTTGAGAAGGGGCTTGATTCGTAGACATTGGATTTTTCCAATAGC
>JAFYVJ010000022.1 GCA_017549185.1 Roseburia sp. | reverse complement strand
TTGTTCGTAGTAATCTTTGAAAATGTTCTGAAGTATGTTGCTCATAAGATTATTATGAAAGAAAAAGAGAAAGAAAACAACCCCCTAATTCCCTCAAGATTGAGGGCTAGGGAGTTGAGGTGTCGAAGACACTTTTTTAATTAAATAATCGAATGGAAAAAGAATAGTTATTAGAAAATCTTATCATTAAAATTACAATATATAATTGGAAAAAGGTGGTGTTCAAAGGTATACTATAGGTGTATATTTAAGGATATTATAATTTGAAATTTTACTTCGCAGAACAAGGAAGCTAAATCCTCTCCTCATCAGTAGGATAAACTCTGCAATGCAGAGTTGGATTTTGCTTCGCAAAACAAGGAGGATTATTATGGATTACAAGAGTTCAGGTGTTGATATTGAAGCTGGTTACAAATCAGTAGAGCTTATGAAAGAGCATGTAAAGAAAACAATGAGACCAGAAGTATTAGGTGGTCTGGGTGGTTTCTCAGGAGCATTCTCTTTAGCAAAGATTAAAGAAATGGAAGAACCTACTTTAGTATCTGGTACTGACGGATGTGGTACAAAAGTTAAATTAGCATTCATCATGGACAAGCATGATACAATCGGTATTGATGCAGTTGCAATGTGTGTAAATGATATCGCATGTGCAGGTGGTGAACCATTATTTTTCTTAGATTATATTGCATGTGGCAAGAATTACCCAGAGAAAATTGCTACTATCGTAAAAGGTGTTGCAGAAGGTTGTCTTCAGTCTGAATGTGCACTTATCGGTGGTGAGACAGCAGAGCATCCTGGACTTATGCCAGAAGATGAATACGATTTAGCAGGTTTCGCAGTAGGCGTGGTTGATAAAAAGGACATCATCACAGGTGCAAACTTAAAAGAAGGAGATGTTATCATTGGTATGGCATCTACAGGTGTTCATTCAAATGGTTTCTCTCTCGTTCGTAAAATTTTCTCTATGGATGCAGAAACACTTAATACATATCATGAAGAATTAGGAAAGACTCTTGGTGAAGCACTTATTGCTCCAACAAGAATTTATGTAAAAGCATTAAAAGCTGTAAAAGAAGCAGGCGTTACTGTAAAAGCATGTAGCCATATCACAGGTGGCGGTTTCCAGGAGAATGTTCCACGTATGCTTCCAGAAGGAAAACATGCAGTTATCGAGAAGAATAGCTATGAAGTACCAGCTCTCTTTAAGATGATGGCACGTGTTGGTAATGTAGAAGAAGATATGATGTACAATACTTACAACATGGGTATTGGTATGATGGTTTGCGTAGATCCTGCTGATGTAGACAAAGCAATGGAAGCTATGAGAAGTGCAGGCGATACACCATATGTAATCGGTAAGATTGTTGATGGAGAAAAAGGAGTAACCTTATGCTAAAAATAGCCGTACTAGTGTCAGGTGGCGGTACCAATTTACAGGCGATTATTGATGCGATTGATAATGGCATGATTACCAACACCGAGATTAAAGTGGTTATCAGTAATAATAAAAATGCTTATGCTTTAGAACGTGCGAAAAATCATGGCATTGAAGGTTTATGCATTTCCCCAAAAGACTACGAAAGCAGAGCTGAATTTAACGAAGCATTTCTTGAAAAGTTGAATTCGTATGAAGTGGATCTCGTAGTTTTGGCAGGATTTTTAGTAGTTATCCCTGAAATGATGATTAAGCAGTACAGAAATCGTATCATTAACATTCATCCATCGTTAATTCCATCTTTCTGTGGAACAGGATTTTATGGATTGAAAGTACATGAAGGTGTGCTTTCACGTGGAGTGAAAGTGACAGGTGCTACGGTGCATTTTGTAGATGAAGGTACAGATACTGGTCCAATCATTTTGCAGAAAGCGGTAGAAGTGCAGCAGGGAGATACACCTGAAGTATTACAGCGACGTGTCATGGAACAGGCAGAATGGATTATTATGCCACAAGCAATTGACTTGATTGCCAATGGCAAAGTTTCAGTCGTAGACGGATACGCTGTTATTACAGAGTATTTAATGAAATAAAGTTTAAACGGGGCGTAAGGACAAGCAATATGTACATACGCCCGTTTTAATGAAGAAAGGACAACTAACATGAAAGTTTTAATTGTAGGTAGCGGTGGACGTGAACATGCAATCGCAACAGCAGTTGCAAAAAGTCCTCGTGTAGATAAAATTTACTGTGCACCTGGTAATGCAGGTATCGCAGCATTAGCAGAGTGTGTGGCAATCGGTGCCATGGAGTTTGATAAATTAGTAGCATTTGCAAAAGAGAATGCGATCGACTTTACGATTATCGGTATGGATGATCCATTAGTAGGCGGTGTTGTAGATGCATTTGAAGCAGAAGGTTTAAAAGTATTCGGCCCTAGAAAAAATGCAGCCATTTTAGAAGGATCAAAAGCATTTTCTAAGGATTTAATGAAAAAATACAACATCCCAACAGCAGCATATGAGAACTTCACAGATCCGACAGAAGCATTAGCTTACTTAGAGACAGCGAAATTCCCAATCGTATTAAAAGCAGATGGGCTTGCATTAGGAAAAGGTGTATTAATCTGTAATACATTAGAAGAAGCAAAAGACGGCGTAAAAGAAATCATGGAGGATAAGAAATTCGGTTCGGCAGGTAATGCTATGGTAATCGAAGAGTTCATGACAGGTCGTGAAGTATCTGTATTGTCTTTTGTAGATGGTAAGAGTATCCAGATTATGTCATCTGCGCAGGATCACAAACGTGCAATGGATGGTGATCAGGGCTTAAATACAGGTGGTATGGGAACATTCTCTCCAAGTCCATTCTACACAACAGAGGTAGATGAATTCTGTAAGAAGTATATCTATCAGGCGACAGTAGATGCTATGGCAGCAGAAGGAAGAGAGTTCAAAGGTGTTATCTTCTTTGGATTGATGTTGACACCAGAAGGACCAAAGGTATTAGAGTATAATGCTCGTTTTGGTGATCCGGAAACGCAGGTAGTTTTACCTAGAATGAAAAATGACATCATTGATGTAATGGAAGCATGTGTAGATGGTACATTAGATCAGATTACATTAGAGTTTGAAGATAATGCAGCAGTTTGTGTGGTATTAGCATCCAATGGTTATCCGGTTGCTTACGATAAAGGATTTGTAATTAAGGGAATGGAAGCATTCGAGGGCAAAGATGATTACTTCTGTTTCCATGCAGGTACCAAGTTCAATGAAGAAGGTGTTATCGTAACAAACGGTGGTCGTGTTCTTGGTATTACAGCAAAAGGAAGTGACTTGAAGGAAGCACGTGCGAAAGCATATGAAGCAACTGAATGGGTATCATTTGATAACAAATATATGCGACATGATATCGGTAAAGCGATTGATGAAGCAAATTAATGACATAAATAATAATGATATCTCCGGGGACAAAATTGTTTCCGGAGATTTTTGTTTCTTTTCATGGACAATGTAAAAAAATGAGAGTACTATAGTGGTAAGTGGATATTGTTTATTATATAAAGTGAGGGAAACATATGAAAATAGCTTTGATGTTACTGTTAGGGATATCGGCGATTGTCCTTTCTAGTTGCATTTACGAGACATGGAAAAATAAAAAGAAAATCACAGTGCCGATGTTAAAATTGCTAAGATCATCACTGGTAGCAGTGGTTTTAAATTTTTTGATTTTAGCATTTCCAGTTCAGTGGCTTAGTGAAATTTTGTATGGTTTACATTTTGCAAATGTTTCATGGATGATGTATTTTATGTTGTGTTTTTCGCTAAGCTATATTGGTAGTAAACCGGAAAATCATATTAATATACCGATTATGCGAGCGGTGTTATCGTTTGATTCCATTGCATTGTTGTTAAATTTTTGGGGTGGACATGCATATTCGACGAAATTATATAATACCTGGGGCGGCGGTTTTTGTTATATCTGCGTACACCGGTGGTATCTGAGTATCCATGCGCTTATCGTGCACATACTTATGGCATTTATATTTATTGCGTTAGGATATCAGACAATTAAGGCGCCAAAAGTATATCGAAAAAAATATTTGTATCCGTTTTTCCTTTTGATGATAGTTATTTTCTTGGATCTGATGCATCATTTGGAATGGAATCCGGTAGATATTTCAGTTGTAGGATATGGCGTAGGAACGATTATTCTTTACTATTATGCGATTCGTTTTCAACCAAAAGATTTGGCGCGTCGTTCTTTGGGAATTGTAATTGATGATATGATAGAATCTGTGTTTATATTTGATGCAGAAGGTACTTGTATTCGAATGAACGAAGCAGCAAATAATATGTTTGAGATGCAGGATAAAATAGGCATGGTCGAAGAGTACTTTGCTGAATGGAAGAAGAAAGTAGATATTCGGGCAGAGAGTGGTAAGAGTTGGGAGTGGTCGATGCCTCGTGAAAATAAAGAGAAGCATTATCTTGCCAGATACCATGGATTATTTGATGAAAAGAATCGATATATAGGAAGTTTCTGGACAGTAAGAGACCGTACGGAGATTGTAGAAGAATTACGAAAGCAGCGTTTTCTTGCAACACATGATCATTTGACCGGACTTTATAATGAAGAGTGGTTTTATGAAAAAGTAAAAGAAATGTTGGATACCGAGCCGGAAGAAGAATTCTATATTGTTTGTTCAGATATTCAGAATTTTAAGTTCATTAACGATATTTTTGGAAGAAATGTTGGTGATGAATTACTGATTAAGATGGCAGGCAGATTAAAAGACAGGGTTGCAATTGGTGGCGTATATGGACATTTGGAACAAGATAGATTTGCCCTGTTAATAAAAAAAGCTGATTTTGATCCTACAATTTTTAAAGATATTCCAAAAGAAGTACATGCGAATAAGGACATTTCGTATCCGGTTAATATTTTCCTGGGTATATATGAGGTAGTGGATAGAAATATACCGGTTTCAGTAATGTGCGAGCATGCAATTATGGCAGTACATACGTTAAAAGGTGGCTTTAATCTAGAAATAGCGTATTATGACGAAATGCTTAAAGCCAGTGTTCTAAAGGAACAGCAACTTACAAGTGATTTGGATAAAGCAATAGAAAATAGGGAAATTCAGATATATTTACAGCCCCAGATTACCGGCGAGGGAACGATGGTAGGGGCAGAAGCATTAGTACGTTGGCTGCATCCGACGCGAGGTATGGTAATGCCGGGTGAGTTCATTGAAATATTTGAACACAACGGTCTTATTGTAAAATTAGACCAGTATATTTGGCGTTTGGCTTGTGAGCATTTGAAGCGCTGGAAAGAATGTGGCTGGGGAGATAAATATATATCTGTAAATATTTCACCTACGGATTTTCATTTTATTGATATTTATGATACTTTTATGGAATTGATAGAAGAGTATCAGATAAATCCGAAGAATTTACGATTAGAGATTACAGAAACGGCTGTAATTACGAATTTGGAAAAGCAGTTAGAATTAATTGCAAAACTACGTAAGGCCGGATTTATAGTAGAGATGGATGATTTCGGAAGTGGATACTCTTCTTTAAATATGCTAAAAGATATTCGCGTAGATGTATTGAAGTTTGATTTGAACTTCTTGCGAAACAGTAATGATATCGAACGTAGCAGAAAGATTATTAAATCACTTATGATATTATCTCACGAATTAGAAATGCCTGCGATTTCAGAAGGTGTAGAAACAAAAGAACAGGTAGAATTCTTAAAAGGCATTGGTTGTAATTTGTTCCAAGGATATTATTTTGCGAGACCGATGGATGTAAAAACTTTTGAAGAAACTTATATGTGATAAGAATTATTCCGAGAGCAGATTATAGCTGCTTTCGGAATTTTTTTTGAAAATAAATAAATTTGATTGCATATTTCGAAGGAATCGGTATAATTAATGTATATGCGCAGGTTGTAGCATGTACTAAAGTCAGGTTACAAACGTGCTTATTGGAGGGTATTTATGGCACAGACAGTTATGATTAAAAGCAATAAATATGGTATAAACTTAATTTTAGATCCAAATATTGCTTTTGTAGATTTGTTGAAAGCAGTTATCGAGAAGTTTAAAGAATCGGAGAAGTTTTTTAAGAATTCAAAACTTGGCATTTCTTTTGAAGGAAGAAGACTTTCAGGTGAAGAAGAACAGAAGATTATCGATGCAATTACAGAGAATACAAGCATAGAGATTTTATGTGTGGTAGATAATAGCGAAGAAAGTGCCGAGAAGATGAAGGCACAGATTGATGCTTATAGCGAAGCTATCGAGCGTGAATATGCGAAAGCGATGAGCTCTTCTGGAGAATTTTATAGAGGAACACTTCGTTCCGGACAGGTATTAGAGAGTGATGCCAGTATTACGATTTTAGGAGATGTGAATCCGGGGGCAAGAGTGACTTCGGGTGGAAATATCGTAGTACTTGGAGCATTGAAAGGGAATGCACAGGCAGGTATTTATGGAGACACCAGTTGTTTTATTTTGGCGTTAGAGATGGAGCCAATTCAGATACAGATTGGTAATTTGCTTGCTAAGAGTCCTGATAAGGAGAAGAAGAAAAGACGTATTGCTATCAGAGAGAAGAAGGATTCTAACGAACTTCAGATTGCAGTAGCACGAGATGGTAATATTTATATTGAGCCAGTATCAAAGAAGATTTTGAACAATATGTAACGTAGGAGGAACGTGAGAAAATGAGTGAAGTTATTGTAATTACATCCGGTAAGGGTGGTGTTGGTAAGACAACTACAACTGCAAATGTTGGAACAGGTCTTGCACAGTTAAATAAAAAAGTAGTAATGATTGATACAGATATCGGTCTTCGTAACTTAGATGTAGTTATGGGTCTTGAAAATCGTATCGTTTATAATTTAGTAGATGTTATCGAAGGTAAATGTCGTTTAAAACAGGCTTTAATTAAAGATAAAAAATATCCGGAGTTGTGTCTTTTGCCATCCGCTCAGACTAGAGACAAGGATGCTGTTTCACCGGAACAGATGAAAGAATTAATCGAAGAATTAAAACAGGAATTTGATTATATTCTCTTAGATTGTCCTGCGGGTATTGAACAGGGATTTAAGAATGCGATTGCCGGTGCTGACAGAGCATTAGTAGTTACTACGCCAGAAGTTTCAGCAGTTCGTGATGCTGACCGTATCATTGGTTTATTAGAAGCAAATGAAATCAGCCGTATTGATTTAATCGTGAACAGACTTCGTATGGACATGGTAAAACGTGGTGACATGATGAATGTAGATGATGTTACAGAGATTCTTGCTGTAAATTTAATCGGTGCTGTTCCAGATGACGAACAGATCGTTGTATCTACGAACCAAGGTGAGCCATTAGTAGGTTCAAACAGTCTTGCAGGTCAGGCATATGCGAATATCAGCAGACGTATTACAGGTGAAGAAGTGGCATTTTTAGATTTAGATGCAAAGCAGGGTGTATTTTCAAAATTAAAAGGATTGTTTGGAAGGAACTAAGGAGGACACATCATGGGATTGATGGATTTATTTAAAAAGAAGAGTTCTGGTGATGTGGCAAAGGATCGTTTGAAACTTTTACTGGTTTCTGATAGAGCCAACTGTTCTCCAGAAGTAATGGAAGCTATTAAGAATGATATCATTCAGGTTATTTCCAAATATATGGAGATTGATACAGATGCATTAAATATTCAGATTACACAGACAGAATCTGAAAGCAATAACGGAACAGTTCCTGCGTTGTTTGCGAATATTCCAATTAGGGATATGAAGCATAGATCAGAGAGATAGGATTGAAAGAGGGTGAAGAGTCACCCTCTTTTTTCGATATTTGTAATCAGAAACAATGAAGAAAGGGAATGAAAGTATGAAGTATGTGGAGAAACATCCGATGATAATGATTGTAATAGGTGTTTTGGGAATTTCTTTGTCAGCAATTTTTGTAAGATATTCTAATGCACCTTCTGCGGTAACAGCAGCATTTCGTTTAATGTGGACAGTTTTATTAATGACACCGGTGGTCTTAGGGAGAAAACAGGTGCGGCAAGAACTGATGACATTAGAGAAGAAAAATGTATTATTAAGTGAGATAAGTGGGATTTTTTTGGCAATTCATTTTGTGTTATGGTTTGAGTCTTTAAAACATACATCAGTAGCTAGTTCTACAACAATTGTCTGCACAGAGGTAATCTGGGTTGCATTAGGATTTTATTTTCTAATGAAAGGAAAAATCAATAAAAAGGCAGTATGGGCTATCGGAATTGCATTCGTGGGAAGTGTTATTATTGCTTGTGCCGATTCTGTGGCAGAAGGGTATTTGTATGGGGATGTTTTGGCTCTTTTGGCAGCAGTTGCAGTAGCGATATATACGCTAATTGGGAGAATCGTTCGGGAAAAAGTATCTACGGCAATCTATACCTATGTAGTATATGTGAGCTGTGCGGCAGTGCTTGTGGGAACCTGCATGGCACAAGGCAATGGTTTGTTTAATTATGGGGTAAGTGCTATCGTAGTGGGATTGCTGCTGGCTGTGTTTTCTACTATATTGGGACATAGCGTATTTAGTTGGTGCCTGAAATATTTTTCACCTGCATTTGTATCGGCCTCAAAGCTTTGTGAACCGGTGGTGGCAGCTATTTTTGCAGGTATTTTATTCGGTGAAGTGCCGACAGGGCTGTTTTTGTTAGGTGGTGGAATGATTCTAGGTGGAGTATTGTTTTATTCTAAGATTGAGATAGAAAAGAATTAAAACTTACAGAAATGCCGGTTTATTTCGATTCCGGTTTATTTCGATTCATTGTATGCAGTGGAAAATTATGCTATAATTATTAGGATATTATGGATAAGTATGCGAAGATACTTGTATAGGTAATAGAGGACAAAATAAAGATGGAAAAGGAGACATGTATGAAACACGGTATATTCAAAAGAAGCATATCATTTATGCTGGCAGTATTAATGGTGTTTTCTTCAGCGACAGTGGATGTTAGTGCAAGCGGTCTGGATGAAGGAAATATTGTTGTAGATGCAGGAAATGAGCAGGCTTCTGAACTTGTGGATGAGATTCTAAGTCAGATTGAGGATACAGAAATAACAGAAGTGCCGGAGCGTGAAGTGACAGAGTCAGTGGAGATGGAAGAAGCAGAGCAGAGTGAAGAAGTGACAGGAGTGGCTGAACCGGAGCAGAGCGAAGAGGTGACAGAAGAAGCAAAAACGGAAGAGACAGAGTTAGAAGAAGTTGTAAAGCAACAGTGGGATGTTGTTTTAGCGTCAGATAGTTGTATGCAGAAAATCGATGCTTCGGAAGTAGGTAAATTTAATTCGGATGAAAGCAATATTGATTTGAGTTGGGAAGTTGTGTGCAATGGTGCAAATGCTATAGAAATTGAGTTTATAAGTTTGGCTATGTTGCGAGATGAGGAGGATTTGGTTATCATCTATAATGCACAGGGGGAAGTGGTTGCAGAGTTGGTTGAAAATACACTTCAGGCCAGAAATATTCGCGTAGAAGGTGATCGTCTTACAATTCGTTTGCTTAATGAAGATGGTGCTCGGGATTGGGACGTTGATATTTATAAAGCATATGGCGATTTTCATAGCTGGGATGCAGGTGTAGTTACAAAGGAAGTGGATGGATTATGTCCGGGAGAGTTGACCTATACCTGTGCGGCTTGTGGAGAGAGTAGAATAGAAGCAATTGTGCCGGACGGATACGAAGCAGCTGGAGTCTGTGGAGATAATACGACATGGTTGTTAGATAGCGAAGGTGTCTTGACAATTCAGGGCACTGGTGAGATGTATGATAGTACATCGACACAGGTTTGGGGTTCTTATAGTCCGTGGGAGGAATGTCAGGAGAAAATAAAAAAAGTAGTGATTTCAAAAGGTGTGACTAATATAGGTGCATACTCTTTTGCACTTTGTCCGAAATTAGCAGAGATTGTAATTCCGGAAGGTGTGACAACAATTGGAAGAAACGCTTTTATGGATTGTAAAAAGTTAACGAGTATTACGTTGCCAAGTACGTTAAATGCCATTAAAGAAAATGCATTTCTTAGGTGTGAGAATATTGAGAATGTATATGTGCCAAGTATTGATACATGGATAGGAATGGAAAGAGCAGATACATACGCAGATCCAATGTCATATGGTGCGAACTTATATTTGAATGGACAGTTATCAACGCAAATAACCGAAGTTGTAATAAAAGATGGTGTAAAATCAATCGGCGCGTATGCATTTAAGGGATGGACTGCAGTTACCACGATTGTAATACCAGATTCCTGTACAAGTATTGGAAGCTACGCATTTAGTGGATGTACGAGTCTTACAGATATTACAATTCCACTTTCAAGTGGATGTCATTTCGAGGCATTTAAAGGTGGCACAGGTATAAAAAATGTTACAGTGACAAAAGGAATAGAAGGGGAGTCACATAGTACTAATGGTCCGTGGGATACACGTAGCAATATAAATATTACCATTGCCGAGGGAGTTGAAACTATTTCAGGAGAAGTGTTTAGCAATGCAAAAATTTCTAATTTGTATATTCCGAATAGTTTAAAGAACTTATCTGGTGATGTTTTTTATGGAGCAAGTATTTCTAATGTTTATTATCCTAATCTAGAAAGCATTTTAAATATGCAGATAAGCGGTAGCGAGTATGGTAATCCGTTACGTGTTGCAAGTAATGAGTATGTGAATGGAACATTGCTACAGGAAGTTGTGCTTCTGGATGGCACAGAAGTGATTGGGGACTATACCCTTGCAGGTGCCGGAATTAAAAAGATTACAATTCCTTCCGGTGTGAAAACAATTGGCGAGGGGACATTTTCGGCGTGTGACGGTCTTAGTGATATTATACTACCGGATTCATTGGAAGAAATAGGAAGTTACGCATTTAGTAATTGTGCGGGTATCGAAAAGATTAAAATACCAGAAAAGGTAACGAGAATAAATACGGGAACATTTTCTAATTGTGGTGATATTGAAGTGGAATTGCCAAATGAAATTACTTCGATTGGAGAAAGAGCATTTGGTGATACACTAAATGCAAAGATTAAGATATCTAGCATAGAAATTTGGTGTAATATCAGTTTTTCTAGTAAGGCAGATAATCCATTGTCTGATGGTGTAAGCTTGTATGTGGGTGAGGAAAAAGTTACTTCGCTTGTACTTCCGGATACAGTGACAACACTAAAGGATTATGCTTTTTGCAATTATACTACATTAGAGAGTGTGACGATTCCAAGTACCTTGATAGAAGTGGGAGAAGATGCATTTTATGGATGTACAGGTCTAAGCAGAGTGTATATTTCAGATTTTGCAAAATGGCATGATATATCTTTTGAAAATAGATATGCCAATCCAATGGCTTGTGCAAAGGAATTGTATTGCGATGAGGTGTTGGTGACGGATTTAATTATTCCGGAAGGTACTACTGTTATTGGGGCATATGAATATCAGAACTATGATTATGTGAAAAATATTATGATTCCAGATACTGTTACAGAAATAGGCGATTACGCGTTTGCTGGCTGTAGCGGGATTACAAAAATTGAAATGCCAGAATCTGTTATTACCATAGGTGATCATGCGTTTGCAGACTGTACAGGAATTACAAGTATTGAAATACCGGAATCAGTTACTACTATAGGAGCTTATGCGTTTTCAGGTTGTACGGGAGTTACAAGTATTGAAATTTCGGAATCAGTTATTAGCATAGGAGATCATGCATTTGCAGACTGTACGGGAATTACAAGTATCGAAATACCGGAATCAGTTACTACTATAGGAGCTTATGCGTTTTCAGGTTGTACGGGAGTTATAAGTATTGAAATTTCGGAATCAGTTATTAGCATAGGAGATCATGCATTTGCAGACTGTACGGGAATTACAAGTGTTGAAATACCAGAATCAGTTACTACCATAGGAGCTTATGCGTTTGCAGGCTGTACGGGAATTACAAGTATCGAAATTTCGCAAACGGTTACAACTATAGGGGATTATGCATTTAGCGGTTGTGAATCCTTAAAAGAAGTCACAATGCCTTATAGTGCAGGAACCGGTACTGATGCATTTTCTAATTGTGCTTATGTCGAAAAAGTTATTTTGACAAAAGGAGATGGAATGGAACGAACTGTCAACTCTGTGCCGTGGAAAAATCAGGTGGATGTAGTGGAAATGGAAGTAATTGTAGAAGAAGGCATTACATCTATACGGGATGATATGTTTAGAAGTGCAGAAAATTTAGTGCGCGTGAAATTACCGGAAAGTATAGCTACCATAGGAAAATATGCCTTTGCATACTGTAGTGAGTTGGAATCATTAAATTTACCAGATGCGGTTACAACAATTAAATCAGATGCGTTTTATAGAGCTTCGATTAAGGAACTGAATGTGACAAACATGTTTAACTGGTGTGATGTGGAGTTTGGAACAGTCGATGCAAATCCATTGAGCTATACCACAACGCTGAAGGTAAATGGTGAGATATTGGAAGAATATGTGATTCCGGATGGGGTGGATACGATTAAGGTAAACACATTCCCGAGTGGAACATGTTTAAAGAGTGTCACAATTCCTCACAGCGTAACAAGTATCGAAAATAGTGCGATCTCAAAAAAACTTACGTTAAAAGTATATGAGGAATCATATGCTGAGACTTATGCCAAAGAAAAAGGCTATACATATGAATCCCTACATAATAATAGAATCATTGAGTCAGTAGAATCTACATGTTTCGTAAAGGGATATGATAGATGTATATGTTCTACATGTGGTGCTGAAACAGTGGTGGAACGTGTATTAGAACATAAATTAAGTCCTTTATATGAGCTTTCTAATGGTGAAGAAGTGTATGGTTGTATATTCAATTGTGGCATGACCAAAGAGGAATTGGAAAATGAACCAATTGCAACCGGAACCTGTGGTACTAACCTGACATGGAAGTTATATGAGGATAAGGTTCTTGTAATAGAAGGAACGGGCCCGATGACGGTATACGATGTCAGTGATCCGGCACCATGGAGTGAGTATGAGTTCGGTTATTGTGTAATCAAAGAGGGTGTGACGACAATCGGATCCTCTGCTTTTGACAGTTGCACATCGTTAGAATATATATATATGCCAGAGTCTTTGATCAAGGTTGAATCATATGCTTTTTATGGCTGTACTGCATTGAAAGAAGTTGTATTTAAAGAAGCACTTACAACAATTGAAGAGTCGGCATTTGAAAAATGTAGTGCCTTAGAAAAGGTGTCAATTTACGAAAATGCTACAACAGTTGCAAGTAGTGCCTTTAAAAAGTGTGATGCATTGACTATTTATGGTTATAAAGGAAGTTATATTGATACTTATGCAGCTGAAGAAGGTATTCCTTTTGAAATAATTGGTTACTACGGAGTTTGTGGAGATAATATCGAATGGTATTTGATAGACGGAACATTGTCGTTAGTAGGTTCAGGTGCTATGTACACTTATAACGCTGGAGCACCGTGGGCAGATTTGAATATTGTTCGTATTGAAATGGATGAAGAAATTAATGTTATTGGTAATTTTGCATTTGCAGGATTAACAATGTTGACAAGTGTTCAATTTTCTCCGATTTTAAGTAAAATAGGCTATGGTGCGTTTAGAGACTGTACAGGTTTAGCAAATATAGAATTCCCGGATACACTGTATTCTTATGGAGACTATGCATTTGAAGGATGTACAGGTTTACAAGAAATAACACTTCCTGATATCGAATTTGAAATGGGAGAGAGTGTATTTGCAAATTGTACCGGATTGCAAACCGTTGTAATACCGGGCTCACCGATGGAAATTGGTGCAAGTATATTCGAAGGATGTACTTCATTAGAGAACGTAACTTTGGAAGGCTATTTTACTGAAATCACGGATATGATGTTTAAAAACTGTAAAAAATTGACAACTTTTACATTTCCACAGGGAGTGAAAAGGATTGGTTTCAGTGCACTTCAAGGATGTAATATCTCAGACTTTACATTGCCAGAAACACTTACGTCAATCGAAACGCTGGCATTTGCATTAAATCCTATTACAAGTATTACATTACCGGATAGTGTAACAACTGTAGCTTCCGGAGCATTTACAGGTTGTAATAATTTTGAAAGATTCGTATTAAATAGTACCAATACCCATCTTAAAGTGATAGACGGAGTATTATATAATGCAGAAGGAACCACATTGTTGCAGTGTCCAACCGGAAAAACTGGTGATTATGAAATGTCACGTCAAACTGTTACCATTGCAGATGGTGCATTCTTAGGATGTGAAAAATTGACGGACATTATCATGCCAAGTAAATTGACGACTATTGGTGCCTGTGCTTTTTCAGGCACGACATTGGAAACCTATGAGATTCCGGGAAGTGTTACAGATATTGATTTTACGGCATTTTCTGCGTGCGAACAGTTGAAAAATATTGTATTTGAGGAAGATAACGAATGTTATAGTTCAGATGGAAATTCTATTTATAGTATAGATAAAACAAGATATTATCTGTACTATGGAACGGACAAAGAGGTTACTATTCCGGAAGGCGTAGAAGTGATTGAGGCAGATGCGTATGTCAGATGTGAAAAAGGAACAGTGACATATTTGCCATACTCGATTACAAGTTTAGAAGCTACAACACCTTATAGAGGGGGTACCATAATCCCATATATTTACGAGAATTGTGGATATTTAAGAAATGGTTTCAAGAGGCTTGGAGTTAAATATGAGTCAAGAGGTTATGCGGAGATAGATTGGTCAAACTCTAGGGAACATTATTCATTGGCTTATGATAAGCTTGTACAATTTTTAAATGCAAATGGTGGTTCGGTATCTTATAACTATAATGCCATGATGTTGTATTTAACTAAGGTTAATGAGGGGGTTAAATTCAGACATTTGCGTTATTCTGAAGACGGAATGCTGCAAAGTGAGTTGACATTTATTATTGGCGAGAATGGTTTAGTTTTGAATAGGTTCGATTATCATTTGAGAGCAAATTTGACGTTTGAATTCAAAGGTAGTCTGACCATTGATCCGACAAGATTACAGGAAGCGAATAGTTATGCATATGATTGGAATATAAATAGATATGTTGGAGAAAATAGTTCACCTCACCCGGAGGATGAAGCGACTGCAAATGGTTTAGCTAATACACATCTTTATTATATGCTTAATCATATGGAGAAGACATTTATTGCATCGTCACAATTCTTTATGAGTGATTTTGGATTTGTTCAGTGGTCCGGTGCAACTTCAGTTCATACGATTGCAGTAGTTCCTAAAGTAGAACCGACTTGTACCACAGATGGAAAAGAATCTTATGCAGATTGTGATCTGTGTCATGCAGTGAAGTGGAAAGCAGAGGTAATTCCTGCAACTGGTCATACAGAGATGTTTGATTTGCCAGTAGAAGTAACCTGTACGACAGATGGATTAACAGAAGGAAAACATTGTACAGTCTGTGAAGAAGTATTAGTGGCACAAGAAGTGATTCCTGCATTAGGACATACAGAAATAGTAGAGGAAGAAGCGTTAGCACCAACTTGTACGAAAGAAGGTCGTAATAAAAAGAGTTATTGTACGAACTGTGAAGAGATTCTTGGTGATGGAGAAGTAATCCCGGCACTGGGTCATACCAAAGTAGTAGACATCGAAGCAGTAGAAGTAACCTGCACGACAGATGGTTTAACAGAGGGCAGTCATTGTTCCGTATGTGAAGAAATACTGTCTGTTTCAAAAACAGTTCCAGCATTAGGTCATGCTTATGATGATGGTACAGTGGTAGAACCAAAATGTACGACAGAAGGTTATACTGTATACATATGTGCAAACTGCCAGGACGAGAAAAGAGAGAATATGCTTCCAGCATTAGGCCATACAGAAGAAGTTTTACCAGGAAAAGAAGCAACAGAAACAGAACCGGGTATGACTGGTGGTACAAAGTGTAGTGTATGTGAAGAACTTTTAGAAGAACCGAAAGAGATTCCAGCACTTGGATTTACAATTATTTATCATTTAGCAGGTAGTAAGAATGTATTGGAGAATCCAGAACGTTATTTTGTAGATTCAGAAAGAATCGTTTTTGCAGCACCTGTTTCTGGAAAAGCAGGTTATGCATTTGCAGGTTGGTATCTGGATGAGGATTACAAGAATCCAATAGAAAGCATTGAAGCTGGTAGCACGGGAAGTATCGAGGTATATGCGAGATGGATACCATATACTTATACAGTTATTTTTACAGATGGCAGTGGTCAGGAGACATGGCAGAGCTTTACCTATGGAACAGAACAAGCATTAAAGAAAAATAGTTTTAAAAAGTCTGGAAGTGTATTTGTTGGATGGTCATTGACCGAAGGGGCTACTGAGGCAGATTTTGTAAATCTGGAAGTAGTAGATGATACAATCCTTGGTGTCGAGGTGACAAATAATGATGATGTAACAAAGGTATTATATGCGGTTTGGAAAGATACCTATACCGTTACTTATATGGGAGATGATTATGAATTAGATCCAAAAACAGAAAATTATATCGAAGAATATAAGTACGGAAAAGCAAGTAAACTTCCGATACCTGAAAAAGAAGGATATGTATTTGGCGGTTGGTACAAAGATGAATCGTTGAAAAAGAAAGTGGCTTCCATTACCAATAAGATGGCAGAAGATTTAAAACTCTATGCGAAGTGGACACCATGTAGCTATACCGTGAAATTTAATGCAAATGCGGTTGCATATACAGATACAAAGCCAACTGGAAGTATGAAGAGCATGGCGATGAAATACGACGTTACGGCTACGTTAGTAGCTAATAAGTTTGTATTAAAAGGTTATGAATTTATAGGCTGGTCGCTTACAGAAGGTAAAAATGCGGTGGTTTATACAGACCTTTCAGCTATTGAAAATCTGGTAAGCGAGCAGAAAGCGATCGTGACCTTATATGCACAGTGGAAAGAAAATCCATATACAATCATTTATAATACAAATGGGGGAGATATGGATAAATCATCTGATGAGTACTGGTATGGTGCAGCAGATGGTACGGTTCTTCCAATACCGGAAAGAGACGGTTATGATTTTGCAGGCTGGTATAAGGATGAGAAGTTTAAGAAAGCCGTAAGTAAAAATAGTCAGAAAGAAAATATTTTAACCAAGAATGATTTTGGTGATATGACACTTTATGCGAAGTGGACTGGAAAAAAATATGATGTGGTATTTGATGCAGGTGCAGAGGATGCTACTGGAAAGATGAACGTGCAAAAAGGTTTAGTCTACGGAACAGCGAAAGCACTGACTAAGAATGGATTTAAACGTACTGGTTATGCGTTTGCAGGTTGGAGTCTTGAACCGGTAAGTCAGGAAGCAGGTCTTGAACCACAGCAACGCGTAGATTTTGCAAATGGTGCCAAGATAACCGGATTGGATGCATATCAGAGCAGTATCACACTCTATGCGGTATGGGATAATCAGTATACAGCAACTTTTAATGCGGGGGAGGGAACCTTTGCAGATGACAGTGCAGTAAGTATGGCTGAATATACCTACTTGGAAGGTCTTGTAGAGTTACCAGTGCCAGAAAGAGCTGGTTATGATTTTGCAGGCTGGTATTGTGATGCGAAATTTAAGAAGGCTGTAAAGAAAGACAGTAAGACAGGAAAATATCTAGCTACAGCTTCTGACTACGGTGATATGGAGCTTTTTGCAAAATGGACCGGAAAGAAATATAACGTGGTGTTTAATGCGGATGCAAATGATGCTACCGGAAAAACAAATACGCAGAAGAATCTGGTTTACGGAACAGCGAAAGCATTGACAAAGAATGGGTTTAAGCGTGCAGGTTATGTGTTTATTGGCTGGAGCCTTACTCCGGCAAGAAATGCAACGGGTATGACACCAGAGGAACGTGTAGATTACGTAAATGCAGAGAAAGTGACAGGTTTTGGAGAATATACGTCTAATGTGACATTATATGCTGTATGGGATAATCGTTTTGATGTAACCATTTATAGTAATGGTGGTACATTTGAAAATGGTGAAACAGAGCAGACATTAGAGTATATTTATACAAAAGGTGTAAGTTTACCGATTCCTGAACGTGCCGGTTATGATTTTGCAGGCTGGTATTATGATGCAAAGCTTAAGAAAGCAGCAAAAATAAATAAAAATACGCAGACGTATCTGACGGCAACCACAGATTCAAAAGATTTGGAACTTTATGCGAAGTGGACAGGAAGTAAGTATAATCTTACTTTTAATGCGGATGCAGATGGCGTTACAGGAAAAACAGCAATACAAAAGAATCGTGTTTATGGAACAGCGAAAGCATTAACAAAAAACGGTTTCAAACGTGCCGGTTATAAATTCCTTGGATGGAGTCTTGAGCCGATTAGCCAGGCAACAACAGAAGAGTTGACAAATCCAATGCTTCGTGTTGATTTTAAAAATGCAGAAAAGACAGCAACTGTTGGAGAATTTACAAAAGAAGCAAACCTATATGCAGTATGGGAAAAAGAATCATATAAGATTACTTATATGAATATGGGATACTTTGGAAACACAGAGGATTTAGAGGATTCCGGCTATGTAGTAAGTTATACAGTTGATGATAAGGTAGTATTAAAACGACCGGAACGCTTGGGCTATACGTTCTTAGGCTGGTATTCAGATAAGAATTGTAAGAAGAGAGTATATAATATTGAAGTCGGTTCAACCGGTGACAAGATACTTTATGCTAAGTGGAAATTGAATAAATAATAAAAAAGATGCTGGTGTACTTGTTGGTACAACAGCATCTTTTTTAAATCATAGGAAATTCCTATGCTTTAAAAGCACTACGTGCCAATGATGCGCAGCTACGCGCGCGGAACAAAAGCTGTGCTATATCAGTAAATGAAATCGCGGAGTGTGCGAAGCACACTTTTGTTCTTCGTACGATTAAATAGTCGTGTTCACACCATTAATGGCTGCATGCTCATCCTCTTCCATAGGAATAACGAGACATTTTTTTCCATTAATTATTTCAGAATGAATCTGTGTGGCTTTTTCCGGTTTTACACGGAGGATGACATCATAGGTTTTAACAGCTGGGACGTCATCTTCATCATCGCTTTCGGTAACAGGAAGTGCACGGGTCGCCTCTAATTGTTGTTTTAAATTCTCGACCTGACCGATTAATTCTAAGCGGTCTTTTCTGCGGGCATTTGCCTCAACAACTTTTGGATCTGCCAGATAGTCAGCGGTTGGAAGGTCTTCAGCAGAGAAGGCTTCTTCGTAATGTTTTTTGATGGCAGCAGTTTGTTCTTCATCTAGTCCACTTTCGGTAAGTACTTCTTCGATAGTAGATGGAGTCATAATAACTGGAATTGGTTCGACATCTTCTTCTACCGGAATATCGATACGGTCATAGATATTTTCATGAATATCCATATAGAGGGCATCGCTGATATCATCGTCTTCGCCAATGACATCACGGACAATATCCTGGAATGTTAATTTTTTCTCTGTAGCAGTAAGACGGGTATTACATCCCAAACCATTTTCCATGAATTCAGAATGAGGAGCCTTGGTATCTCTGGTATAGAACATAACAGAGTGGATATCGCTGCTTCGGTCAGTAAATGCAGGGAATACAAATCCGGTGTCAGGTACACCTACGACCCAGTCACGGACACGTGGTCCGATGCGGTTGTCGTCTGCTAGATAACCAAGTCCTGGTTTGGTGAGGTTTACTGGACAGAGGGCACAGAGTAGATATTCGTATACTTCTTCTGATTCGTCTAGTTTATCGTTGTCTGAGGTCTTTGTAATAACGTCATAGACATCATGAAAGATTAAAATCAAGTAATTACCTACATAGTCATAGTTTTCAATAACATGGTCATAAAATGCATCCATGAGTTCTTCGTTTTTCAAGCGACTCTCACGTAAACCCATTAAAAACTGTTGTCTGCCTCCGGCAGCTTCCTCGGCGAGAGGAAATTCTAATTCTAGAATGTTGTTTCCGATAGTGCCGGAGAAAACTTTCTTGGCAATATCTAAATATTTATAAAATTCTTCATCGTCTAAGTTTAAAAAGGTTTCTGAAATTTTTGTGACTTTATTGCGGTCAGCGTCTACGTAACAACCGCAGACTCTAGTAAACGTACATCCGTTTTTACTTAGACGTCTTTTTATTTCTAAAATGTCCTTTTTTGTCATATATAATCTCCCTTAGTAATACTTCATGAAATATTATAATAAGAATTTTAGTTCCATGCAAGGAGCAAATGAAAAGACACTAGTTACATTTCACACCCTTGCCAATCACTTGCTGATTGACGTGGGGAGAACGTGTTAATAGAGAGACATTATGCGTTGCGAAAAAGTATGCTTAGTGCTATAATCGAAAAATATTAGATTTGATAGTAATAGGAAAAGGATTTTTTTGATATGAAACTGGTAAAAGCAGTAAAAAGAGAACACTGGAGAGCTATTAGGAAGCTATATCAGATGGCATTTCCGGATTATGAGAAAAAACCGTTTTGGCTCATTAGGTTGAAAAACATACAGGGAAAAGCGGATGTGTGGTATCTTGAAGAAGAGGGTAAATTTATCGGTTTAGGAATAATGATGAGTGCCCCTGGATTGGTATTGGTGGATTATTTTGCGATTGATGAGAAGTTACGCGGTATGGGCTATGGATCAAAAGCGTTGAAAGTTCTACAGGAACAGTATGCAGAACGTCAATTCTTTTTAGAAATAGAAAGTGTCTTTGATGAATGTGATAATGTGGAGCAACGGATGCGGAGAAAGCAATTTTATCTTCGTAATGGCATGACGGAGATGAAACTAATGGTGAATGTGTTCGGAACGAACATGGAAGTTTTGGGACATAATTGTAAGTTGGAGTTTGAAAGATATAAGACTGTTTATGAGTATACTTATGGTAAGAATGTAGCGAAAAATGTGAAGAAAGCTGTATATCCATAGAAAAAAGGGCAAAAAACGAAAGAATCGCTGGTATTTACTTGCATTTGTGATGAAAAAAAGGTATAATACCACAGTAAAAAAGAGAAAACGTTCAACGAATTTTTACAATTACGTTGTATCATACAAGGAGAAATGATAAAGGAGATAGAGTATGAGTCAGGCAAAGGTAGATCGTTATAAAGAGGCAAAAAAGAATCGTAAAGAAATCGTAGCAAAGGAAAAGAGACAGCGTGCATTAACAAAATTCGTTGGTGCTATCGTTGTAGTGGTTTTAGTTGCATGGATTGGGGTATCTGGTTATAATATGTATCAGGCAAATCAGCCATTAGAAACTGTTTATGTAGATACAACAGCTATTGATGATTATATGACAACATTAGAGGCTGAATAATTAAAGTAACAAAGGGCTTTCGCAATATATTTGTGGAAGCCCTTTTCATTCGTGCGCCTAGCGGTGCACGTTTCTAATGGGTGAAAGTCCCTAATCCACCCTAGTAGTGGGAAGGATATAGCCAAGACCAAGGGTGTCCATTGTGAGGTGGAATCTGAAGGAAGGTGGAGGCAAATCTCTGGTCTGAC
>JAFYVJ010000021.1 GCA_017549185.1 Roseburia sp. | reverse complement strand
GTCAGACCAGAGATTTGCCTCCACCTTCCTTCAGATTCCACCTCACAATGGACACCCTTGGTCTTGGCTATATCCTTCCCACTACTAGGGTGGATTAGGGACTTTCACCCATTAGAAACGTGCACCGCTAGGCGCACGAATTAAAAGAAAGGGACGAAATCGTCCCTTTCTTAATAGTAACACTTATTCAGCTAACTTACCATAGTAAATTATTTTACCTAATTTGTATACGCCGTAGCCATAACGCTCCCAACCCATACGATCCTGTACAAAGCTAACCACATAAATCGGGTTGCCATACTCGTCAAAGAGAAGTTCTCCTGTCTCTTCGTCTATTGCCTGTACGAATACCGGATTACCATCTTCATCCCAAAGTGGTTCTCCTGTTTCTTCGTCTACTGCCTGCTCATATTCTTCCCATGAGTAATTTGGTGTAAACCAAGAAGCATCTGCTTTTGGTGCTGTAAGAAGAACTAGTTTGTTGCTTAATGAAACCCAACCGCTGTCATTGTTATAAAACAAGCCAACCTGAAGTAATCCTTCTGTGTCGCCTTCATATTCTGCTCCGCTTGAAACATTTCCGGTAATCTGGATTAAAGATTTACCATTCTTATCCTGTTTTCCGTAAATTCCACACTTACTATTCAGAACAACATCTTTTAACTTAATCGCACCATCACCAATGGTCTCAGTTCCTGCCGAAAGACCTGTATCACTCATTTCAATCGTACCGGATACAGTAATATTCTTAGCATACATATCTGCTCTGTCAGCATTAACATCTTTTACTGAAATATCGCCTTCGTATGCACCAACGAATATGTATGGTTGTAAAATTAAGTTCTGTACACCAGTAATTCCTTTTGTAACAATGTAATTAATCCACGGTTCTTCCATATCTTGGTTCCAATTTATGAATTCTACAGTACCTATACCCTTAATCATGGTTGCAACTGTTTCATTTGCATCATTTTCCATATCACGATAGAATGCCAAATAACCTTTCTTTGAACCGGAAATGGTACCAGGTTTGCTTTCATATCTATCAGACCAACCATAGATATTTCCAAATGCAACCATATTATTTCCAATATTCACATCATAGGCAACAGATTCATACATAGTCATGCCGTCTTCTTTTACCGCTTTCACAGCATACAATCCCACATTATAAAACTCTGTCAGTGTCTTCGGTGCAATCTTAGTTCCTGTGAAATAAATATTACCACCAGAAATACCTACTCCTGCTACTTTTGAAGGAAGTGTCAGGTTCTTAATTGGATTTAAGGTACCATCAAGATTCTGTCCAACTGAACGCTCTACGCTAATATCATAAAATGCATTCTTATTGCCAATCTTATCAATTTCTTTTACCGCCTGTTCCCAATCCATGAAATAAGCATTGTATCCACTATTCTCTGAATAACCATATACATTCACTAAAATCGGAAGAGTTGTAATATACATTCCACCTTCATGCTTATAGGTCGTAATCCAAGCCGGTTCTTCTTCCAGATTCTCACTCCAAAGTTCTCCGAAGTTCACCCAGTCTTTATTACCTTCTACATCAATCTGCTCATATGTTACTACATAAAGTTCAGTAGAAGCTTTTGGTGCTGTTGCAATCTTCTGTGTCTTAGCAGGTACTACATTTTCCTCTGTTACAAGAAGTGTTTTTGCATCTGCTATTGTCATTTCACGATATTTTCCGGTAGAAGAATCGAGTACGTTCATTGCTACATCAACGCAAGTAGCTGAAATATCACCGCTGATTGTCAACTGACTTTCATTTGCTGCTGTACGGTTTGTAACGATTCTTAAACTATCCTCATAATCATCACCATAAATATCGGTAAGTGCTATTGCTCCATCAGCGTCAATCACTGGTCTTAAGTGCTCATTCGTTACCCTATCTAAAACTCGCACAATCTTCGCTGTAAATTTACCTTTTGCCTCAATCGCTGCATTATCTGCAATAACCATTTCAGTAACTTTTACATCTTTTTCTACCGATACAGTACCAGCATTATTCATAACAAAGATATTAGCTGCCAGACCACCTGCCACTTCTACATTTCCGCCATGGATAACGACAATACCATTACCACTAACAGATGTAAACGCAAGGTCTGCCATCTGGATATCATTTTTCTTTAAGGTTGAAACAGTACCCATGAAATTAATCTCTGTTGTTTTGCCTGATGTAACCGGTGTTACTGCATAACTTGGAGTAAATACATTTCCTTTTACTGAACCTTCTGTCAGAATAATATTCTCGAAGATAATGCCTACTGAAGACTTCATTGTGCCGGTATATTTCAATATTGTATCCGGCTTACCATTCTCAGCCAAATGTCCTGAGATGGTTATCCATGCAGCCTTCTTAGGAAGTGTCAGTTTTCCGTAAGAACCAGCTACACCTATTGTAGTTACATCACCGCTGGTTAAGAACTGAATCTCATAGTGGCCATTCTTATCTCCGATGCTGTCGATTAATTTCACAGCGTCCTCGAATGACTTGGTATAAGTTACGTTCTGTCCATATGTCAGTTTTACATTCGTTGCATCTTTATCACAATATTTTACAATGCTCATAGCATCTTTGTATGCTCTTAAGTTTGTAAGATTTGTTATTGCCTTTGGTACGAACATCTCAGCACCTGCTGCTTTTGCAATGACGATACCTGCGTTTTCACATTTTGCTGCATCCAAGTAAGAAATATTAGTTGTAGTAGCAGTACTTGGAATTAACTGCATTGGAACTGCACCATTTCCATCATTAATCATAACATCGCCGGTTACGGTAAATGTTGGATTTGCATTCTTATCCTGTTTGGCTGCAAGATAGCCGTTTGTTCTATCCCATCCGTCTACTGTGATATTACCAACTGTAGTCTTTCCAAGTGCATCCCATGTACATGTTGTACCTGCAATTACTAAATTATTTACTGCTGTTGTATTACAAGTAATTAATTGTGTATTATTTAATATCAGTGTATCGACATTACTAATACCTGTCTTGATACGTAAATCACATTCTTTTAATGTAACCTTGGTTACACCTTTTGTACCTGCAATCTGGCTGATAAAACCTGTCATTTCCGGCTTACCATTAGACCATCTGCCATCTGCATATGCCGAAACATTGATTAATTCTAATTCTGCCACACCACGCTTATCTTTTGTAACTGTAATCTTAGTATCAGCAAACTCTCTTACTGTCTTCATCGGCATTAAAGTTACATCTTTCATAGTAAGCTTACCACTATAGGTAATATTTCCGGTGAAGTAAATTTCTGACTGGTTATCAGAAATAATTGTTAATGATTTTGCTGTATTTGCTTTTGGTAATGTAAACGCACCAAAGTCTTTTGTATCTAACTGATTGGTATCTTCCACACCACCAAATCTAAGTCCAACATGAATTGTATAATCCGCCTCGGCATCTGCTAAAAGATTGATTTCATTTACTGCCTGTGTAAAGTCAAGGAAGCGTGTCGTATAAGTCTCGCCATCCTTTGTCATTACAAGTTCTGCACAGCCTGAACTTACAATCTCATCAAAGTAATACAGATAAACCGCCTTATTTGCTTTTGCCAAATAATGACCTAAGCTTATTGCATTACCATTGAACAGAACATTAAATTCAGAAAGTGGAGCTTTTTCGATGATAGCAATCTTCTGATTGTCTTTCAGTGCAAGCTGTGGAGAATTTTCAAATCTTGCTCTGAAATCTTCTTCTGTCATACCATCAAATATGTAATTTAATGTAATTGTGTTTACAGTATCTACTTTACCGGTAATCTTGAGATTTGTTACGCCGCTTGCATTCTTACCATAGATAATTGTGCTTGCTGCATTACCATTATCAATGATATTACCTATTGTCACTGCTGCTTTCTGTGCATCTAATGTATTACCGCCCTTAAATGTAAGTGTATCTGCTTTGAATGTTCCATTAACTGTTAATCGTACAGCATTAACATCAAACACAACCTCTTTCGCCTGTACATTACCTGCAATAACAACATTACCACCAATTTTCAAATTACCTTTACCAGTGATATTACCTGAAGCCTCAACATCGCCTGCAAATGTTAACGTTGAATTTGCATTCAGTGTAACATTACCTGTCACATAAATCTTCTGACCACCGCGAGAGATTGTCACATCTTTTGCGTACTTCGGTAATTTGATAGCGATAGCTGTTTCTTGTGTCGCACCTACATTATTAAGAAGTTCTAACTTATAAACTGCTTCTTTATCTTTGATTGCGTCAATTGCTTCTACCGCACTGTCTACACTGCTGTAATATCCTTCAACTTCACCATTTTTGCTAAGTTCTACATTAATTTCGTTACCATAGTATACGTAAATGTTAGAACTGTTCTTTACTAAAACATAGCCGTTAATATTGTTTGCTGCGTATGCGCCTTTACCACCTACGTTATCTAATGTGGTATTTTCATAAGATAATGTACCTGCTTTGAACATATCCGGTGTTGCATTCTTTGCTGAAAGTAACATAGCAGAAGCATTTGGTGCACCTATTAAATCAACCACACCAAACTCTCCATTTGCATCATAACCATATACTAAAATACCAATCTGATATGCCGGATCTTCTAATTCTACCTTACCTTTGATATTAAGCCCCGGTGTCCTATCTGTAACGGACTTCTGCATAGATGCTAATACTGCATCATCCGTATAAGACTTAACAGTTCCACTAATCTCAAATTTACCACCCAACATCATTGGTGAATCATATAACTCTACATTTTTAACTGCTAATTTATCAATCGCTCCTACCCATGCCGCACCTGTTAATTGAGCATCTGTAATAGAAGCTGTACCCTCTACATAAAGTTCACCATTGTATGCATAAAGGTTTTTAATCGTTGCCTTTGCTTTGGTATCATAAGAATTCAAATCAAAAACTGCATCTTCTACCACAATGGTTGTTGCGCTTACTGTTGGTGCTACATATTTTGAACCCGATTTATACTCATCTAACATGAAATCACTCAAAACTGCTATTCCCGCAAAGTTGGTAACTGAACCACATACCTTATCACTTACATAGTTCGTAAGCGTAATAACCGGTCCTAAAATGTATAATTCACCTTGCTTACCATCTAAGTTAATAGGTGTATTGAAGGTAACATTTACCAGAACCATCTTTTTTCCACCTGCTGAAATTGCTACCGGTGAAGGAGTATCTGTCGGTGCATATGCAATACCATCTTTTGCAGTCTGCACAAAGTCTACATTTACCAATGCAACATCAGATGTAAAGTTAAGTTTACCTGTATAGTATAAATCTACATTCGTAGACTCAGACGTAATGACAAGACTTGTAAGTGCTTTCGCATTCGGCATCTTAAGTTCTGCCGGTGCTTTGGATGAAATATTTGTCATCTGTGGTAATAACACCATCTGATAATCACGTGCTGTATTCAGATTATTAATCTCAGTTGCAGCATCTGCTACTGTCTCACAATATGTCTCAATAATCTTAACGTCATCAAAGTATTCGTAATCTCCGATTTCTTCATTCCATTCCATTCTTTCAAATGGATAGTCAAATGTAAGTTTCACACCTACTGCGTTTATATCTTTGCGAGCCACAACATATCCATTATCCTTAGCAGTAATATAACTTGCTGCTTTATTCTCCTTTGAAGCTAATAACATCATAGAAGAAATCTTCGGTGCTTTCACAAGCGGAATACCTGCTGCTAAAACATCTGTCATTTCTGCAGCTGTGAAGTCTAATAACTTATAAGAACCATCTACCTGTTTTTCCTGTAATGCAATATATACTTCGCTCTGTTCATACCATGTATCACCGGCAAACGTAATCTGCGGTTCTACTTTAGTGACTTTACCTTCTTTTCTGGTTACTTTTGCAGTACCAATCAAAGTAGACTGTAAACGTCTTTCTACAGGAATAGCATCGTCTTCAAAACTAATGACATCACCTACGTTTACTGTACCCTCTACCTTCAATACGGAATTCTGAATGCAAAGTACACCTACATTTTTGATATCACCGGAAATGGTAATCTCATTATCATGTAAATTGATTTCAGATCCCTTTGCTACACCGGAACCGGTAATATCTGTAATCTTACAACCATCTGCCAATTTGGTTCCGTAAAGCAAGTTAATCGCATAATTTCCTACAAGAATCTTACTATTCTCTGACTGTGGTGCTAATATTGCATTTGCGATAATCAAGCGACAGTTCAACTTCATGTCGCCGCCATAAGTAATCGTCTTAGCGTCTTCACTTTCAACCCAAATCTGTACAGCCTGTGCTTTTGAAGGAGTGGTCATTGTTGCAATTTCCACATCATCCATCAACACGATACGATAGAATCCTTCTGCATCACCAATACTGTCGATTGTTGCAAATGCTTCTGCTAATGTTGCATAGGTATCATATGGAATAAAATCACCCATCGCATCATCATGTATACGAAGTTCTACAGCCTTTGGAGTTGTATCACCTTCACCATAACAGATTGTATCACCGTTTTTATGCGTAAGACTTCCAATCTTGGTTCTTACTTTAATGGATTCACCTGTTTCTTCATTAATGATGCGATCTTCGTAAATACTTCCCGTAACAAACCAAGCTGCTGATACATTTGGTGCATTTACAAGTACATCACCCTCTGCAAAATTACTATTTCTATCAAATTTTTCAATATTCATTGCGGAGATACGAATCTTCGCTTTTACAGGATTATTCTCTGTAATAGCAAATGTATTATCCATACCTACTTCTTTATCACCTACATACTGTCTGCAAGCTTCATCCCAGGTAACATCCGGTCCGTAAACAGTGCCGGTAATCGTAAAACTATTTCCATCTTTTACCACAACTGTATTCAGATCATCCCAGGAAGCAACTTCTTCTACGGTAAGACTATCATGAAGAACTAATATACTGCTATACAACTGTAACTTCTTCGCAACAGAAGCATCTGCTGTATTATCCATACCGAGTTCTATCCTAGAACCCCACATTACTTCGAGACCTGCTAAACCGGTTACCTCTTTTCCGATCATAATCGCAGAATTATTGAAAGCAGCCAAAATACTTTCTTTTGTACCCACCGCTTTTCCAATGTATGCAATAGAGCCCTCATCAAAAATTAAGTTAAAGCCATTTAATTTCACTGTACTATTTGATGCATTCAACTTAATATTAGTAACTGCAACAAGTGAAGATAAGGAAATATCTCCTGTACAGGTCAGTTCAATCTGCTTATCACCTAATCCACGAATTAATACTTCTGCCGCTTTCTTAGGAAGTGTAAGAGGACCGTCAATACTGAAATTCTCAGTCAATTCAATCGCATAACCGATGTTTGGATTCGCAAGACTATCAATGTAAGCAACTGCCTCTGACCAGTCTTTAAAATCTCTCAACCACTTCCAATCGCCATCTGCCATTGAATAAACAAAAATAGTATAACCACCTGCAACTACCTTGTTACCATCCTGACTTGTCTCCCAGATAGCTTCGTCTTCTTTTCCTTCTTCTACATACTGGGAAATTCCTACTAATTCAGAGCGAACATTTGGAATATCCGTTGTAAACAGAACTTCTCCACGTTCTAATTTACCTTTATACATATACCAGCCGTTTCCGCCTATGTCATGTACTTTTTCACCTTCTGCATCAACGAATGCCTGCTCAAACCACGAACCATAAATTGTTCCGGTCTGCTCATCTCTATCAAAGACTTCTACCATTCCCATACCGGCAACTTTATCATTTGCCTTATTAAAGATACCGATACATACCGGAATATTTCTTTCATCACCAGGATAGATATCTTCATTAATCTGAAGATTTGCACCAGGCATACGTGTAATATTTGCCGGGTTCATTGCTTCCTGATTAAATCCACCCGTACAAAGATCATTAATCACTGCATCTACATTCACTATGAATTCTGAACTTCCATCCATGAAAGAAGATGCCTTGTCTGACTGCTTAAATGTATCACAAATGAAGATAGCTCCCCATTCTTCCACATGTTCTTCATTTTCATCCGGTGTTTCCGGGTTATCTTCAAAACACATCACATCCGTATGGTTATAGAACCATTCGATTTCGGCATCGCCTACAGATACCTGCTCAAAGTTGTGGAATTCACCCGATGGAACTATCAGTTTATCTGCTATTAATGTTCCATAGTTTTCAATCCCCGAATTCTTCGCTGTAAAAGTATCCTTTACCACCAAACGTCCATTATTACACATATGACCATTGTAAATGCTCACATTATCTGCTGTCAGATAGCCGTCCGGTTCGCCGTAATCATTTTCTTCATCATACCATCCGGATTCTATGTAAAGATCTGTAGTAATCTTTACATCTTCTACTGTCCAGGTACCTCTGACGTTCATGAATCTTGCAGTAATGTCACCATTTACTGTATAAGCTCCCCATAATGACCAAAGGTCTACACCTGCTTTTTCCGCAACAACATCGACATTATCTAAGATTACAAATGGCTTATCCATACTTACTTCGATTGCCCCGCCTGTTGCTGAAACCAAACCACCATTGTCAATCTGACGAATTGCTACACCACCATTCTGCGATGTTGAAATAAGTTCACCTTTCGTTGCTGTATCACTTATAACATGGAGACCTTCAAATACTTCCATATGTCCTGCAAGGCTAATACTGTGACCATTCAAATCTAATGTAGCCTCATATACATCATGATGACCTTCGGTACCCATAAAGTTACCTTCTTCATCGTAAATTTCAATCGGATTGCCGTTCTCATCATAATGTTCATACCATATCCACTCAGACTGTAAACGAAGATTTCTTACAAAATCAGGAAGAACGATATCTTCTGATAATTCAGTATCTTCTAAAATAATGAATGTATAACTACCTTCACGACCTTCAAAATCACGCTCAATATTATCTAAAGCTTCTTCTAATGTCTTGTAGCCAAAACTGATACCTCTGTCTTCTTTCTCGATATAGTATTCTACACAGACAGCCGATTTATATGCCTTTAATTCCTGTCCGGTAATTTCAAAAGAAATACCGTTGCCGTTTGTGCCGAACAGGCTTTCTTTTATACTACCATCTGTTACATAGGCAACCGTCTCGCCACTTTCAAATGGCAGATCCCAATACTGGTCTTCCCAAATCATAGGATCATTTCCATCCGGATCGTTAAAAAGTGGATTTCCCTGCTCATCTCTTGCCTGATAGTAATAAACCTCTTTTTTACTAATATGTACTGCCTTACCGGCTTTAAAATCCTCCGCGGTTTCAATAGAGCCTTCAAACGTCAATTTACCTTTTCCAACAAAGTAATCGTCTGTACCTTCTGCATCTCTATCAAAAACTTCTACGATTTCCATCCACACACTTGCATATGGCTCTTCCTCATTGGCATTTATAACGATATCACCAAATGTCAAAGTACCACGTACTTCCACACCTGCACCACCAAGCCATACGGTTTTGCCTGTAACGGTTACTTCTGCTTCTTCTCCGATAAAGGAACCATCTGTAGAACCTACAATTGTCACATCGGAAAGTTCCCATTTACTCTGGAAAGCCTTAAACGAAGAAACAATCAATTCACCCTTTACAACGTGTGTGCCGTCTGCTACTGTATTAAGTTCTACTCTGCCATTTGGCACACGAATGGTTACATTATCAATAAATGTATATTCGTTTCCAAACGCAAATCCTTTACCATCCGTATCTACTAATTCGACACCCTCTTCAAACCAATTACCTCTAAAACTTGGCCAATAACCATCTGGTCCCGGATTTGCTTCTGCTTTAATATAAATCTCACTCGCATTCGCAGAACTATTTTTAATCTGAATTACTTCTGCCCATTCCACATCACCATTTATAGTAATAGAGTAACCATTTAAGTCTACTGCCGGGCAAACAATCCATCTATGTTCTCCTATCCACATATCATTTGCATCAAAAATCGGCTCTCCAAACCATGGGGCATTGATACAGATATGTTGAACATAATCTGGGAATATTGCATCCTCCGTAAGTGTAATATCATCATAAATTGTAAAATTGTAACGACCTTCCACACCTGCAAAATCAGTATATAATCCTGTAATTGCTGCATCCCAAGAACCATAATTTGCTTCTTTTACTGCACAATTGTTCATATCGTCCCAAACACAAACTTGAACAATCACTTCCTTTGCTACAAACTCTCCATTATCATTCTTAGCAACCAATAACATATCACTGTCTTGCGAATTTATTTTTGTCAATTTCGCATCAACATTTGGTGCTTTCGCAATTACTTCACCTATCTCGAACGGAATTTCTCCATGATCCCAACGCCATCCCTCATTTTGCATTTCATCATAAACTTTCGCAAAATTTATGGCATATTCCATAGTTGGATCTTTTGTAATCGTTCCATGAATCTCAATATTCGCTTTTGATAAATAAGTACCATTTAAATCGTAAAGATATCCGTTACGTAATGCAAATGTGTCATAACTTTCTGGACCGACTGACACTTCAATATCATTTACACTCAAAAATGTCAAAGCTTTCAAACTAGCTCTACCACTAGCAATCAATTTATTGTTTACTGTAAGGTTATCAACCTCACCTTGAGCATTCCAAACCAAATTATTACATGTGGTTTTTACTAATAATTCTGTATTCTGCCAGATTTGATTTTGATCATCGTTTTGGTTAATAACGGTAATTGTATCCGCTACATTAAGCTGTACTGTAGCTGGATCCATATTGATGCAATCATATCCAACATTACCTGCAAATGTAATATTCTTAGCATTATTAATTCGAATATCATTCAAACGAATATGAGTATTTGTTAATACTCCATTATAATGTGTCTGACCAACAATCAAATCTCCCGGATTGGTACTGTCAAAATTAATATCCACATTCTGCCAGTTAATATACTCCTCTCCACTTTCCCATGGTTCATCAAAAGAATTTCCTGTACCACATGGATCAAATGACATGATTGATAATGTAACACCTGCACCGACGTCAATAATACCTGCAGTCATATCCATACCTGTACTGACATCCGCATAAATCGTTGCATCTTTTGTAACTGTCAATGTATGTCCATTCAATGCCAATCCTAACTTTACATCCGGTGTACTTAATTTCAGATCTCCGGTAAGCTCTGCATCCTGCTGCATAAACATATCGACATTATAATTAAATCCTGGATTTGCCACTATATATGCCTCAATAGCAGTCACAGCTTCTGCAATACTGGTATACGGAGTTTCTCCGATATTCTCCCAGTTCTCACCATCTGAGTAACCTACCATAATAGCAGTTGACGCAGCCTTTATATTCTCGACTTCTCCTGTTATTATCTCCTCCGTATCTTCTACCACCTCTGTTGATTCTACAACTTCTGTAGCAGTCTCCGGTTTCTCCACCGGTTCTTCTGTTCCTTCTGGAACAACCACTTTCGTGCTCTCTGTAGACACAGTTTCCTCACTGGTTTCCTCCGTACTTGTCACGTTTGCCTCCGGTACTTCCGTGTCAATCACTTCTGAATTCAGTAATTCTGAACTGTCTGTGATAGCAATCGGCTCACCCGAGTTCGTTGATGCAAGTGTACTGGTTGCGTCGCTAAAAAGCATTACAAAACACAATACAAGTGCAAGCAATCTTCGTGTCTTCATACACTTTCCCTCCTAAATAAAATTTTCGTGCTTTCTACCGTTTTACCTTGCCCATTATTTTCAGTCATTTTGCCGAAAGTACTATATTTTATTATACCATTCCCCACCCCCAAAGAACACTCTTTTTACATATTTTTTAACAATTCAAGCCCCTAACAAAATATGCAAAAATGTATTTTACACATTCTCGTTCCATAAAAACGTCGCCGTCCCATGCCCCAAAATGGCATAGAACGGCGACGTCCTCCTATACAGCTATACTCCTATACTACCATATTTAATTGTTTTTCCTGATTTGTATAGACCACATCCATCTACCAAAATGCCCATACCATTTATTGTTGTATCAGTCTTTTCATCATAATAGGAGTAGAACGGCACAAACCAGAAAGCTGCTGCTTTTGCTGCATTCATCACTATCATGTTTTCCGAAAGTGTTGCATAAGCACTTCCGTCATTCGTCCGGAGTGCCACTGTTATTGCAGGCTCATTTTCTGCACCGGTATAATACTTTGAAGTTGACACTGTACCGCTTATATTCATCTGCGTTTTACCTTTTTTATCCAGTTTTGCTTCCAGATAATTGTTTCTATCTTCCACTACAATATTAGCCAGATTTAATTTCCCGTCAGCTTTGTCTCCTCTTCCAGCCTTTAGACTTGCACTTTCTAATACTGCCTTTTGTGAAACTGTAATATTTTTCGCTGAAAGAATCCCACCTCGAATATTTGCATACTTAGCTACAACATTTCCTTTCTCACAGGATACTATTGTACCTGGATACAGATTAAGTGTTCCGATACTACTCATTCCTTTTTCAACGAGTCCTGATGCCACTACCTGATTCTCCACTACTACATCATCTTGCTCTAAGTTATAGATATTCACCGTTCCAAAGCCGGTAATCTTATCCGCTGCAAAAACAGTATTCTTTTCTTCTGTTCCAATACATACCGTAAGCATTCCCTTTGCTGTACCAGAAAGAGTTCCAAGTTTATTCCAAATATGCTCTGATTCCTTGTATTGCAAGTCTTTTAAGTTCAAATGATATTTTCCCGCCGAAAAGTTACAAGGCACAGAACTATACACACCGCCAAGTAACAAAGGTCCTTTTTTCAATGCATACAAGCCTACCTTTTCAAAAGTTGTGTTTGCTTTTAATGTGACCCTTGTTCCAGTAAAGAAAATATGATTCTCTTCTCCCACCTCTGAAGTCACAACAACTTCTTTTGCCTTAGTCGGCAATGTCAATGATTTTATCGGCACTTCCGCTCCCGGAATGCCACCAATATTTTCCTTTAAAATCATATCATAACTCAAAGTGGAATCTGCACGCTTATCTACTTCCTTAACCGCCTCTTCCCAGCTTAAAAACCGGCTCTTATACACTTCCTTTGCTTCCGAATCCTTTGCCACAACCTCTACTGATATTGGTTCTGTCGTATAATATAACCCACCGTTTTGTTTGTACAGATTACCTTGCAGTTCGTTTTCATCAGAACAAATCAGCCAAACACGGCTTGATGCCGCCTTCGGCATCTTTATAAGCAATACATCTTTCATCTCGTCACTTCGCGCAGAAGTATCCTTATGTGTTCCCTTATTTGCATCATACGGATAAACCATAAGTGCTATGTCTACATTTGTAATATTTCCATTAATAGCCATTTGAGAAACATTCTTTTTCGTAAAATAAGATGACACATTCAATACTGATTTATTCTCTTTTGTTTCATCACCTAAAACATTTGTAATCGTCGTTTTTCCCTTTGCTATTAATGAACTTTCCCCGATTGATATCAGATTATTTACCAGCATAGTGCCATTCACATTCGCCTGCACATTATCTAAAATCAACGTACCTTTCGGAATGTTGACACTGCTAATCTGCATTAACTCTTCTTTGGCATTGGTTCTTACATTCTTCGTAAATACAAGTTCATAAGCTCCTTTATAGGACACAGCAAGACAGCCCGGCGTAGTTGCTTCACTTAATACAATATTATCAAAAACGGTATTACAATTAACGGCTATACTTCCCTGATACATAATCGTAACCGGTTTCTCATTATCCTCACTAGCAATCGTAATCTCTGCTGCTTTTGATGGCAGAGTCATCTTTCCTAACTTCGTACCATTTTTTGTTGTCAAAACGCTGACACTTTCCGAACTTTTTCCTAGCAATTCCATGCGATAAAATGCAGTCTTATCGCCTAGATTATCAATAATCATTACTGCCTCATCAAAAGATTTCGCATAGGTCTCTGCTTCACCGGATACACCCTCATGCGTCTGAAGTAAACGTACTGCCATCTCATCCTTATTTCCATTTGCCACTTCATTTTTTATAGTTTTATAAGCAATCAGATTTGACGTTGTAACCCCTTCATTATTGTCGGCATCTTCATCTACAAATGGATATGCTACGAATCGGTCAGCAGCTTCCTTCGGTGCCACTACAAATGCAATACCACTGTATTCTGAGACTTCACACAAATTATCAGATGTTGCATTAGAAGCATAAAGTTTAAATGGCACTGGTGTCTTAGCTTCATTCAAAGTTACGCAACCGCTAATCACAAACATTGGTGTCAGTATTTTTGCTGCTTGCTTTGTCGCTATATAACCTCCCGTAGCAATAGCTGAAGCATCCATATTAGTCACAGTTGTTTTCCCCAGTGTCTCCCACTTAAACGCACCCTTCACAGTTGCCTCTGTCACTGTCACAGTACCTGTAGTTTTCACATATGAATTATCCAATACCAGTTTCTTCACATTTGAGATATTATTAAATGTTGCTTCTGCATTTATCAGACTAACTTCTGAACTATTCTTTGTACCGGTAATATTACTTGCTCCCGTAGGTTTTAACATAACATTTGAAACAACCAGCTTGCCCGAATAAGCCACGTTTCCACTGTATGACAGACTTTCGCCTTCATCTGAAATAATAGTAAGCGTTGCCGCCATTCCCTTCTTTGGCATCGTAACAGCACTAACTTTTTTCGTATCTGTCGTATTCGTATCCACAAGATTTGAAGCAAGACTCTCTTTTGCTAAAAGCCCTATTCGTATGGTGTAATCCGCATCCACTTCCCCAATATTATTAATCTCATTTATTGCCTGTGAAAAGTCCAGACAGTAACTTGATGTCTCTGTATCATTCACCTTTTCCGTCAGCAAAACTACGTTTGGATTTGCTGAAATATCTGTAATGTACACCCCTTTATTGGCTTTCACAACTTCTTTATTACCAAGTTTTATCTCTCCTAAATAAAACGCCACCTCTGATAGTGCTACCTTTGGCATTGTAGCCAACGACTTTTTACTATTCAATGTAATCTTATTTTGATTCACGGCAATTTGATAATCTGCCTTCTTCACCGCACCCAAACCGTAACGAAGTTCCAGCGGAATATCATTATTTCCCCCTATCACTCCTTTTATATTAAGATTTGACAGACCTTTGCTATTTTTTCCGTAAGATATTACATTCACTTGCGAATCTGCAATATTCTCAGTCTTATCATTGCTGATATCCGTAACAGTGACTGCACCAGCTACATCTAGCACTGCCTGCCCTCGCATTATGAGTTTCGTTGCAGAAAATGTTCCGCCCACATGCAGAACGTTTTCGCCCTCTTGATCGTCCCAAAAACCATTCTCAATAATAATCGTTCCTGCTTTTACATTTCCTTTTACAGTCAACGAGTCCTTTATTACAAGCTCCTTTGAACCCGAAATATTTCCCAATACTTCCATTTCACAGGATTCTATCGTAGTACTTTGCACATTACTTCCGGAAATATCTTTTATATCCATCCCTTGCATATCAGTAACAGTAACATTCCGTAAGTACAAATTAAATTTTCCTGCCACAATATTCGATGCTATTCCCTGTTTCTTCGCATTCATCGGACTAAAACACACATTCCTAAACTCTGTATGTGTTTTCAAAGTAATGTTCCCTGTATAAAAAATATTAAACTGCTTATTTTTATAACTTGTAATCGACACACTTGCTGCTTTAGATGGCAAATTCAAAGCAGATGGTGTTTCTATTGTATTTACATCGCTCAATAAAACAATCGTATATACTGCTTTTGAATCTTTGCGTGCTTCTATCTCGGCAACGGCCTTCGCTAACGTCGAAAAATACCCCAGTACTTCTGTGTTCTCCAAATCACCATTATCGTTATATCCTGCACAAAGTGCAATTTTTGCCTCATCCTCATAAAATACATAAATACCAGTTTTATTTTTTTGTAAAAAATAACCACCCTCTTTTGGATACGCACTTAGATTACCAACATTTTCCTGTACCGGTTCAAATAGATCTGCGGTTGCTGTCTTCGCATTAAGTAGCAGGCTTCCGCCTTCTAACTTTACCAACATGTCTAGATCTGGTTCGAATACCCCTACTTTGATTCTATCCTTTAAGTTTTCTTTCGTTACAGTCCCATTGATGGTTAAATATGGAGCCCCCTTTGCATTTTTCCTCGTATAAAAGGTTGCATCATCTGTTGCACTATGTACTTTCCCTGTCACCTTAAAATCTTTTTCTGCTGAAACTACAACTTTCCCTTCCAAAGTCATATCCGCAATCTGAATGGTTCCATTCGAATATAAATGCCCATTATTCAGCTGGGCGTTTGTAATTTTCACAGTATCTGCTGTTATCTCACCTTTGTTAACCAATATTGCGACATTTAGACTATCTACATTGCTAAGTACCCCAGACTCTGTCACAGCCAGACTTCCCTTTTTATCACTGGTTATATTTACTCTTGTATTAAAATTCACATTTTCATCAATAGTCAGTTTAAAATTACCAAGAGATATCGTATATGCCGCCTCATTCTTTAAGGAAAGATTCTTTAAAATTATTGACGAAGTTAATGCTATTTTTCCATCACAACCCAGAGTCACTCCGTCCCCTATTCCTTCCATCGTTAAGGTATCTACACATTTAGCATTTGGCAAAACAAAATCATATTCTTCTGCCCTATTAGAATTAAGGCTAATCTTATAATCTCGCTTCACAGCCAGTTCATTGATTTTTACTACTGCTGAGAGCAAATTTTCTGACTCGTATGTACACAAAACACCGGCTTCATCCACATAAGTTAACACTGCAACTTGTGTCATCCGACCTTCATCTTCACAAGGCTGCATCACTGTCAGTTCACCCGTATCTATAATCTCGTTTTCTGTAAACTCAGTATCTTTTGTTGATTCTATACCTTCCATTGATTCTGTATCTTTTACGGATTCTGCATCTTCCATTGATTCTGTATCTTTTACAGATTCTGCATCTTCCATTGATTCTGTATCTTCTACGTATTCTGCATCTTCCATTGATTCTGTATCTTCTACGTATTCTGCATCTTCCATTGATTCTGTATTTTCTACAGATTCTGCATCTTCTACGGATTCTGCATCTTCCATTGATTCTGTATCTTCTATGGATTCTACATCTTCTGTCGATTCTGTACTTTGTATAGATTCTGTAGGTTCAATATTTTCCTCGCCAAGTTCAGTATTTTCCGTACTCTCAGAAAATCCCGTATCCTCTAAGATTTCTAAATTTCCTACGTTCTTCGTACTCTCTATGTTATCTGTACTTTCTACTACTTCTATTTCCTCTACCATCTCAGCATACGCTATATTTTCTATAGTTTCTGCTCCCTCTGTCATTTCTATATCTGCGATGAATTCCATATTCTCTAGTATCTCACTCGCTTCTGCTGCAAAAACACCTGCTACATCTGAAAACAATAACAGCATTGCAAGACATCCTGCTAAAATTCTCTTTACCATATGTTTTTTCATATCCTGATACTCCCCTCATCTTAGAACTTGAATGTATATCCGAACACATCTTGGTGTAAATATCTCTTTATTATATCTCAGTATTGTATCACGCTATATTGTATTTGTACAATACACCCTTCTCCAAACTCATAATAAAATTTATAACGTGTAGAAAATGGAATGTTACAAAATCAATTATCTGTTTTAACAAACTTTCGTTTAGCAGAATGCAGACATAGGAGAACCCTGCGCACCTTATTTATAGAAGATTCTTTGGTATTTCAAACTATTTGTGATTTTAAATTTTAGTAGTTGGGTATCGTAGAACTCGAATTGGTTTTTATACCCAAAAATCTCAGAAAAACAGATAAAAATAGCTCTTTTTTCAACAAAATTGGATACTGAATATAACAGGCAATTTTCTATACCCAATTTTCAAAAAAACTTGGGTATTATATAGAAAAAAGAAATGCTAATACCCAATGTGCATAATAACTTCTTGAAGTTATAGTTATAATGCTGCTTATATTTGTGTTATACAAAAAATCCTCTTATCATATCAAAAAAATCATTCTTTTAAAGAGATTTTTTTGAAATAAAATTCAATAATATGCTGATATTTTCGCTTCATCAAGGTATGAAATAGGATATTCTACTTATCATTAAAATTCAAAGGGACTCGACCTATAGATATTTGATGATTCTAATACCTATGAGTCAAGTCCCTTATATGCAGTCATTTCGGTTCGTTTGTCCAACTCGTTGGTGGATACAAAACGTTATTCCGGCATTCTGCGAAAAGAATTTCTAAACTTTTCTCTAACACAACTAAATTTACTGTTTTAAAATATTTGCACTTTCTAGAGATTCCCATACGAGATATTCCTAAGGTCGTTGCGTTTTTTAATGTTGCCAAACGAAAGTTTGTTGTAGTAAATGGTTGATTTTATAACATTCCATTTTCTACACGTTATACATTCTAGAAGATAGCTATTTAATCTTCTTCGCCATACTTCTCGTACTGACCGTATTTACTTCCATATTTGCTGTATTTGCCATACTTACCATATTTACCGCCATAATAACGATTATAATAGCCACCTTTGCCTCGTTCTACTTTATTCACTACAGCGCCTAAAATACGGCAACCTGTAAGCTCAATCTGTTTCTTAATATCCTGTAAGAAGCGATAACTGATGGCTCCACTTTCAATTACAATAATAGCACCGTCTACTTTTGGTCCAATAACTGCCGCATCGATAACCCATCCAATAGGTGGACAGTCTACTAACACCATATCGTATTCCTGTCTCAATTCATCAATAAGTTCTGAAAAATAATGATTTCCCAAAAGTTCTGTCGGATTTGGTACAACCGGACCAGCTAAAATCATATCTACATTATCAAGATTTGTTGGATAAATAACATCCGATTTCTTCTTCTGTCCTGATAAATAATGAGACAATCCAAAGATTTCACTTTCAGAACGAATTCCATAATGACCAACCATTACGGATTTTCTCAAGTCAGCATCGATTAAGATAACTTTTTTATTATCTTCACCAAGAGAACGACATAATTCTGTAGTTACTGTACTCTTACCTTCATTTGGTGTACAGCTGGTGAACATAACTACTTTTACATCGTCACCACAAAATTGTAAATTTGTTCTAAGAGAGTTAAACGCTTCTCTTGTGGCGTAATCCAGCTTTTCCAGTTTTTCAAATACTAACTGTCTCTTCATTAGCGCTTACCTCCCATTCTAGGCAAGAATTTCTTCTTAGCCTTTTTCTCTCCTTCTTTTAAAGGAACACTTGTCAATGTGTTAAGTCCTAAGTATTTCTCTACATCATCCGCATTCTTAACTGTATCATCCATGAGGAAGATTACAATTACAATTGCTATTGCTAAAAATGCACCTAAGATTGCACCGATTGCAGTATTTTTCATAACATTAGGACTCACTGGGCCGATTGGCATATTACCATAATCCACTACACTTGGAGCATCCGTTACCATGATGGAAGAAATTTTCTCTCTGGAAACTTCTACAAATTCATCCACGATAAGCTTAGCATCTTCCGGAACATTATCCTGAATCGTAATCTCGATAATACGTGTATTACTTGGATTGTTTATCGATATCTGTTCAAGCATCTGACCATAAGTACAATCCAATTGCAAGTTTTCAATAACCTGCTCTACCACAGTTCTACTTGTAATCATTACTTTATAGTCATGTGTCAGGGATGTACCCACCTGAATATCTGCCAATGAAGTTAATGAGGTCGATTGTGACAATATATACATTCTTGCTGTTGACTGGTACACCGGCTGTGCAAGCAGTGTACTATATCCAAACATGATTCCACCGAAAGCAATCATGCTTGCAAGAATGATTAACATCTTGCTTTTTATTACATAAAATATCTCAAGTAAATCAATTTCAATTTCATCTGTTGCTGGATTCATATCAATTAAACCTTTCTCTCTTAAACTATATCCATTTGTTTGTCAAAAGACAATCAACATTATGCAACATAATTTTGTTTATCTGTTCTTCATAACGTGCATATTTTATTTTGAATAAGTCTGTCTGCATCTGCGGCTTTCTTGCCTGCATATTGTGGCAGTCAGTTCCTAAAAAATGCACATATCCTTTTTCCAATAGTGACCGGCAATACGCTGCCTGTCTGTTAAAACTTCCTCCCGGAAGGCTTTCTGTGTTCATCTGAATATACGCTCCTGCACCGATAAGTTCGCGTATCAATTCTTCTTTCCGGTACAAACATCCATATCGCTCTACATGGGCGATAATCGGTCTATAATGTTTCCCCGATATAGCTTTAATATATCCAAACAATTCTTTGTAGGATATATGTGTTGAAAATTCTAACAATACATACGCAGTATCTGCCAGAGTAAGAGCTCTCCCCTCTGTGATACTACTCAAAACACCCTCTCTGCAATATATCTCATTGCCTAGAAGTATCTTTAAATCTGGCATACTTTCCTTCGCTGCTACACACACTTCTGCATGTATCTGGCGGAGTTCTTCTGCACTCTTCTTTTTTCTTCCTGGAATATAATGAGGTGTAGCAAAAATTGTACGGACCCCCTGCTCATATGCCTCTTTAAGCATCTCCAAAGTTTCCTCCATATCAGCAGCGCCATCATCTACTCCAGGTAAGATATGGCTATGTATATCTGTATACTTCATGACACCTACCTACACCATCTATTTTTAAAATCTTCTATTTTTGTGACTAATTACTATAATAACAGCTGCAACTAATACAATACCACCGGTAATTATTGCCACTGTGGTCATATTAAGACCTTTATTAAAATTCTTTTCTCGCAGAACAGTTTCTGTCTCGGTTTCTACTTCAGTCTCAGTTATTTCAGACTCGATATCTGTGGCTACTTCTGTCTCTTCCACTCCATCTGTCTCATTCACAGATTCAGTCATTTCTCCCTCTGTTGTCTGCTCTGTCTCTAATATCTCGGTCGAATCCTCTGTTGTCACCTCAGTCTCTTCTGTTTCTACTACCGGAATATCATCAATTAAGTAATTGTCAGAAACATATGCTACAACACCATTATACAAAATGCGATACCAACCTGTCTCAATACACTGACCAATTACTTTCACTTCCTGATCCGCAGATAATGAACCAATACGTTCACCATCAGTACTAGGTAAACTTCTTACATTAACAGCCTGCTTTGCATACATAATATTGGCCATATCTTTGTAAGTATATGTTACCTCTGCTTCAGGTGTCGTATTATTCGGAATATCAGTTACATTTCCAGAACTAGAATTGCCTCCTCCGGTTGTATTTCCTGAATTAGAGCCACTTCCACCCGATGTATTTCCAGAATTATTTCCTTCTGAAGGTGGATTCAGTGGAACCAAATATCCATCTGCGATACCAGTAGCCAGATTACCCCAGAATTCTCCCTGAGCCTCTGCTGCCTGTGATGCACTCAGATTTACATCCGGCTGATTCAAGTAATTGTAAACCCTATCCTTTGCTGCCTGTGTTGCAACATAGTCCACACCATTATAGGTAAAAACACCGTTACCAATATTAATCAGTTCTTGCTCATTCTCATTAATACCTGCAATAACATTGACTGTTGGCATTACCAACAATGCAAAAATCATTAAAAATGTTACTACTTTTGTTACTTTTCGCATAAATTTTCTTTCTTTTTTATCATGAAACTGACTCATCCGCCAATGCGGATGAGTCAGTACATGAATCTTTACTTGTTAACTAACATCAACGTATTATTCTGTTACCTCAGCAATTGAGAAATTTAATGTATATGTCATCTCTGCATCACCACTGTTTGTAATAGCAAACACTACTGGTCTAATATACATCATTGGCATATTCAATGTTAACTCAACAACGCCTTCTTCTGCTTCATATGTAACTCCATCGTGTAATACAGAACATGTTGCTGCATCATTAATTGTCATTACATATCCACCAATTCCCTGTGCTCCGTAATATACAGTTTCACCTGCTGGAACTGTTACATTAATTGAACCTGGAATTTCTCTAACAGCTAATACAACTGGATTCTGTGCACTTCCCTGTGGATATTCAAATGCTACTGACATTGAATAACCCATTGCAGGATATGACCAATCAGCTGCTGGTAATACACCTACGCTGATATTAAGCACATCACCTTCTTCTACTGGCATTGAAATAATGTCATTTACTGCATCTACAGATAACTGTAACTGTTTGTAACTTCTGGTATTCTGAACTACAATCTCACCATTTACATTTGCAGTGTGTTCTGCAAAAGAGAACAATACATTACCTGTGTATTCTGCTGTGTAAGTATAGTAGATACCATTACCACCTTCAGCAACACGTCCATCGTAATATGATGGGAAACCATCTTCATAAAGTTCAGAAATCTTGATTGGATTCATCTGTGTTCCTTCTGGGAATGCAAATACCAATCTATATGTCATATCTTCTTCAGCATTATTTCTAACACCAAAGCTTACTGGCATATATGGAGGCATTGGAGTTTCTAATACTAATTCAACAACACCATCTTTTGCTTCGAATTCGTTACCTGCATGAATAATAGTACATGCTTCTGCTGTTGCAGTTGTTAATTCCATACCACCAATGTTGTATGCCTGATAGTATACTTCTTCACCTGCTGGTACATCAAGTACTAATACATAACCTGTTGCAGTACGTGTTGGTGTTTCCATAATAGGATTCTGTTCTGAACCTAATGGATATGTTAATTCTAATGTATATGTTGCCTCAGTTTCTCCGCCATTAGTAATAGCAAATACTACTGGTCTTACATACATCATTGGCATATTTAATGTGAACTCAACCACACCATCTACAGCTTCAAATGTAGCTCCATCATGTGATACTGTACATCCATTTGCATTATTGATTGTCATTACAAGACCACCAATTTCTTTTGCCTGATACCATAATGTTTCTCCTGCTGGTACAGTTACTTTTACAGATGTTCCATAATCAGGAACTTCAATTGTACCTAAATCTACAGGATTTGATTCATGTCCTTCTGGATATGCAAATGTTGCAGCTAATGAGTAAGGCATTTCTGGATATACAAAGTTTACATCTGGCCATGCACCAACTCTGATTGTTAAGATATCTTCTGCTTTTACTGGTACTGTAAGGAACTTATCACCCTTCCAGTCTTCTACACCATCTTCGTCAAGTGTATATACCTTATAACTTGCAGTTGTGTTAACTTCAATATAAGCTTCTACATCTGCTGGAACTTCTGCAAACCATAATGTTACTGTTCCATCTTCAACTGCCTTATATGCGTAACTATATCCACGAGAATTTCCTGCTTCAACAGTTCCTTCATAGTAAGATTCAAATGCACTCAATTCAGAGATTGCTTCTGGATTCATGCTGTGTCCTACAGGGTATGCAAATTCTACTTTATAAGTAGCATCTTTTTTGCCTAAGTTACCAATTGCAGGAGTTGCTGGATTCCACATATTAGCTTCACCAATAGCAACTGTTACAACGCCGTCTACAGCTGTATATGTTTTTCCTCTATATACTACATATGCATCTTTACCAGTTACTGTCATAATCATTTCGCCGATATTTCCAGAGTAGTATACCACTTTACCAGCTTTAACTGTTGCATCGAAGCTTATGCTTGATGCACCTTCTTCTAACATTGGCACAGCTACTGGATTTCTCTTAATACCACCATTGCAATTAGCATTTACAAACTCAATTACATAATCAATAGTTCTTCCATCTACTAATTCAATAGTAATATTAAATGGAGTCTTGCTTAAGCTACCAACATTCTTAATAGCTAACTTAGCAACCATCTCACTTACAGTCATTGTATTTGTAGCTAATTCTACGGATACAAATTTCTTACCTGCAGTTAATGTTACTGTTTTACCACTATTTGCTTCTGCCTCTGTTAAGATGGCTTCGATCATTGTGTATAAACCAGTTCCATTCAATTTGTCAATTGCTTCATTTGCTTTTGTTTCATTTACTGCAACAACTACTGTGTTAGAATCTTCTCTTGAAGCTTCTAAAATTATTAATTCATCTGTAAGTTCTGTCCAATTAATCTCATTAATCTGAGCATCAATTGCTGCTGCAATCTTAGCGTTAGTCTGGTCATAATCAGCCTGGAACTTAACGATATAGTAAAGAACCTGACCCTGATCATATGTTACTTCAACAACTGCTGTTGTACCAATTAATTCAGATAACTGTCTTGCTGATACACCACCTTCTGTATACCAAGCTGGCTTGATAATCTGTAAGATGTCTGTTGCTGTAATTCTTCCAATTCCGTCTTCGCTCTCACCTACTGTTACATTGTTAATCTTAGCAGATTCTGCATATGCATCATTTGTAAGTGTATTTACAAATCCTTCTACTTTACCAACTACAGCTCTTGCTGCATCCTGAAGTGTTGCATCGTAATCTGTTACAGTTACGATTGCCATGTTGTCAACATCCGAGTACTCGATTGTACCATATGGATTTGCTTCCAAACCATTAATAAATGCATTAATTCTTTCATCAACTTCTGCGTCTACTGCTACTACTGTTCTCTTGAATGTTACTTCGTAAGACTTAGCATATACTTTTCCTGCATAGTTGAAGTCAACTGTTGCATAAACTCTGATACCTTCTAAGTCTTTCATTGTAGCGTTTGCGCCAAGTTCTTTTGTAAGTTCTGTATATAATTTTGTAATTAAGTTCTCAACATCTGAATTCTCATGACGATTAAACTCTACAAATCTTCTTAAGTTTTCATTATCAACAATTTCAACCTTAGCATTTACTGCATTTGCGAAAATGTCTTCTAATGAAGCTACTGCATCTGCTTTTACGATTGGTAATACAGATTCAATTGCTAAACCACCATCGAAGATTTCTACTACTGTTGCATTCTTACTTGCATCATATTTTACAGATTCAATACCTGTACTAGCTTCTTTACCAGCATTCTTAGCTGCAAATGCTGCAACTGCATTTTCTACTTTGCTATCAATAAATGCTTCTATGTCTTTATCACTTACATCAACTGCTACAGTGTACTGTGTTGTGTAATACTTAGTATTGTACTGTTCAGCTCTGTCTGTTCCAGCAACTGATGCTGTACTATAAGCATTTAATGTAACTACTAATTTTCTGTTAGCCCATTCAACGATATCGTCGATATCATTTGTAATGCGTGAAGCTACGTCTGCTTTTGCATCTGCTAAAGCTGCATAAGTACCAACTTTTTCACCATTTTCAAATACAACGATCTTATCATCTGCAAGCTGTAATGTCCATGTCTTACCTGCTACTGCATCGTAAACAGAAATACTTGAGTATTTTGTAGCTGTTACTGCTTTAACTACATCAGTAGCATCTTTTAACACGTCCACTACATTGATTAACTGCTCTTTCATTTCAGCATTAGCAGCATCTCTGCCCATTGTAATATCTGAAATTGTAAGAGTAAGTGTTGCTTTCTTAGCATCAAATTTTGGTTTTGCACCAAGCCATGTGTAATCATTTTCTTTCAATACTGAAGTAATCTGTGTATTTAATTCATTATTAAATTCTGCCTGTGAAGGAATTACACGTACCTGTACTTCTGTTCCAACTTTAACAATATTACCCGCAACATCTAATGTGTTCATTACGAGGTTAACAGTTACATTGTCACCTGGAAGAGTTGCTTTCTTAGCTGTTACTACACCATTTGCAACTGATATGTAGTTCTTATCTGTATCTTTGTTTGTTTCTCCTACAGACCATGTGATTGCACGATCAGTAATATATGCCGGAATCTCAAGTGCTGCTGCAAGATCAAGTTTATCACCTTTGTAAAGTGTGATACCTTCTTCACCATCAGCAACTGCTTTTACCATATCTGATACGATTGTATCAAGTAATCCCTTATCAACATAAGCAGCCTGTTTAACAGCATATACTTTGATTTCTGTCGAATGTGCTAAATGGTTTACTTCAGGAGCAACATACTTCTCGAAATAAAGAGCATCTTTTGCAGTTACTTTCAATGTTCCAAGTAATACAGGTTCTGTGTTACCACCTTCTGGGAATAAGATAGCATTATCAGCTTTAGTAAGAGAAATGCTTGATGTCTTCTTTTCAAGTTTTCCATAGATAGTACCTAATCCCTGCATAAGCTTGTAATTCGGTATAAATGTATATGTTACACCCTTATTATTTGCATCTGCATTTGTTGTTGCTTTAAATGTTGTTTTTGTAACACCTTTATTATCTGGTGCTAAGTAAATTTCTCCACCTGCTGCATTTGCAACATTGATTTCATTTACTTTCTGAACAACATTAATTGTAACAACTTTCTTAACCTTGCTTCCGTCTGTAGCTGCAACTGTAACTTTTGCAGTACCTTTACCTACAGCCTGAACTTCAAAACCACCTTCTACTTTACCAAGTACTTTAACAACGTTCTCGTTGCTTGATGTAACGCTCAGTTTTTCTTTACCTGGCACAAGTAAATCATCAAGGTTTGCAGCACCTGTAAACTGCTTAGCTACTGTTGTTTTGATTACACAAGTATCATTAACAGTCTCAGTTACCATTTCCCAATTGTCTGTATAGTCAAAACTATTTCTGTCAACATATAATGTTGTTGTTGCAGCATCCTTTATAGGAGTATGGTCAAATTTAATCTCATTTTTAGGATCTTTGTAAATATCCTGATATACAGGTACTGTAGCTGTAATAGTCTTGATTGGATCAACAAAGTTGATTGTTATGTTCTTCTCGATACCTGGATATGCAGCTGCAACTGCAGCATCTTTTAAGTAAACTCTAACTACTACTTTACCTTCTTTATCACTACGGATTTTACCTTTTGCAACATTTGCCTCTTTGCTTACTGCTAATACATGGGCTTTAAACGCATCAGCTTCATCCTTTGACCCTGTCCAACCTGCCGGAATAGCACTTGAAATTTCATATGCCAAGCCTTTTGCTTTTGCATTAGAAACACCTGCATTTACGTTTGCTTTAATTGTATATACTTTACCTGCAAATGTCTCAACATCTGTATTAGCTGTTTCAATCTTCTCAACATCTGTTGTTACTTTTACAGTTACTTTAAGAGCTTCTTTACCAGATAAAGCAACACCATCAGCAGGCACAACTGTGATAGTTGCACTACCATTTGCATTTGCTGTGATTACACCGTTCTTATCAACTGTAGCAACTTTCGCATTACTTGTTGTAAATCTAACAGCGTTTACTTTCTCTGCTCCACTCCATTTTGCACCTGAGTATGCAGCTACCTGTAATTTGAAGGTATGTGCATCACTAGATGTGTTTGTTACCATTGGGATAGCTGCATAAGCCTGAGCAGCTTTTCCATCTTTATAATTTGCTTCTGTTGTATCTTTTGCAAAAGCTACGTTAAGAATCTTAGCACTCTTAACTGCTGGGTCAGCAACATAAACCTTAATCGTCTCGTTAATTCCCCATGTAGCTTTTTTAACCTGCCATTTACTATCATAGTAATTATACTGCATATCCTGTGCAACTACACGAACAGTTACATAACCGCCTTCTAAATCAGCAGTGCTCTTTGTACCAGTAATTACACCTTTAGCATTTACAGAAATGTACTTTTTAGCTGTTGCATCAAGAACATACTTAATATTCTTCTTAGATGCATCTACAGTAGGTGTTGTTCCTAAAGTAACTTTACCTTTTACACCCACTTCTGTATATAATTCATCGTTCTCATCTGCTTTCACTACATCAGCATCGAATCCGATATCATCAACCAATTTCTTAACTGTAACTTTTACAGTTGCTGTTTTTGGTTTCTTTGGGTTTTCAGGATTAGCTTCTGTCAATTTGATAGTAGCTGTACCTGTCTTCTTGCCAGCTGTGATAATAATATACTGAGATTCATACTCATTACCTTCATTATCCCAATTTGGCTCTGTACCCTGAATAACTGTTGCAACACTTTCATTACTTGACTTAACATTGTATAAGCCGTTTGTGTATGCATCAACTTTACCATCTGCGTTTGTGTCGTATCCAACACGTGCACTAACTTCTAATTTGATAAAATTATCTAATTCTACCATTTCGAAACCATCTGTGCCGTTTAAATCCACCTCAAACTGTGGCTGGTTGCCCATCCAGTCATCTTCTGCTGCGGTATAACCATTTGTATAAATTACAGGCTTTGCTGTACCAATGGTCTTATTACCGAACGCATCGTACTTGTACTGATCCTTCTTGCTATCAAAAGTATGTGTACCTACTTTTAAGATAGTCAATGGACTATACTTCGCTGCAGCTTCTGAGGATGGTACTGCTCCGAGAACAACCAATGTTGTCGCTAACATCATAACCATGGTTGCTACTAAGAACAGTAACTTCTTTGTGTGCTTGAAATACTTGTTCATTCCCTTTTCTCTCCTTTATTTTCTATTTTACAGTATCGTTTATCCACCCATTTAGGGCAGAATAATATAAAATACCATTCTTCAAAATTCTACACCCTTTCCTCATTTACGTCAATAACATTAAGCTAAAAAAGCTCAAAAATTACAGGGAGAGCCCATTTGAGACTCTCCCTGTAATAAAATTCACCTTTAATTTGAATATTTTTTCATAATCTGATACAGTTTCGTATCTTCACATCCTTCTGTCGTCACTGAAAACGTATAGTCATTCCCGACTTTAATGTTTCTTTCAAAATCCGCATAATACGCATCCAATACCGCAAAACGTTCTGCTACATATTTCTTAAAAACATTTAATTTTTCATCCGGATGATTCGCCGTCCCTTCCGGCCATCGTACCAATTCTCTTCGAAATGCACCGGAACCATAGATATCAGCCTCGTAATTCTCTAACAATTCTTTGATAGATTCATCTGACCAAGCATTTTCTCTTAGTTCCCTATATCTTCTAACAATCTGTTCTCTAACGCCATCCGCTTCATTCACAATCAACTGGTTTAATGGTCCGGCCCTCATCACCAGATTATCCTGCGGTGTCAGACGATACTGCTGCACATAATTCGCATACCAGTCTTCCGAGAAAAAGTTTCCCCACGTCAGATCCATATCCCACGGAGCATATAATATACTTAACGTACCTGCCTTATTATACATATACAAATACATATTTCGTACCTCGAAACCTCTGGTATTATCATGTCCTTGTATCAACCCCAAAAACAGGTAGGTATCAATCGCATTATCAATATCTATCATTTCCAGCAGTTTTTCATTGTCATATCTGTATTCATAAAACTGCTTATAATAAGACAAAAGCGTATCCCACTTCTCATATATACTGTCCGGCTTCATTTCATCAACCGTTTTCACTTCAAATCCATTAATCACAGCTCCATCCGTACTACTATACCCTGGCTCAAAAGTAGTCTCACTCCCCCATCCTACTTTTTTATATAATGTCTCACCTTCTGCTGCATTAACGCCCATTAATTTCCCATCAATTGGATATCCAAGCGCGTATAACCCCATATAATCGCCATTAATAAACAATTCTAAATATTTATATTCTATCCCCGTCTGTATACCCTCGCTATTATGCGTACCACAGGTTTCCGTCCACAGATTTGTATTAAATACATTACGTATTTTTTCCTGATCATTAAACGGTGCATACAAAATCCAATCCTCATCCTGTCGCATGCCAAGCAGTGATATGTGATTCGGTCTGGTATTTTCTCCTAACGATTCCATTGTAAGAGACATTTTATAAGAAGTTTTTAATAATCGACTAGAAGATGCTCCTCGCACCTTTATCGTACCGGTCGAATTCGTCACACGATTCGCAGCTCCCTTTTGATTATCAAACAGGGTCATCTCCATCGGTATTTCTTCCCTCAAAATATCTTCCTGCACATTGATACTCATTAGAGGCAGTGTGGTACATTTTAAGTTATATATATAATAGTATACATCTGAATAAGCAAGTATCTGAATCGTCTGATTCTGCTCGATTCCTGCCCCTGTTATCTCTCCTAAAAATAGAACTTTTACGGACTCCGTATCACTTTGTGCTTTTATCTGCGGATTATATGCACTAGAGCTACCTTCCACTAATGAATAATAGAATGTTTTTGTATGATATTCATATAACAAATCCTGCTCATCAAAGTATAAATTTGTCAACAAGTCCTCATATTCCACACGTGTTCCCATCACTTCCTGACAAACCTTCTCATCAGAAATACATTCCGCATAAGAAGTGGATAACATACCGGAATCCATTAATGTTAGAAATGCCAGAACAGATATACACAGAATCAATAATCCTGTATTTTTTCTCATGCTCTCATTTCCATCCTATAACACATCATCGCTATCGTACTCAATCACAGAAAACTTCTCTACACCGATTTCTGTCAACTTGTTCGCAAGTTCTTCTGTCTTTTTCACCGATAATTCTACCACACAATTCATGCCTTTTGATGTGTAGTTACGACTCTTAACGCGATAACTCTTTGTAACAGTTTTCAGTGTTTCCAATACCGCATTTTCCTGTTCCGTTGCGCAATGAAACACCAATATAAACGGTTTCTTTCCGATTCCCCAATTCTCCATAATCAATAACACGACTGTTACCAAAAGAGATGTCAAAACTGACACTTCATACAACTGACAACCACAGGTAATACCAATATGTACAGACCACAACAAATACAACATATCCACCGGATCTTTGATTGCTGTTCTGAATCGAATAATCGCCAATGCACCAATCGTACCTAATGTAATGACAATATTAGACTGTAAGCATAAAATAATCGTAGCAATAAATAATGGCAATACTGCGATGCAGATATTAAATGATTTATTATAAAATGCTCTGTGCGAAACAACACGGTATACAATAAATTCATAAATACACAACACCAATGCCATCAAAAGTACGGATAATATCACTGCCGTGCCAAGCTGTGGATTCTCATAAGAATTGATAATATTCTCTATTGTTCTTGTTAATGCTCCCATTTTTACCTACCTATACTTTGTAATTTTTTTCTTCCTAAATAATACTTCGAAAAGGAAGTCTGAACCAGATTCTTATTGGTCACCAAATGTCTGATGTGCCCCGGTAAGATATAATCAAACTTCACTTCTAACACCTGTCGTTGTTTTTCCTGAATCGGCACACGAAGATAATCACCATCTAAAAAATGTTCTATCTCATCCGAAACAGAGATATTCTTATCCAGCGTAATACGGATATTCGTAATCTCTTCCACGAATGCCACACGTTCATAATCAACGATTACTTTCGGTGCAAATCCCTTTGTCATAATATGCACACAAAACTGTTTGAGTAACTCATTCTCTGTCTCCCAAAACAATTCTTCTGCCTCACCGGATATAATCTGCCTGTATTGTTCTAACGTCAATCTACAGCTATCCTTATGACATCTGCCATTTAACTTTTCTTTGCGTTCGAGCTTCATAAAGTTCGGATTATCTCCATAGTAGCGGATGCGATATTTAAATCTTGCCGATACGCCCGCCTCGTTCTCCTTTGCACAGGAGTCAAAAATATCATCAAAATACAAACTATGTATTTCATAAATCCCCGTCGCACCACTATTGGCATCTCTGTCTAAGACCGCGTCCAGTCGGTCTTCTAATATCGCCAAGTCATGTTCGGTACAGGGATATTTCCATTCATTTCGATACTGCTTGATAAGTCTCACCTCCTGTATACTGGAGTCTTCTCTTTTGAAAAGATAGAAAAACCTTATTATAATATAACAAATCCATAATTTTTTTTCAATGGTTTTCTATGTACCACATCTGATGCAACCGTTTTCAGTGTGCATCAGATGCAGTAATGCTTTTATGATATAGAAATCCCAACAGATTTTTCTATATCATAGAAAAACAGCGATTTAAGAGTAACCCTCTTAAATCGCTGTGTATGTAAACTATATTATTTTCCTACTTATGATTTACTTAGAAATTAATATGTATAACCACCAACAACATTAATTGACTGTATACTTCTGTTTTCTACCATAATACGATACCATCCACTTGAAGGAACTGTAAAATCATGTGAACCAGAACCACTTCCTTCTACCACATGGCAGTCACTGTTTGCTGCCATTATACCAAACCAATATACACAAGTGCTAGGGCGTGCAGTACACGCAATTGATACTATAGTTCCTTTTGTCATATAAATAGAGGATGTCACATATCTGGTTCCTGCCGGCACACTCCAATCGATTGTACCGGAACCTAATGTCATAATTCCATCATTAATATATACAATATCCACTGAATCATTTGCCGGAACAAATATTTCTTCTGACCAACTAGCTTCATCACCAAAACCACCGTATTCTGCCACATTCTGTGTCTGAATTAAATCCTTATCCGCTGCAACTGATACGCCAACACCAGCCGCATGTGCAGTTACTGTACTAAGCATTGCAAATACCATAACCCATGCAAAAGTCACAGATTTGGCTACTTTTCTCATATTTACTCTATAATTTTCCATAATTAACATTCTCCTATACAAACTCTCTTGTGCACTGGCAAGCATAGGATAATAGAACAAATCTGTTTCTGCCGGACCGCTTTCCATAAGTTTCCAGATGATATCATAATATCTGCTTTTACTGATACCTTCTGCCTCTAAACCATCTAAAGCTCTCGCATCGCAATCCGCTTCACTCCACAACAATATCTGCGACCATGACAGGTACGACAATGGATTGATACTGTTTACAATGACGGCAACTACCGTTAAGTAACGAAAGAACACATCACTTTTCTTAATGTGATTCAATTCATGATACAGAATCACCTTAAGTTCTTCTTTGGTATACTCTCTATATGGAATAATAAGCTTTCTGCAAAACATCCCCGTCACAAAAGGAGATTGCACTCTCGGATCGTCATTACGCAGTAACAGCACTTTGCCTTTTACCCCTACTACTTCCTTTATACGTTCAAATTCCGTTTGTGCCAGAGACATTCCATCCTCAAAATTGTTTCTGCAAATCTTGCGTTTTGCTATCTCATTCCTCAGATAAAAACCGCCAATCACTATCGTTACAATCAGCCATATAACTGCTATGCCTTGAAACAGGAAATTGTTCATATTTATTACAAACAACGTTTTCCAAACACTTTCTGTGCTTTGAACATAACCAGCATTATAATTAAACTGAATGGCTACATATGTGACAGGTAGTAGAAACATCACGACTACCCATCTAAGCATATAGTACACCAACTTTGGATTTATTTTTTGCAGAACATTTCGACAGAGAAACCAAATAAAGAGCATTGCAGTCCCCGTTATACTCGTAACGGACACCGCGAAGAAAATCTGACTAAGGATACTAGTCCAATTCATCTATCTTCTTACGAATTTTCTCCTTATCTTCTTCTGTTAATTGCACCTTATCAAATAAGCCACATACAAATGCACTTATGCTTCCCTTATCGAAAAAATTGATATTCTCTGACACTGTACTCATTTTAAAATCTTCTTTCTCCACTAAAGGATGATAATGAGAATATCTGCCAATACGATAAATGTTGATATATCCTTTCTTCTGTAAACGTGTCATAAAAGTAGCTACGGTCTGGAGCTTCCAGTCTTTACCGAACTCTTCTTTTACTTTCGCAGTTACAGTCATAAGGTCTAAATCCTCATCCGCATCCCACAACACTTTCATTATCATTCTTTCACATACTGAAATTTCATTTGGATCCATAATTATTCCCTCCACAAAGTACTATGTTTGTTTACGCGCGTTCTTCACATACTACAATTGCAGATTATTCTACGTACGTAATTATAATTTACCATTTTTATTCTACAATTGCAATAGTCCGCATATTCTTTTTCCTATATATTCATATATTATATCATACTTTTCAAGCATTTTTTCCACACTTTTCTGTGTTTCTAAGAATCTTTCAAAATTATGTGTCAAAACGCGTTCTTTCTACTTTTGTGTATGACAGTTTTGCACAAAAAAAGTCTCCAGAATGGCTTTACCTGTTCTGGAGACTTCACCTATGTACTATATTATTTAATCACAACTTCTTTCCATGCGTCAGATGGAACAATTGCGATATATGTCTTACCAACATTTAATACTAACTCTTTGCCATTTTCATCAAAATAACGTGTCGGACTTGTAAGACTACCCTTTTCCCATGTAATCTTTGTCATTTTACCATTCACAAGGTAGTAACCTTTCCCTGATGAGTTCTCTAACTGATAGAACATATAACCATTCTGGTCATAATTCACTTTACCGCTTGCTTCTGTTACTGAATGTGTCAGCATATCTGCTTGCTGAATAATTACATTCTTAAAGCAAAGCTGTGCATTATCATTACCCGGATCTAAGTGCGGCTGGCCATACTCTGAATAATAATACACCTTGTCCTCTTCACTATACTCTAATTCAGAAGAGTTATGTGGAAATGGCAATTGTACTTTATAAGCAGCTTCACCATCTACCAATTCTACTCCATTAGCAAATGTGAAATGTGTACCTTCATAATGATTGTTATACTCACTCTCGATATTATTAGCATTTAAACGTTTCTCTACTTCACCTTTAGAAATATATTCCGTAAACTCACGTGCTTTTCCGTTAGGGATACGGCTAAAGCCACCACTAAGATTATCTAAGCTAGGCAATGAAGTGTAGTCATTAATATAGAATGGTCCACCATCATGACAAAGAATCGCATTCCACTCCATAGCAATCATACAGTTTGTCGCTCTGGCACTACGAACATTCCCTAACTGTTCAATTGCTTTCCAATCCTTCACCATTACCATCAAACGTGTCACACGATCGTTGTCCGTACTATTAATCATTTCATAAATAATATCGGCTTTTGTCAATCCATAGTGCGGTAACGCCTTTTTTTCATTATCCACCATTACTGCGATAGGTCTCTGATTTGCAATGCTTTCATCAATGAACTCACCTGTCAAATCACTTACAACCTTTCCCATAGGAATCTCTTCTTCTGTAATTTCAGTAGATATTGCAACTCCCTCTGTCGTTGCTTCTGTATTTACCTGTGTATTTGCAGCTTCTGTATTTGTAGATGCAGTCTGTTTGTTATCGCCTCCACACGCCACCAAAGCAATGGAACACACCAACATCAAGCCAATCACTAAACTTCTTTTTTTCATTCTGTCATACCTCTCAATTGAATATTATCTAAGGAGGATTTTTCATTCTTGGAATTTTCGTAACTATTCAGAGCCCCATTCGCCAAACTGCCTTTTCAAGGCTTACGTTTTGCTCATGTTAGCTTCTCGCCAAAGAAAGAACTTCTCCTCAGATAATATCAATATACCATAGGTAACTAAATAAGAAAAGATTTTATTCCTTAAGAATTTTTTAACTAATCTTATTTATCCTTTTTAAATGCACATACATCAAGACAATGCAGGCAACCGATACAAATCGTCTCATCAATCGCAGGATACGGAAATCCCTTTTCATCTGCTATCATAGTAATAGCTCCCACCGGACAAGCTGAATAACAAGCTGCACAGCCACAACAGGATGCTTTCACACTACACAAATCCGGAATCTTTTTTTCCCTCATTGTCATACTCTCCCTCTTAATCTATTAATCAATGTCTGCGGCACCACCGCTTTCACCATTCTTTTTATCCGCCACTTCATATGTGTCTTAACAGAATCTTCGTAGCGTTCCCTTATCACCGTTCCAAAATCTTTTGAAAAATATTCTTCCCAGAACTGTTCGTAATTAGCAGGTTTTGCAAAACTTCGAATAAGAGGTTCCTGCATGTAATCCTTCAAATCACATTCTCTATAATCGCAGTCTTTTAATCCCTGCTCTAACCATTTCAGTCCCTTATCTGTGCTACATAAGACTAGCGAAACTCCATGATTATCATCAAAATCCGGTGCCGCCTGCGCAATTCCCCATGCATCTGCAATCGAGATATCGCCTACACGTTCTGTACTCTTGTATGGGCATTCATAGCAGCATTCCCTTAAAATATTATGCTCATAAAAAAGATTCTTGTATATCTGACTATCTACTTCCAACCCATGAATTTTTACTGACTCAATGTGCTCCCACCAGCCATGGTTTCTCTTATTTCGAAAATCCACCCCTGTAATCCTGCCATGATATTTTTTCTCCATATAGGATTTATAAGCGTTCCAAACCACCGGACTTGGTACTCCATGGCAGACGATATCTATAGTAAGCAAATTCTCTTCTTTTCCAGGAGGACACACTGCTTTCATTCCTGCCACCTGACATGGTGTTCCGGAAAAAAGCACAAATCTGCCCTCTTTCAAATCTACAATAGCCTCTTTCATGGCATCTTTCATATCACTCTGTACATATTTAGAACCACGAAACAAGTCACGCTCCTCCTTCGTTACTGCCCTGCGATGGTACGCATTAAACTGTTCATCCAAGGCACAGCCATACACCACTCCACCAGCGTCTAGCACCTTATCTGAAACCGCAGCAAAAACACCTCCTGAACGCGACTTCATCCTACTATTGATGTCCTTATGTTTTACAATATAGGTTTTCATATTTCTTTCCTCTATCATTCTTCAAAGCATATTTTTCATCATATTTATACAAAATAAGACTTCCTTAATCAAAAGAAGTCTTATTCAATCCCTATGCAACCATTACTTATTATAAATAACATCTTCACCGTTTGTCTCCTGAATAATATATCTAGGTCTGTTCTTCACCTCAGAATACATTTTCGCCATATACTGTCCCATAATACCCATACAAAACAGTTGAATTCCGCCAACAAACGTAACAATACATACCGTAGATGCCCATCCATCCACAGGATCACCAAACATTAATTTTCTTACTATAATGAAAATAATCGCAACGAAAGATATCAATGTCATGATGAATCCCAAATAAGATGACACTGTCAAAGGGAAACTCGAAAAATTGATAATTCCTTCGAGCGAATATAATACCAGCTTCCAAAAACTCCATTTTGTCTCGCCGGCTGCACGTTCTACATTCTCAAACTCCAGCCAGGTCTTACGATAGCCTACCCATTCAAAAATCCCTTTCGAAAAACGGTTATATTCCGTCAATGCCAACACACTATCCACCATCTGTCTGGTCATCATCTGATAATCTCTGGCACCATCAGCAATATTGATATTCGTCATTTTGCGAATAATTTTATAAAACATTCGTGCTCCAAAAGAACGAATCGCACCTTCTCCGGTTCGGGTAACACGCCTAGTAGCTACACAATCCCATTCTCCGGTCTCTAACTTCGTTATCATCTCCGGCAATAGTGCTGGTGGATCCTGCATATCTGCATCCATCATAACTACATAATCGCCCTTTGCATTGCTAAGTCCTGCATAAATCGCTGCTTCTTTGCCAAAATTTCTGGAAAAAGAAAAGTATTTCACTCTGGAATCCTGTTCTGCCAACGCTTTCATTTGCTTAAGTGTTCCGTCCTTTGAACCATCGTTAACTAACAACAATTCAAATTCATACTTCTCTTCTAACGGCTCCATCGCTTCCACAATCGCAGGATATATAACCTGAAGTGCCGCCTCTTCGTTATAGCACGGAATGGTAATGCTCACCAATTTTTTCTTCATCATTAATCCATCAATTCCTGAACCATGTTCCATAATGCTTCTACACTGTTAAAATTCTCTGGAATAATCATAGCCGCTGGAATAGATATATCAAATTCATCATCCAATGCACTGATTAACTGTAAAATATCAAAGGAATCCAACAATTCATCATCAATCAAACTTCCCTCGTTTTCGTAATCAATATCTTCTTTAATTTCCTGTAATAATTCAATAATTCTTTCCATTATAAAAACAGCCTCCTTTATTATCTAAACACTTGCATTCAGTGTATCATAAAACCGAAAAGTATTCTACCATTTATTCTACGATTTATTACCATACCTTCAGCAACAAACAACTCTTGTTCCGTAGCGCTATGAATCATAGCCATTCTGAATACAATTCCACTGACTCGTCTCCATGAAGTCTCTTGCCACCTGTACTAAACCTTCTTCGCGATATAATAAAATCTTCGGCATTATTCTGCTTAAGAACAAGTGTATTCCTTCTGTCACGGAATAGGCACCAATATTTGAAAATACCAATGCATCTCCCAGACACAAATTTTTAAACGCAGTCTGACGCACAATCACATCTGCTGTTGTACAAAGACTGCCTATCAAACTCCAATTCACTTCTTCTCCACTTACATTCTCCGCCAGCGATACGCCTAAGTTATGTCTGTCTGACTGCTCCATTGAAAAATGCTTAATCACAGGAACCTTCATTCCCATCATCTGTCCTAAATAGTTTAAATGATTCATACCACCATCTACAATGGCATAGTTTGTACCTTTATTCGACTTTTGGTCCATTACTTTTGTCAGGTAATATCCACACTCTGAAACATAAAATCTTCCCATTTCCACAGTCAGATGAACAATATCCCCTATTGCCTGTAAATCTGCCGCAATCTCTTTTATCGGAGCCAATGTATCTGTAAAGTCCTCTGTTGTAAAATAAGGAACCGGAAGTCCCGGACCATATTCTAACTTCTCCACCTGATAGCCATACGTTTCTTTCAGTTCATCAATCAGATCTCTTAACATCGCCAATTCTGCTTTTTGCTCTGATAGTTTCTTTCGCTGAGTCCCTGCAAAATAATGGATTCCCACAATTTGCACACCCACATAATCCGCTCTGCGGCCAATCACATCACACAAATCTTCTTTTGACATACCAAACTGGCTTCCTGCATTCAAACGCAGTAACACAGGTATCACTTTTCCGTGCTCCATCGCACTTTCATTTAAAAGTTCTAACTGCAAGACAGATTCCGCCGTATACACACCCGAATCATATTCTATCGCATCATCAATGTTAATACGTGTCTTATTCACACCGGAATATATAATTCTATCGCCCGGCACCTGTTGCATCTTACAAATATCTAATTCGCCCGGACTACATACTTCTAACTTTTCCACACATTCTAACATCGTGTCTATCAAAAATGGATTTGCCTTGATGGAATAACACAAATGCACCTTCTCACCAACAATTTCTTTTATCGCCCTCATGCGTTCCTTCAATGCCACTGTATCAAATAAAAATGCCGGCGTACCATGTTCCTTAATAATTTTCTTCAATTCGATATCTGTCATAATTTCTCTCGCTTTTACTTACTTTTTTAATATAACAGTTTCGCCCATAGATAAGATAATATGCTCATTCGTGCAAGCACGATTCACCTATTATTTTGTCTATGGCTGAACTGTTACCTAAAGTCACTCATCAATTTATTTCTATCAATTTTACCATTTTTGTTAAGTGGCATCTCTTCTACCGGAACTAGTGAATTTGGCAGCATAAATGGTGGCAATACCGTGCGAAGTTCCTTCATTAATTCCACTTTATCTCTATCACCTGTAAAGAACAGAATCAGTCTCTGCTTTTCTTTATCATAGATACAACAAGTTCTGGTAACGCCATCTCTTGCCATAGTAACTGCTTCGATTTCCCCTAGTTCAATTCGATGACCTAAGTGTTTAATCTGAAAATCCTTTCTGGATACATATATCAAATCGCCATTCTCATCATATCTTCCAATGTCACCTGTACGATAAATCATCTCGTTATATGCTTTATTCAACGGATTCTGCACAAATGCCTGTTCTGTTTTTTCTCTATCTTTGTAATAGCCCAATGCGAGTGCAGTTCCTCCGACACAAATCTCTCCCTGCACCCCCTGCTCTGTCACCAGTTCATCATTTTCATCTAACAGGAATACCTTTTCATTCGGGAACGCTTTTCCCATCGGAATGACATCTGCATCTTCAAATTCTCTGTCTAGCACATAATAAGTACAATTACAGGTAATCTCTGTCGGTCCATAGAGATTTACATATTTTGCATTTGGCAAATGTTTTTTCCAAATTTTATAATGCTTAATCGGTAATACTTCACCACTAAACATAACCGTGTGAATCTTATCCGGCAAACGATATTCGAATCCTTTCATAACTGACACGAAACACATTGCACTTACTGCCCAGATTAACGTAGTCACTTCTTTGTCTGCCAAATAATCCATTAATAATGTTGGCGCACTAAAGTATTTCTTTGGAATCAACTGCACCTTAGCACCGGTCATCAACCCACTGTAAATATCTTTTACTGACACATCAAAATCAAACGGTGCCTGATTTGCAATAATATCATATGATTTGATTTGAAATATCTCTACAAAATAACTGATAAATTCAATCACTGAACGGTGGCTTACCACTACACCTTTTGGCACTCCTGTACTTCCGCTCGTAAAATTAACATATAATGGATTCACATCCTGAAAATTGCGACGAACAATAAGAAGTTTTTCCTCATCAACTACCCCATTTAAATATTCGTCCAACAAAAGAATCTTGGCATCAGTATGATAAGATGAAATTCTCTCATAATTTTCCTCATCTGTAAAAATAACTTTCGGCTCTAAAATTCCAAGTACACTTTCTGTTCTCGCCTGTGGTTGCTTCACATCTAAAAAAGAATAAAAACCGCCCGCATAAACAGCACCAAACATACCACATACTGCGTTAACACTCTTATCCATATAAAATGCAACCGGTTCTGCAATACTGATTTTATCTGCCAGTAAGGTTCCTACTGATTTCGCCGATGCTACCAATTCACCAAAAGTGATATCTCGTTCTACATCACCAAATGCTATTTTTTCCGGATAGTTCTTGCATGAGTTTTCTAATAAATCCAAAATATTGTTATACATACGTCTATTTCTCCTCTTCGTTTAATATAAATATCTTAACCACTTGAAATATTTATATTTTGACAACCAGATAATTACCAATGCAGCAATCATTGTACTACCCACAATAATTATGTAATACCCTAAACTATTTACCCTGTAATATACATAATGCCCAAGATTTTTATGTACAAACATATGCAATGCATACACCAAAAAAGACACTTTTCTGCACACTACACCGAATTCTTTGTATTTTATATGTATGCGAATAGATAATGACCAGCTATAACATGCATACACTACCAATGGCAGTATAAAATACATAGATGCACTCTCCAAACCAAGGACATGTTTTACTGTATAAACTTCCACTGTCATTAATAACAATGCCAGTAACACCAAGTATGGCTTTCCATTACCCAAAATCTCACGCTTTTTCATAATATATCCCATCGTCAAAAATGGAACTCCCATAAAAATACCATTCCGTGTCGTTTTAAACAAATCCAAGTATGCGTTCATCATCACATTATATACAGGAACCTTATCCATCAATGGACTATATGCATTCCCCAATGTACCAAATACATATATAACTACTGCAATAAGCACTATTTTCCCAGTATCCTCTTTAAATCTCTGCACTATAAAGTATAAAATGACAATTCCCAAAATTAATGCAAGCAAATACCACAGATGCACATAGCTTCCAAGAAACAATAGTTCTGTAACAATATTATATATATCGGTTCCTGCCATCTTAAAATCTTTTATAATCAAATTCAAGTGCAGCAATGTGTAGACTCCATATAAACTAGTCAAATGAAAAACCTGTTGTCTTACCGCTCTCTTATCATTCAATTTTCCTGCCAAAAAATAACCGGAAGCCACAAAATAATATGGCACTGCTATTCTGCCGAAAATCTGATTAAACCAAAATAAACTTTCCGGCCACACATCCGCCATTGGAAGTAAATGAACTGCAACTACCACAAGTGCCCAGAACAACTTACAGATATCAACAGCAATAAATTCTTTTTTTTCACCCATGTACTATCCTTCTTCTCTCGTACTGTGCAAGACTTCTTTCGCAATATAAATTGGTCTGCCTTTCACCTCAATATGTACCTTTGCCAGATACTCTCCTATAATTCCCATAACAGTAAGCTGAATACCACCTATCAACAAAATCAAAACGATAATGGTCGGATAACCCGGTATTTCAATGCCAAAGACCAACTTCTGAACAATCACCACAATCATATACAAAATTGCCATTACAGAAGTAAAAACCCCTGCTGAAATCACGACTTTTAATGGTTTGGTAGAAAAAGATATCACACCTTCCATCGCATATTTTAACAGACTCCAAAATGACCAGCTTGATGTTCCTGCATTTCTCTCCTGTACTTCGTATGGACGATAATAAGTATCAAAGCCCACCCATGCAAAAATACCTTTCGAAAAACGATGATACTCTGACATACTTAGAATCGCCTCTACCACAGTTCTTCTCATACAGCGAAAATCACTGGCATTTGCATATAACTCAATATCACAAAGCTTATTTATAATTTTATAAAATGCATCTTTAAAAGCCGTAATGATACGTCCTTCTTTACGAACATCCTGATATGCCGCAACTGCATCATATTCTTCATGCCCTTCTAAGAAATCGTACATCTCGCGTGCCACTTCTAATGGTTGTTGCAAATCAGCATCAATTACCGTCACATAATCTCCTTTTGCATGCTGAAATCCCGCGTAAATTCCAGCCTCTTTCCCAAAATTACGTGAAAAATTTATAATAGTGATATTCTCTTTTTTCTCATTTTTAATATTTTTCAATTCTTTGATGGTATCATCTTTACTACCATCATTAACAAATATAATCTCATAATCTAAGTCAGCCAAATGCTCTCTGACTTTCTCCGTAAACAAACGAACATTTTCTGCCTCGTTATAACAAGGCACCACTAGTGATAATTTCATCTTAATAACCCCTGACTCTATTCTTCCGAAAGTTTTACAACCACTACACCATCCACATATTTCACACAGCCGGCATACGGATACACATTCATATCCTGATACTCATCTGTTTGACAAATCTCATATGTCTCCTCCGGCGTTGCTCCTGCATACACACGTCCCATACAATATTCCCACATCGCAAGGTAATGCTCCTGGCCCGCCAAAACAGTCCCATTTCCGACTCCTACTAATTCCGGCTTGCTCGGCTTAATAATTCCTGTACTTGCATCATAAAAACCACAAACTGCAATTTTCTGTGTTCCATCAAACTCTTCTATTTCTTCCACTCTGCTTAACACATCCATTGCAATCGCATAGGACTTTTCATAACTTAGATTCATCTGATAATATGCATAATTCGCATTCAAAATATTGATATAGCAGATACCACACATTACTGCCATGGTAATGTATCTCATTACCTTTTCTATCTTGTTATCCTCATCAAAATGCTCTATCAACATCAAAACATACACATACAACAAACTCAGACTCATTACCATAAGGGCATGATATACCACCTTTACAGATACGAAACGAATCACATATACCAGCATTGGCATACACAAATATGCTGCCACCACACACAATAACGCCACCGGGCGCTTGTACACCTTTTTCTTTATTACAAAATATACTGTGAATCCAAGTAATAATATAAAAAACAATTGATGTAGCTGGGAATACTTATTCTTTCCTGCCCATTCCCCAATCTCAAAAAACAATTTAAAACCATCCCAGGATGCCCCTATCGCTTTTAAATTATCCTCTATGGTAAGCATATGCACATCATTAATTCCCTGATAAGAAGTTAAAGCCATACCGATATGCTTATTTATCAGATTCGTTAGGACCTTATTCAATACTGCACCACCGACTAGTGTAATCGCCTGTGTATACTCTGCCTGTAACGCCTGAATAAAATTCAAATCATCTAACAAAACTTTTTTTATACAAAGAATTGCCACAAGCACCAACGATACGCTCAAATACGCCTGATAGGTAGACATACTAAGACATACACAAAGAATTCCCGGTATCACTCCCCATTTGTACTTTTCTGTCAAATAAATACCTGCTACCGCCAACATAAACGCCATCATATAACCATCTGCTGTAAACATATATGCAAAAGTAGATGTAACTGCCGGAAATGTCACTACTAAACCTGCCGTTAAAATAATAGCACTCTGATTTTTTATCTCTAGAAGTTCAATTAGCATGACTACCGCCACACAAATATATATCATAGACAATGCTGCATTCATCCACGTCAATTCATAATTCGTAGATAACTGACTTGCCCAATCCAAAAACCATCTTCCTGATCTATATGTCGCACCGGTTCCAAAAAAACTATGCATTGTATCGCCAGTAGGCAAAAAGTTAAAAAACCGATATGCATGTGCAAACAAGCCTATAATCCAAGTCGCCAATACCGCGGTTTTCCATTCCGGTTTTATTGCTCTCATAAATGTACTTCTCCTATATCTCCCACCACCTGTCATACACAAATGGCGATAGTTCTCTCAATATTACCATCATACTAAATTTTTATAAGTAATGCAACTTTCATTCTATTTACACTTCTCTTTTTTAATACTATAATAGTTGTATTCCGCATAACTATTCCATGCACCATTCGCAAGACTCCATTGTCACGGAATAGTTATATGTACTTAATTAATAAATCGAAAGGAACTTCTATGTCTACAAATACTACTATTTCTACAAGAAATTATGGAATTGATTTTCTTCGTATGCTCTCCATGTTTATGGTTGTAATTCTACATGCCTTAGGTCAGGGAGGTATCTTAGTACAGTTAACTCCCGGCACTACTTCTTATCAGGCAGCCTGGTTTTTAGAAATCGCTGCTTACTGTGCGGTTAACTGTTATGCTCTAATCAGTGGTTACGTAGGTTGTTACTCCAAATTCAAGCTCTCTAGACTTGCTTTGCTGTGGATTCAAATCGTGTTCTATACGTTAGGTCTTACACTTTTCTTTACCTTAAAGCACCCAGAATACCTTACCACACAGAACTGGTTAAACGCCTGCTTTCCGATTATGAATACCCAATACTGGTATTTAACCTGTTATTTTGGAATGTCTGTATTTATACCTATTTTAAATCTGGCGATACAACAATTAGAGCAACGTTATTTACGTTTTGTTCTGATTACATTTTTTATATTTTTTATAACCATTCCAACGGTCATGCAACGAGATACGTTTTCAGTAAACAGCGGATTCAGTGTCATCTGGCTTTGCATGCTTTACCTTGTAGGCGGTTATATTAAAAAATACCAGGTTACTCTTTCAAAAAAAATATGCATCCTACTCTACGGTGCTTCTATTTTACTGACATGGCTTTATAAAATGCAGGGTATTCCACATTTAATTGACTATGCTTCGCCTACTATTTTTTTAGCAGCGGTATCGTTACTACTTATTTTTGCAAACATAACTATAAATAATACCATACTCAAAAAAATAATCGGTCTGCTGGCACCGGCTGCACTAAGTGTTTACATCATACATGTAAACCCACTCATTTGGAATTACTACATCATTGATATTGCAGTGCCATTATTAAAATTTAACACTCCTTTATTAATTACAGGTGTCTTAATTGCCTCCTTTGCCATTTATCTCGCCTGCTCATTATTTGATTTATTGCGCATATTTATTTTTACAAAACTAAATCTCAGAAAGCACTTGTCTCCAATCGACAAACTACTTTCTTAACCAAAATTATACGTTACAAAATGAAGCATTTGGCACACCAAGCTTTCGTTTGTAGGGATGAATGGAAAACGCACCGACCGCAGGATTTTCTCGTTCGAGAAAATCCTGTGGTCGGTGCGTTTTTTTACTTAGCTCTACAAACGAAAGTTTCTCGTGTCACTTCCTTTGCAAGAGATCCTTTTTTACTTTATTTCATCTGTGCAAGACGTTCCTGTACCTGAGCCATCATCTGTTCATAACTTGCGAGTTTATCTTTTTCTTCCTGAACTTTCTCTGCTGGTGCTTTGCTTAAGAATCTTTCGTTGGTAAGCATGCCCTTAGAACGAGCTAATTCTTTCTCTAAACGAGCCTGTTCTTTTAAGAGACGTTCTTTTTCTTTTTCGAAGTCTACTAAATCTTCTAATGGAAGGTAAAGTGTTGCTGCTGGAATTACTACAGCAACTGCGTCTTCGCCAATACCTGCTTTATCAGCCTGTACTGCGATTTCACTTGCACCTGCAAGATTTACATATACTTCTTTGTTTAAATCAAATGTTTCACGGATTGCTGCGTCATCTGATACTACAAAGATTTTTGCTTTTCTTGATGGTGGAACATCCATTTCTGTACGAAGGTTACGAACACCTTTTACTAAATCTTTACAGTGCTCAATCATTTCTTCTTCCGCAGTAAAGCTCCACTCAGCCTTGAATTCTGGCCACTGTGCAAGCATGATTGTGTCTGCTTCTGGATGTAATGTACAGAAGATTTCTTCTGTGATGAATGGCATAAATGGATGTAATAATTTTAATGCTTCTGTTAAAACAGTCTTTAATGTCCAGAATGCTGCGTTTGCAGATGCTGGATCTTCATCTTTTTTGTAAGTACGAACTTTAGAGATTTCGATGTACCAGTCACAGAATTCATCCCAGATGAAGTCGTAAACTTTCTGTACAGCGATACCCATTTCGTATTTGTCCATGTTCTCTGTTACATCTTTGGCAAGTGTATTTACTTTTGATAAAATCCACTTATCTGCTGGACGTAATTCATCAAGTGAAGGTGTTGTAATTTCAGCACCATTTAAGTTCATCATGATGAAACGAGAAGCATTCCATACTTTGTTTGCGAAGTTACGGGAATTTTCAATTCTTTCCCAGTAGAAACGCATATCGTTACCAGGTGCATTACCTGTGATAAGTGTCAAACGAAGTGCGTCTGCACCATATTTATCGATTACTTCAAGTGGGTCGATACCGTTACCAAGTGATTTACTCATCTTGCGTCCCTGTGAGTCACGAACTAAACCGTGGAATAATACGGTATGGAATGGTTTTTTACCCATCTGTTCGTAACCAGAGAAAATCATACGGATTACCCAGAAGAAAATAATATCGTAACCGGTTACTAATACATCGTTTGGATAGAAGTAATCCAAATCTTCTGTATTGTTTGGCCAGCCAAGTGTTGAGAATGGCCATAATGCTGATGAGAACCATGTATCTAATGTGTCTGGGTCCTGCTGCATATGCTCGCATCCACATTTTGGACATTTGCCTGGATGTTCTTTTGCAACAACCATTTCGCCGCATTCATCACAGTAGTAAGCTGGAATTCTGTGTCCCCACCATAACTGACGTGAAATACACCAGTCACGAATATTATCTGTCCAGTTGAAGTATGTTTTTTCCATACGTTTTGGAAGAAGCTGGATGTCTCCGTTCTTAACACCTTCTACTGCCGGTTTGATTAACTCATCCATTTTAACGAACCACTGCTGTTTAATCATTGGTTCTACAGTTGTGCCACAACGGTCATGTGTACCAACGTTGTGTGAGTGTGGTTCTACTTTTACTAAAAGGCCTGCCGCTTCTAAATCTGCTACCAATGCTTTTCTACATTCGTAACGATCCATACCTTCATATTTGCCAGCAAGCTTGTTCATGATAGCATCATCGCCGATAACAACGATTTCTTCCAATCCATGACGTTTACCAACTTCAAAGTCGTTAGGGTCATGTGCTGGTGTAATCTTAACGCAACCTGTACCAAATTCCTTATCAACATAGTGGTCTGCGATTACTGGAATCTGACGACCTGTTGTTGGAAGTTCAAGCATTTTGCCAATTAAATCTTTATATCTGTCATCCTCTGGATTAACAGCAACTGCTGTATCACCAAATAATGTTTCTGGACGTGTGGTAGCGATTTCTACAAATCGACCTTCTTCACCAACTACTGGATAGTTGATATGCCAGAAGAAACCATCCTGTTCTTCATGTTCTACCTCAGCATCAGAAATAGATGTCTGACAAACCGGACACCAGTTTACAATACGAGACCCTTTGTAGATAAGTCCTTTTTCGTATAATTTAATAAATACTTCTAATACAGCATCTGAACATCCCTGATCCATTGTAAAACGTTCTCTCTCCCAGTCAGCAGAAGAACCCAATTTCTTTAACTGGTTGATGATTCTGTTACCGTATTCTTCTTTCCAATCCCAACATTTTTCCAAGAAACCGTCACGTCCTAAATCAGCCTTGTCGATTCCCTGTGCTTTTAATGCTTCGATAACCTTAACTTCTGTTGCAATAGAAGCATGGTCTGTACCAGGCTGCCATAAAGCATTATAACCCTGCATTCTCTTATAACGGATTAAAATATCCTGCATGGTGTTATCTAATGCATGACCCATGTGAAGCTGTCCTGTAATATTTGGTGGAGGCATCACGATAGTGAATGGTTTTTTGCTGCGGTCTACTTCTGCATGAAAGTAACCATTGTCTTCCCATTTTTTGTAAAGTCGGTCTTCAATCCCTTTAGGATCATAAGTTTTTGCAAGTTCTTTACATTCGTTGCACATAATTCTCTCTCCTTCTTATCCTAATCATAATCTTTTTATAGGTAACTATTCATTTGCTTTCATAAACATTTCTTTGCTCTCATAAGCACAAAAAAGCCCTTTGCAAGGAAACTCATTCCTTGCAAAGGGCGTATGAACGCGGTACCACCTTTTTTTATCTCTTATGTCTGAACAACACATTAGTGTTAGTCAGTGGTTCTATAACGTGAACCCCACGTCTTCTCTTATTATGTCATTTCCATGCATGTCACATGAAACCGACAGTTCGGCGAAGCGGTTCAAAAGCTACCTTCCACATACCTATTCTTTAGGATACCTTTCAGCCAGCGAATATCCTTCTCTGTAAAGAGCATATGTGTACTCCTCTTTCTCATAACCTTTTCCACTACGTTATCACTTCAAAAAAATGTAACGCTTATTTCTCTATATGATACGTTTTACATTAAAATTTGTCAAGCAAATTATTCCTCAGCAGCTGACTCTTCAACATCTTCAATCGCTCCCATAGCACCAGATACAGATGATACTACCGCTGCTACTACTGCAATGATACATAATAAAATAATACATGCCAAGAAAATAAGTAATCCGCTTTCTGTCATATCATAATCTCCTAATTCATTATACTGTTAGTCATAGGATGCTCATCCGAACCCTATGACTAGTCGCTATCGTTTCTGCAAAAGCAACTCTTAAATACTATACACTATAGTAGTATAGCACATTCTTTTTGGCATTAAAAGTTTTAATTTGCAGAGATAATACCATTTTCTGCATCTAACTCTACATATGCACTTGTTTTTAAAAACTCAAGAGCATTTTCTACTCCGATTAATACAGGAATATCCAAACTTAAACCTACAATTGCAGCATGACAGTTCATATCTTCTGCCTCTACAATAATACCACTTGCCTGTTTAATCTGCTCCATCATTTCATTATTGGTATCTTTTGCTACAATGATATCTTTGTTTTTAAAAGTTTTTAAATCATTCATGTCATGACATACACATAAGCTGCCGGATACTTTCTTCTTATTAATACCACAGCCTCTTGCCAATATATGTCCTGCTACCTGCACTTTAATTAAATTTGTAGTGCCTGATACACCAAGCGGAACACCTCCGGTAATGATTACTATATCACCTTTAGAAATAAAACCGGCTTTTTCGGTTTCGTCCACTGCATGATCAAATAACTCCTCTGCAGTCGTTTTCTCTTCTAATAAAAGAGGACGAACTCCCCAAGAAAGTCCTACCTGTCGATATACCTTCTCCGTCAAACATCCACAGATAATCTGTGTCGCCGGACGATATTTCGAAATCATACGGGCAGTACGACCAGATTTGGTTACTGTAATAATTGCTGCTGCATTCAAATCTTCTGACATTGTACATGTAGCATGAGAAATCGCATTTGTAATATCAGGATTTACAATGGCTGGTCTTGAATGGAAACGATACCAATAATTAATATCCTGCTCAGTTCTGAGTGCAATTTTAACCATCGTTTTTAATGCCTCTACAGGATATGCACCTGCCGCAGTCTCTCCTGAGAGCATAATTGCACTTGTACCGTCATAAATCGCATTGGCAACGTCTGTTGACTCTGCTCTGGTTGGTCTAGGATTCTTCATCATAGAATCTAGCATCTGTGTTGCTGTAACTACAATTTTCCCGGATTCATAACATTTTTTGATAATCTTTTTCTGCATGACCGGAACATCTTCTAATGGAATTTCAACACCCATATCACCACGTGCAACCATAACACCATCTGATACACGAATAATTTCGTCAATGTTCTGCACACCCTGCATATTTTCAATTTTAGCAATAATCTTAATGTCAGTGCCACCTTTTTCTTTCAAAATACGTCGAATAGCAAGCACATCATCTGCGGTACGCACAAAAGATGCGGCAATAAAGTCAAAATCATTCTCCACACCAAATACAATATCACCGTAGTCTTTCTCACTAATATATGGCATTGTAAGTTCTACATTCGGAACATTTACACCCTTTTTATTTGATACAAAACCATTATTTAACACTCGGCAGTTGATATCCATTGGCTGAATACCATCTTCATTCGGTGTGGCATCTTCCACTGGTGTAATGGAAATAACTTCCATCCCTATCAAACCATCGTCAATCAAAATACGGTTTCCTACTTTCACATCATTCGGAAGATTCTTATATGTGACAGAAACACGCTTAGCATCACCTTTTATTTCCTCTGTTGTAAGTGTAAATGTCTGTCCTGCTTTTAATTCTACTTTCCCTTCCGCAAACTCACATAGACGAATTTCCGGTCCCTTTGTATCAAGCAATGTCGCAACCGGTCGCCCTAATTCTTCACGCAATGCAACTAGTTTATCTAATCTCGCTTTTTGCTCCTCATGAGGACCATGTGAAAAATTAAAACGTGCAACGTTCATTCCTTCCATAATTAACTGTCTTAATACATCGCCCTTTTCTGTGGACGGTCCAAGTGTACAAATAATCTTGGTTTTTCTAATCATTTATGTCTCTCCATTCTGCTGTTTTTAAATCTTATTTTGTAACTATTCAGAGCCAAGGCAATTTACATAAATAACATGAATCATGCTTGCATGAATGAATGTTATTTTGTAAATTTCTTTGGCGAGAAGCCAACATGAGCAAAACGGAAGCCTTGAAAAGGCAGTTTTGCGAATGGTGCTCTGAATAGTTACCTTATTTTTATTACTTGCGTATTTGAAACAAGTTTCTCATATCGCGGTGCTCGTCAAATCTTAGCACAAGCACTTCCCGCATAGGAGAAAACATACTCCGTACTTTTCTCCTATGCGGGAAGTGCTTGCACACAATTTTCCTCGCTACTCGCGTAGGTCATAAAGAAGATTCATCTTCATCTCATAATAATCCGGTGTCATATCCATAAAGTGCTTATGCGGATTGTGGAAACGCTGTTCTTCTTCCCATATTTCAGTTTCTAACTGCTGACGTACATAATCTCTGATTTCATGAATACTAGGAATCTTATAGACAAGTTTTCCATTTTCAAAAATTTTCTGTTGCAGATTCTTGGCTGTACAATTAGTGAAATACTGATTCTTCCATGGCATTTCCGGATTCACAAAGCGGAAGTCCTTTGTTAAATCAATGTCTTCCTCTGCTTTAGCTAGTAAATCCGCTATCGCTTTACCATTCTCATCATAGATTCGATATACCTTTTTCAATCCGGGATTAGTAATTTTTTCTACATTTCCCGAAATCTTAATACGAGGCTTAAATTCTCCATTCTCTTCAACTGCTACAATTTTATATACTGCCCCAAGTAGTGAAATTTTATCCCCGGAAAACTCACTAGACGCACCTGTAATCAAACGTTCACCTACACCATAACTGTCAATTTTGGCTTTCTGGTTATTCAGTGAACGAATCGTATGTTCATCCAAACTATTAGATACAATAATCTTACAGTCTTCTAATCCGGCTTCGTCTAACATCTCACGCACTTTATTTGACAAATATGCTAAATCACCACTATCAATACGTACGCCTTTTAACCGCTTGCCCATTGGTTCTAATACTTCTTTGGCTGTACGTATTGCATTCGGAATACCGGAATTCAAAGTATCATAAGTATCAACTAAAAGTGTTGTACTATCCGGATAATTCTCGGCATATGTCTTAAATGCTTCGAATTCATCCTGATAATACATAATCCAACTATGTGCCATTGTTCCACTCACCGGAATATCGAACATCTGACCTGCCAAAACAGTGGCCGTACCTACTGCACCACCAATATATGCTGCTCTGGCACCATAAACTGCGGCATCCATATTATGTGCACGTCTCGCACCAAAGTCAGCTACTGCCTTACCAGCTGCCGCACGTACAATTCTTCTCGTTTTTGTAGCTACCAGTGACTGATGATTCACAAGTGCTAAAATAGCTGTTTCTACTAACTGTGCATCAATAAGCGGAGCTACCACTGTTATAATCGGTTCATTTGGATACATAATGGTACCTTCCGGAAATGCATAGATATCCCCTCTAAATGTAAAATCTTTTAAATACGCTAAAAAGTCATCAGTAAAAATATTTAACGATCGCAAATATGCAATATCCTCTTCTTCGAAACGCAGGCTCTCGATATATTCAATAATCTGCTCTAGGCCTGCAAAAATCGCAAAACCACCCTTGTCCGGATTCTTACGATAAAATACATCAAACGCAACTCGACTCTCTTTATCACCCGAGTTAAAATAACCATTCGCCATCGTAAGTTCATATAAATCCATTACCATCGTTAAATTTCTTTTTTCTGACTGCTTCATACGTCAATTTCCTCCTGTTGTAAAACAAATGAATCTATTAACTCCCAGATTTCATCACGCCCCTGCTTCGTTTCCGCAGAGAACGGAATGATAATCGTTCCGGGTTCTACCTTCAAGCCCTCTCTGATTGCCTTCACATTTTTCTGTATCTGGCTACGCTTAATCTTATCTAGTTTTGTAGCAATGATAATTGGTGCATATCCCTGATATACCATCCATTCATACATCTGCCTATCATTCGCTGATGGATCATGACGGATATCAATCAACAAAAAAACTGCCTTTAGCTTTTTTGATGTCTTAAGATATCGTTCAATCATCTCGCCCCACTTTTCTTTTTCTCTCTCTGACACCTTTGCATAGCCATATCCCGGTAAATCTACCAAATACATTGCATCATTAATATTATAAAAATTAATCGTTTGTGTCTTACCCGGCTGTGATGAAGTTCTCGCAAGAGACTTGCGGTTCATAAGTGCATTAATCAAGGAAGATTTTCCCACATTAGACTTCCCCGCAAATGCCACCTCATTATACATATTGTCCGGAATCTTGCTCGTAATACCACAAACAGTTTCCAAACTCACATTTTTAATTATCATAGGATACTCCTGATTCTGTAATTATTCATAACTATTCAGTACCTTCATAGTTATAATTATTCAATAATATTAATAATTACTTGATTCTTAAATATAAATATAATCTATTTATAGCTATTTCACAAGTGCCACATCCAAAACTTCCTGAATCTGTTCTACAAAAACAATCTCTAATCCTTTTTTTATTTCGGCTGACACTTCTTCTATATCCTTTTCATTTTTCTTTGGAACACAAATAGTTTTGATACCAGCATTTTTTGCTGCCAGAAGTTTTTCTTTCAGTCCTCCTATTGGAAGTACTCGTCCACGAAGCGTAATCTCACCTGTCATGGCAACATCTGCACGTACCGGTGTCTTGGTGATTGCAGACAACATCGCCGTTGTCATTGTAATACCCGCCGACGGACCATCCTTTGGTGTAGCTCCTTCCGGAATGTGAATATGAATATCATGCTCCTTAAAGAATTCTTTTGAAATATGATATTCTTCACTCACAGAACGAATATAACTAATACCTGCCTGTGCAGACTCTTTCATGACATCGCCTAACTGTCCTGTCAGATTAAATTCTCCCTTGCCCGGCATAACATTTACTTCGATTTCTAACGTATCTCCGCCTACACTCGTCCATGCCAGTCCACGTACTACACCAATTTCGTCATGTTCATTACGTTTGTCAAAATCATATTTCTGCTTACCGAGATATTTAGTCAGATTTTGTTCTGTTACTTTTACTGCCTGTTTATCACCTTCAAAAATTTCTCTGGCAGCCTTACGACAGATTTCTCCTATCTTACGTTCTAAGTTACGCACACCTGCTTCTCTCGTATAACCACGAATAATTACAGATAATGCTTTATCACTAATCGTTAATTCTCCCGTTTTTAACCCATTACGCTCTAACTGCTTATCAAACAAATGCCTTTTAGCAATATGAAGTTTTTCATTTTCCGTATAGCTGGTAACCTCAATCAGCTCCATACGATCCAAAAGAGGCTTTGGAATACTTTGTACCGAATTTGCTGTAGCAATAAACAATACTTCTGATAAATCCAATGGAAGTTCCACATAATGATCTCTGAATTTATTATTCTGTTCAGAATCTAATACCTCTAACATCGCAGAGGATGGGTCTCCCTTATAATCATTACTCATCTTGTCGATTTCATCCAACAGCATAAGCGGATTTTTCACTCCGGCACTCTTTAAGCCATTTGCGATACGTCCAGGCATTGCACCTACATATGTCTTTCTGTGGCCTCGAATCTCCGCTTCGTCACGAACACCGCCAAGACAAATGCGAACATATTTTTTATCCAAGGCTCTGGCTACAGAACGTGCAATAGATGTTTTACCTGTTCCCGGAGGTCCTACCAGACAAATAATCGGACTCTCTCCCTTACTGGTCAGATTACGTACTGCCAAAAATTCTAACATACGCTCTTTTACTTTTTCTAAACCGTAATGGTCTTCATCCAAAACAGACTCTGCATTTTTAATATCGCAATTATCTTTTGATGTTTTATCCCAAGGCAATTCCAGTAAAGTCTCAATATACCCTCTCGTCACTGCACTCTCTGAAGAGTTCGGAGAAATATTTTTAAAACGCTCTACCTCTTTGCGAATTTTATCTTTTACTTCTTTATCTGCTTTTAACTTCTTTAATGCTTCTAAATAACCTTCCGCATCAGATTCCGTATTATCTTCACCAAGTTCCTCGCGAATTACTTTCATCTGCTCACGAAGAATATACTCTTTCTGATTCTTATCTACACGTTCTTTTACTTTTTTCTGTAAATCATTTTTAATGGCGGTCACTTCGATTTCCATCAAAAGTTGTGCCGTTAATACTTCGTAACGTTCTGTCAAAGAAACTGCTTCTAAAATTTTCTGCTTTTCTTCATAACGTAGCGGCAAATTATTAGCGAGCATATCCATTAACTTTTGCAAATCTTTCATCTCGTTTACATGACGTTGTAAGTCCTTACCAAGTTTTGGATTTACCGCTAAATATCTTCCAAAAGTCTCCTGCAATCCCCTTATCATTGCCTGCTGCACATCCTCATACAGCTCTTCTTCCTCCTCATCAAAACGGATTACTTCTGCATAAAGATATTCAGGACAATCTAAAAAAGCTGACAACTCCGCCCGTTCTTTTCCTTCTACTAAAATACGAACGATATTATTTTGTAATTTGATAACTTGTTTTACCTCTGCTATCGTTCCTATTTTATACACATCCGAAATATCCGGATTCTCTTTTTCAATATCCTTTTGTGCCACTAGAAAAATATGTTGTTCATCCATCATACTTTCTTCTACTGCACGGATAGATTTTTCACGACTCACATCAAAATGAGCAATCATTCCCGGCAAAATTACCATGCCACGTAACGCTATCGCCGGCAATTTTCTTATCATTGTGTCCATAATTTCTCCTATACTAAAAATAGCATATCTTTTGCCTGTACAAAAGGAGCCTGCATTTGCAGACTCCTTCCTTTATCAGTCATTACTCCAATGCTCCGACTTATCGAATCGTTATTTTTTGTCAATTACAAGTGCATTTTCTACCATCTCCTGGGTAATCACACATTTTGCAATTGATTCATCAGAAGGAATCTGATACATCAAATCTAATGTAGCTGCTTCCATAATCGCACGTAATCCTCTTGCTCCGGTCTTACGTTCAATTGCTTTCGCTACAATTGCTTCTAATGCCTCATCTTCAAATTCTAAGGCAACTCCATCTAACTCAAAAAGTTTTATATACTGTTTTACCAGTGAATTCTTTGGTTCTCTCAAAATGCGAATCAAAGCGTCTTTATCTAATAAATCCAACGATACTGTGATTGGCACACGTCCGATAAACTCCGGAATCAAACCAAACTTCACAAAATCCTGTGGAAGTGCATGTTTTAAAATCTCACCCACATTAAATTCGCCTTTTGCGTGTACATCTGCATTAAAACCAATAATTTTCTGGTCTAAACGCTGTTCAATGATCTTTTCTAAACCATCAAACGCACCACCGCAGATAAATAGAATATTGGTTGTATCAATCTGAATCAACTCCTGCTGTGGGTGCTTTCTACCTCCCTGTGGCGGAACGGATGCTACTGTTCCTTCTAAGATTTTTAAAAGCGCCTGCTGTACACCTTCACCAGACACATCTCTGGTAATAGATACATTCTCTGATTTTTTAGAAATCTTATCGATTTCATCTAAATAAATAATTCCGTGCTGAGCACGTTCAATATCATAATCTGCTGCCTGAATCAATTTGAGAAGAATATTCTCTACATCTTCACCTACATAACCTGCTTCGGTCAAAGTAGTAGCATCTGCAATGGCAAATGGTACATTTAAAATACGAGCTAATGTCTGTGCAAGATATGTTTTACCTGAACCGGTCGGACCAAGCATAAGAATATTACTCTTCTGCAATTCCACATCCAAAGTATCCGCAGCCATAATTCTCTTATAGTGGTTATATACCGCTACCGACAATACTTTTTTTGCCTGTTCCTGTCCGATTACATATTCATCTAAAAATGCTTTCATTTCCTTTGGTTTCAAAAGATTAATCTGTTCTTTTAAATCTTTTTCATCCTGACCGAAATATTCATCATTTTCTAATTCTTCTTCAATGATTTCAGCACAAATGTCTACACATTCATCACAAATGTATGCACCGTTTGGTCCTGCAATCAATTTACGAACCTGCCCCTGTGGTTTTCCACAAAAAGAACAACGGAACATATCTTCATTTCTTCCTGCCATTTTACTTCTCCACATGCAATGTTTCAAAACCAATACCTTTTAATTATATGAAATTCCGAAACATTACCTCTCTAATTTTTTATGATTATCGTTTTTCAATTACATTATCGATCAAACCATATTCCTTTGCTTCTTCAGCAGTCATATAGTTATCACGTTCTGTATCACGTGCGATTTCTTCATAGGTTCTACCTGTATTTGCAGCAAGTGCTTCATTTAATTTCTTTCTTGTTTTTAAAATATGCTCTGCTGCAATCTGAATCTCTGTTGCCTGACCTTTGGCACCGCCAAGTGGCTGATGAATCATTACCTCTGCATTTGGTAATGCAAAACGTTTTCCTTTGGCACCGCCAGCTAAAAGGAAAGCTCCCATAGAAGCTGCCATACCAATACAAATGGTACTAACATCACATTTAATGTACTGCATTGTATCATAGATAGCCATACCTGCAGTTACAGAACCTCCCGGGGAATTAATATACAAATGAATGTCTTTATTTGGATCCTCTGCTTCAAGGAATAAAAGCTGTGCAACAACAAGACTTGCTGTTACATCGTTCACCTCGTCACTTAAGAAAATAATACGGTCTTTTAATAATCTTGAATAAATGTCATAGTTTCTTTCACCACGACTTGTCTGCTCAACGACATAAGGTACTAAACTCATATAAATCTCCTCTCTGCCGTGAACTACCATCACGGCTGACACAATATTCGTCGAATGACCATGCAAGCAGGTCATTCTCCTCATTATTCGCACAAACTTCAAACAGACTGACTCTACGAGTCAGTCTGTACTGTTTACTTTTTTGAAAAAGTCTTACTCTTCTGTTGCTTCTTCTGCTTCGTCTTTCTCTTTCTTAGATTTTGCTTTTGCTCTTTCTTTCACGTTTTCCATGATTAAGTCAACAGCTTTCATTACAGCTAAATCTCTCTTCATAGATGTCTTTTCAGCTTCACCCATGTATTCTTTTAACTTATCAGCTTCCATACCGTACTGAGCTGCCATTCTTGCAACTTCTGCATCGATTTCTTCGTCTGTGATTTCGATGTTTTCTTCTTTTGCAATCTGCTCTAATACAAGGCTTGATTTGATACGTGTCTCAGCTTCTGGACGAACCTGTTCTTTTAATTTATCAATTGTTAAACCTGAGAACTGCATATACTGATCCATTGAGAGACCGCTCTGTGCGATTCTCTGTGCAAAATCGTTAATCATGTTTTCACACTGTGTTTCAAGCATTGCTTCTGGAATATCCATTTCAGATTTCTCAATGATTTTTGCAATAGCTTCGTCTTCTTTTGTACGTTTTGCTTCAGCTTCTTTTTCTTTTGCAAGACGTGCTTTTACATCTTCTTTGTACTCAGCTAATGTATCAAATTCAGAAACATCCTGTGCAAACTCATCGTTTAATTCTGGAAGTTCTTTTGCTTTGATTTCATTTACTTTTACTTTGAATACTGCTGGTTTGCCAGCTAAATCATCTGAATGATACTGTTCTGGGAATGTAACATTTACATCAAATTCATCACCAGCTACGTGACCGATAATCTGGTCTTCGAATGTATCGATGAATGAGTGGGAACCTAATACTAAACCGTGGTTCTCAGCTTTACCACCATCAAATGCTACGCCATCACAGAAACCTTCGTAGTCGATCATTGCTGTATCGCCTTCTGCTGCTGGTCTGTCTGTAATTGTAATCATTCTAGAGTTTTTCTGTCTCTCTGTCTCTAATGCGTTGTCAATTTCTTCATCTGTTACTTCGATATCAACTTTTGTTACTGTTACACCTTTGTATTTGCCTAATTTAACTTCTGGTCTAACTGCAACTTCAATTGTGAAGATGAACTCTTTACCAGCTTCAATCTGTTCTACATCGATTGTTGGACGTGAAACGATATCTAAACCGCTTTCATCCATAGCCTTCATGTAGTTATCCTGAATTAAAATGTTTGCTGCTTCTTCATAGAATACTGCAGCACCATACATTTTTTCAATCATCTGACGAGGTACTTTACCCTTACGGAAACCAGGAACGCTGATTTTGCTTCTCTCTTTTAAGTAAGCTGCGTTTAACGCTTTGTCTGTTTCTTCTGCTGGCACTTCAACTGTGATTTTTGCCATATTTTTTTCTAAATTTTCTACCTGTACTTTCATTTAACAATCTTCCTCCTTAAATATATAGAAAAGGTAGCCGTATGCCGCAATGCCTAAGAAAAGGGCATACTGCGACCATTACAGTCATTTACAGATTATAGCATAAGGTTTTTCAAATTACTAGCCTATTTTTTCGGATTTATGTTGAATTTCCATATCATTTTCCCTATTATCGCACCATTTCACTTGCAGAAAGTTCTTCATACTTCACGCCAACCGACCAAATCCGCTTAATCTGCCTGCCAAACTGTGCATAAGTCCATGTTTTATTACTTCTAGCAACACACATCGGATCATTTACTTTAAAACCTGTTTCATCATAACCATATATGACAATAAAATGTCCTCCTGCAGTAAAGATACCCTTTCGTACAGAACAAATCAGCATGTTTCCTTTATCAAGTTCTGATTTCATAAGTTCTTCATTAATTCCCGTAATTGAAACTGTCAGCCCATATAAGGTTGGGAACTCATCGATTAGATCCCATGCTGTTCCTACATCTTTTACATAATAATCATTTGCCAGACTATATGCTGCGATTTTATCCGGCGTCACATCTTTATAATCTGTCAACCCCAAAATCGTCATCGCCAGACAGGTCGGTCCACAACCGGAAATTCCCATTTCTTTTCCACCATATTCAAAGTAGCCCCATCTCGGATCAAACTGTAAAAGCAACGGAAACTCTGCTTCTAATTCTGCATCCGTAAAACCACCTGTCACGCTTCCATCTGACTCTAATGCTCCTAAAACATACGCAGCCATTTCCGGATTGTTTGCTAAATGGTCTAACATTACTATTGAATATGCATCCACATTCTCGTAAATCTCACGAATCATATCATATTCTTCTGCTAATTCTTCGAGTTTTAATAAAATCTGTTCTTCCGTTCTTTTTTCCGGTTTGTCCACTTCTTCCAAACCATACAATTCTATGTAACTTTTTTCTACTTCCTCTACTTCTGTAACTTCCTCTATTTCTGTAACTTTTTCTGTATCTTCAACCGTTTCTGTCATAACGGATTCTTCCATGGCTTCAAACGCTACATCATTATCCGCCTGTGCGATTTCGCCCTTCAAAAATACTGCAAATACTGCTGCAAATACTACCAGTGTCACAGCCAATATCATAAATATCCCGTTTTTCTTCCTCATTTTTCCCTCTTACTTTTTAAAATCCAAGTTCCTCACCAACAAGAATCACTTTTATTCTACCCGGAACTCTAGATGCTCTGGTCACTACGATATTGCAGCAAATGGTATTGCTCAGACAATTACCACATTTTCCTGTTTTTGCACATGGAGTATCGCAATTTAACCGAACTGTATTTGGTGGTGCCGCAAAATTACGTGTACGCACAATCCCTGCCTCCACATCTGTTACCACCTTATTCATACCTGCAACAACAATAACTTCTTCCGGTCCGTATAAAATTAAGGATACACGATTACTTCTTCCGTCAACATTCACTAACTCACCATCCATTGTAATCGCATTGGTACTTGTCATAAATACATCTGAAACTGCCTGCTTTGCGTAGCATGCTTTCACTTCTTCCGGTGTCTTGTAATTCTCTCTGCGTATTACATCATGTCCGGCTGCTTCTAATGCTTCTTTTAATCCTAATTCATCCACTGTCACGGAACCACCATAACTGATACTCTTTGGTATCGTCCCTACCAATTCCATAAATTTCGCTTTGGCTTCTTCTCTGTTTTCACAGTAATAACCTTCCATATTACGGGACTGTAACTTTTTAATAATGGTCTCCGCCTGATTTCTGTAAAACTGTTTCTTTGGCATTGTATTCTCCTGTTTTGTCTTCTTTATTTCTTGTCACGTTTGCGAAGTAGGTAAATGTCTAATTTTTCTTTCATATTATCAGGCATTTCTCTGGCTACCGGACATTTTGCTGCGTTTACCATACGTTCCACAAACTTACTGATAAATGCCACATCTTTTTCCATGTGTTCCATCTTCATAACTGCCATCGTATCGTAACTATTGTGAATCGTTGCTGTATTATTTGGTGCAATTCTCGCAAAGGATACTGCCGGTATTCCTTTATCCGCAAACGGAGTGGAATCACTAGAATATACACCCTGATATGCGTCTACACCAAAACCTGTTTCTAAGCCCATGTAACTGATGTAGTGTACCATCTTTTCTTCGCTTGTGCAACAGGCTAAAAATTTTCCCATAATACAGCCAATCATATCCAAATTGACATTCAATACTATCTTTTTCAACTCTTTTTCATGCTTCTTCACATAAGCCTTTGCACCCAGCAAACCGCGCTCTTCCGAACCACACCATACAAAACGCAAACCATAGCGATGCAGCTTTATCATGTACTCTTCTGCAATCGCCAATAGACCTACGCTACCGGACATGTTATCATATGCACCTTGTGAAAGAGATGTGCTGTCATAGTGAGCTGTCATCACGATGTACTCGTCTATTTCGCCCGGCAAATCCAGCACGACATTATGCGATTCGCCTTTGTAGCGTCTCTGTTTCAAAACAATTTTTGCTGTCTGTGCATCATTTTTAATCATCTCAATCGCATGTTTTGCATTGATATTCACACCCGGAATAAAATTACCTTTTGCTACATAAGAGCGTAATTCTCTCTGGTCGATATCTTCATCTGCATAATTAGCATTGCCGTCATAGGTAATAAAACCAACTGCACCATTTTCAAAAATATCCTGATATACCCAGTGTCCTAAATAACCATCAATCATTACTATTTTACCCTTACACTGAGCTAACGAATACGCATCTTTTCCATCTAAATAATAAAGAGGTGCCTCTACTTCTCCGCTTACTGTACCCAAATAACCCTTACATGGGATTTCTTTTCCGTCAATTATTAAAGCTGCTTCCTGAATCTCTGCCATATCAACCAAGAAAGGCTCTATCACTGCTTCCGCACCAAATATAGCACATTTTTCCTTTATATATTCTGCACATTTTAATTCTTCTTCACTACCGCCTGTACGGATGTAGGCTGTCTCTTCAAAAATTTGTTTCATTTCTAATGTCGTCATTTTATTTACCTCTTTTTTATATACGCTTATTATACCAACTCCCACACTCTAATATCTCTATGTGGATTCGTCTTTGCAATTCCTATCCTTGTCACGATTCCCTCAAACGAAACAAACCTCTTTTGCATCGTTTCAAACGCAACTAGCATCTGTTCTTCTGTTAACTGCTTTGCCAAAGTCACATGCGGCAGCCAGCTAAACGGCTGATAATATGGACTAACTATCGTCTCTGGCAGATCCTTTACTGCTACATTTACTGCACAAGTCAACTCATGCAGATACTCATTCAACACCGGTTCTAGATACAGCACCTGCGGAAAAAATGCGCCTGTCGAGATAAAGCGGAGTTTTCCCTGCTGCAACTGCTGCACACAGGCTTCCAGTGCTTCAATTGCCATATCCTCTTGCTTTGTTTCAATCGCGGCCACGGTGATATGCGGTGGCACATGATTAATCTGCATAAACGTATTTCCTGTTTTTTCTGCTATCTGTGCCATCAATTTACGAATTTGCTTGTCTGTTTTTTCATCAAAATATATTGATATTAAATACATCATTATCTCCCAATATCCGCTATACTTTGCACCGTCTGTCAGGTTACTCGCAAATATCTTGCACCGCAAAAGTAATCACCTTCGCCAAATCTTCCAAGGCTACTTCCACCTGACACCCGATTTTTCCACCACTGAAAATAATGGTGTCCCATTCCCTTGCCGTCTCATGAATCGTTGTTGTAAAAAACTTTTTCATACCGATTGGCGAACATCCACCATGAATGTAACCGGTCAGCGGTAAAAGTTCTTTCGATTTTATCATTTCGATACTTTTTTCTCCGACAGCTTTTGCAGCTTTCTTTAAATTCAATTCTGCCCATACTGGCACAACAAATACATAATTGCGTTTTGATGCACCTATTGTTACCAACGTTTTAAATACCTGCTTGGGATTCTGCCCCAAGACGGTCGCAACTTCCATGCCACTGATTGCTTCTTCACTATCATAAAAATGTGCCTCATATGAAATTTTCTTTTGGTCTAAAATGCGCATGACATTTGTTTTTTCTGGTTTCTTCATCTATCTACTCCACTCTTTTTATATAAATCTGACACATATTCCGTTCACTCTATATCAAACCATTCCAGCAATGTCTGTCCGTTACATTCTTCATTCCATCTATGGTAAGATGTAAAAACAGCTTTTATATCTCCCTTATAATCTTCCACGATCTGTTTTACAGCCAAAAAGCTTCTCCAATATTCAAAGAAAATACTTGCGTAATCTCCCTCATATGTACTTTTCCCAAATTGTTCTAAAGAATGATTTCCATATCGTTCTTTTAGTAAATCCACCAACCGACGGTTTACTCTTACCTCTGCTTCAAATTCCTCTTCTGTCAAAAAATATTGTCGACTGATATACTCTACCATTCCTTCTTCAAACCAAATACCGTCACTATAGTCTGAATTAAAATCCTCTAAAAACAATTCACTATGATGTGCCAGTTCATGTCCCAAAATCTGCAACATATGATTTTCTGATAATGCATCTCTATAGTAATCACAGATTGCATTTACATCGTTTCCTATTTTCTGACTATCACCCAACTTATCCAACTGCTTTAAGTAAATTTCACGCCACGTTTCAAGTACAGGTGTCATAACCACACGATGCTCGTTTGTATACGCAGGAATCGGAATATTGCTAATATAATTTGTCGCAATTTCTCCGCTTGTCCATACTATTGTTTTTGGTAAATCAACTACCTCATATTCTCTTTTCAAAAAATCAATGTAACCATTTAGCTTCGGTTCAATAGACTTTACATATTTTAGATACTCTATCAATTCTTTTTCTGTCTCTACTGCATATATATGTTTCATTTTCTATCCCTTATCTAATATACCCTAGCTGCTTAAAATACTCATAATATCTCTTATACTGCATCGGAATCATCTCTCCCGAATTCACAAAGTCAGTAAATTCCTCTTCACTCATCCACACATAACCTTCCGTCTCACCCTCTTGCAAGCGAATAGAATTTTTGTCACAATCAACCGTACAGACAAAGCCTTGAAAAATACACTGACTTTCGTCATCTATGTCAGTACCAAGTTCTTTAAACTCATTACATCGTATTCCTGTTTCTTCCTCAAGTTCTCGTTTGACGCACTCATATTTGTTTTCACCCAGCTGTGCTGCTCCATGCGCCGTGGCCTCAAAATATCCCCCAAAGTTTATCTTCTCTTTAGCACGTTTCATGCATAAAAAACTGCCATCTACATGACGTACTAATACGCCACATGCCATAAAATACAACCCTTTCGGTATCACTTCTCCTCTGATTAAGATTTCATCTGTACGTTGCCCATCTCTTGTATATGCATTCCATTTTTCCATAATACAGACTCCTTTTTATTACTCCATAAAATTTTAACATAGAACCTTGCCTGATGTGAATCATAAAACACACATTTCTCTGTTCCAGCTCACTTTTTATGGTCACAATGTTATAATTCAAAAAATACTGCCATAAGATTTTCCGATAACAATGTCCACTGTTAAACGAACCTATCCTACGACAGTACTATATTTTTCTATTTATATTTTTCAAAATACTTCTTTGTCTCTGCCACAACCACACCACTTAACGCTACTAATGCAATCAAGTTCGGGAATGCCATCAAGCCATTGAAAATATCCGCTATCGTCCAAACCGCAGATACTGTCATATATGGTCCAATAAATACCGCTAAAATATATAACCAGCGGAAACCTTTTATAACAGATGGTTTATCACCTACTAAGTATTCCACACATTTTTCACTATAATAGTCCCATCCCAAAATCGTAGTAAATGCGAAGAATACCAAACAAATCATCAAAATGAACGATGCTACTGATTCTGAAAATGGAAGTCCAAGTTGGAAAGCTTTCGTTGTAACGGCAACACCCTCTAATCCAACATTCCATGTACCAGTAATAACGATGCTAAGACCAGTCAATGTACAAATAATCAATGTATCAATAACGGTACCTGTCATAGAAACCAATCCCTGTGCCACCGGTTCATTTGTTTTTACAGAAGCTGCTGCAATTGGAGCACTACCTAAACCTGCTTCATTTGAAAAGATACCTCTGGCAATTCCTTTTTGCATTGCAACCATAATCGCACCTAATGCACCACCTGCTGCCGCTCTGATTCCAAACGCACTCTCTACAATTTCAACGAATGCTGCTGGAATCTCAGATGCGTGTGTCACGAGAATAATAACAACTGTTGCTATATAAAGCAGTGCCATAAACGGAACAATAAATTCAGAAACTGCTGAAATTCGTTTTACACCACCGATGATAACCAATGCTACACATGCTGTAACCAGTAATCCTGCAAGCACAACTGACCACGAATATTCGTTTCCAAACAAAGTAATCGTTTTCAAATTCTGTGGATCAAAAAAGTTATTTACAGCACTTGTAATACCATTAATCTGTGTAAAGGTACCGATACCTAAAAGCCCTGCTAACGCACCAAAAATCGCAAACATTTTGCCGAGCCACTTCCAGTTTTTACCCATACCCTTTTCTATGTAATAAAATGGACCGCCAACAACATGGCCATCTGTTGCCACTACACGATATTTAATCGCCAATAAACACTCCGCATACTTTGTTGCTGTACCAAAAAAGGCGGCTACCCACATCCAAAACAACGCTCCCGGGCCACCTGCTACAAGTGCAGTAGCTACACCGACAATATTACCCGTTCCAATCGTTGCAGAAAGTGCCATACACAACGCTCCAAAACTGGAAACTTCACCTTCTTTTCCATCCTTTTCATTCGCAAAAATATGTTTTATTGCCAACGGAAGCTTCGACACCTGAAGTCCTTTCAATCGAACTGTCAGAAGTACACCTACCGCCAAAATCAGTACAATCATCGGTATGCCCCATACCAAGTCATCAATCGTCTTTAACATAACTATTTCCCTCTTTTCATAAACTTCCTCTAGCATACCATACTGTTTTGTCCGTCGCAAGTGTACATCTGTCTTTGTGTCATTTGCATTTTTTATATGTATAATAACTTACACTTATGATTCTCTTTTATTTATATCTTCCACAAATAGAACTGGCTTTGCTGTCATTTCTACCCATGCCGACTCATATAAATCCACAAAGACCTTTTACTCTAAAATATGGCACCCATATGCGTAAGACTTCTCTTCTAATCTTATCAACATCTGGCAAAAAATATTCTGCCATGGAACAAATTTTCTGTTCATAAGGCAAATGTGCTTCATTCAATACAAACTTGTCATTAAAAACTTTACGGCTCTTTATGTTCATGAGCTTGTTGGTCGCGTAACACTCGGGAGCATCCGTGCATTCCTGCTTCCCTCTCCATAATATATCGGGTATCTCTAATATTCTTCACAATCTTAAATCCCAGTTTTTCATACAATGCAATAGCATGTACATTTTTTGCAAACACGTATAGAAAAATCGTGCTGTCACTTTCTTCCATGCATTTTTGAATAATCGCACTTCCGATACCCTTACTTCGAAACTCCGGAAAAATGTATAAATCATCAAGTTCCATTTTCCCTTCTGACGGATAAAAATGATAATATCCAACTTTTCTACCGTCAAGAAAAACTGCTACATACTCATCTATATTGGTTTTAATTTTCTTTAAAACCCATTGCAGTACTTTATTGTAATCAATGTTTTCAACATCTTCATAAGCGTCTATTAGCTCTTTATTTGAAGCATAAATTCTTTTAATGTCGCATCCTTCTGCCGGTGCAAATTGTAATTCCATTCTTTTCTCCTCTACTTTCCATACCAGCGTTGCACCATATAGTCCTCATCTTCACAGGTTCCAACTAGCCCGGGCAACGAAATCTTCTTTCGTCTTAATGCCATCCGTATACGTCGGATAGACTGACTTTGTCTAATCTAATGCCAAAGAATATGCAAAATCTATGTATTGGTCAAAGTCCTTTTCCTCTAGCTTTTTTAGATATTGCATTTTGTACTTACCTTCCTTTTATTAATCATTTTTTGCTTTTCTTAAAAATCTCTTGCTATTCTTACTTTTTTTATTATACTTTTAGAAAAGGAACCGGTTTTTACCGTATGTAGATTTTAATCTAGCTAAGCGGGGTACTCGGTTCCTTTTTTATATTTATTACATCATATAAATACTTCTTTCCATCTGTATCATGCCTAATAATCATTCGCGCTTTGAACACGTTATAACGTTATAACGTTCAACTTCCCCATCATTATTATATATCGCAATCATTCGATATCACGTATCTCTGAATAACCTCGTCAAACATCTCGCTGTAAACCTCCGCTTCCAGCACACCACCACAGTTTTTAATCACACCTGCCGATGCCGGATTCGATTTATCACAAGTCAACACCACTTCACTCAGTCTAAGTGGTTTGCAGAATTCCAGTGCCTCTCTAAGCATCTGCGTCCCATAGTGTTTTCTGCGTTCTGTCGGACGAATACTGTAACCCATGTGTCCAACTTCCGTTCGCACAACATCACTTGTAGCCAGACGGATATTAATCATTCCCACAATTTTATCGTCTTCTTCTCTGACGTAAAAATAGGTCAGCCCCGGCACTTTACCCTGCGGGATGTTGGCAATGTCGATTGCTCCGATTAATTTCTGCAGCCATGCCTCGTAAGTTGATTCTCTTAAAAAACGGTCTAAACTGCCGCTTCCATTGATTTCTGAGTTATACTCGTAGAACTCTCTTATGTAATCAATTGCTTTTTCTTTGTATTCTAATGTTGGAAAAACAAATTTCATACTCATAACACCATCTCCATCGTAATACTCTTCTCACCAAATCCATACTTTCTGTACATCGCCATTGCATCTACATTCTTCGCATTCACACTAAGTTCAATGGCCGCAATCTGTTTCTCTTTTGCCACCACCTTCACATAATCAAAAAGCGCATGTCCAATCCCTTGTCCACGATAATCCTCATGGACTGCCATTGAATCCACAAAAAGCACATCTCTCGTAACCGAGCTGTCATTCTCACGATGATACACATAGAAAAATAATAGCCCGACTACCATTTCTTCCACTTCTGCCACAAGAAAATTTTTCTCTGCCACAGCCTTTTCGTAGATACCTTTCGACAAAACGGTCGCACCCATTTTATAAATGTCCGGTCTCCATTCCACGTGCATCTGCTGCACCTGTTTCATCAAAACTTCCACCATATCATAATCACTGTTTTTTGCGTATCGAACCACTATATTTTCCATGTCACATTCTCCTTTTTACAATTCGCCGACTAGCGTTTCACTGCCTTCGTCGCCCAGAACGTCGGCACATTATATTCATGCAATTTGCCGACTCCGTTGGTATCTTCATAAATCCCTTCCAACGAGAATCCTGCTGCTAACTGTCCGCCAATCTGCTCTTCAATCGTGTGCGAGAACTGAATTCCCCAGTCATTCTCCACCGAAAGTTTATACATCTCCTCATCACGGAGCGCATTAAACGGCAACTTATAAGTCAGCACCGACTCTGTCTCAATATCAAAAATATAATTCACACCACTTATCAATTGTTTTGGAATTAATTTCCGTATATCCCTTTTCCATATCTTCTCCTAATGCTATTTTTTCGGTTACTATATTTTGATTATAAGCAATGCTTCTTATATATTCTCATTTCCTTTTGCATAATAGATACACTTATGCACCTTACCGCGGTATTCAATCTCGTCTGTCTTCTCGATGCGTATCATGCCGCTCTTTTCCATAATGCGCATGCTTGCCGGGTTTTCCTCAAAAGCGCCTGCCAATACTTCCTTGAAACCTCTCGCAAACATCTCATCAATCATAGCCTTTAACATTTCCGTACCGTAACCTTTGTTATGATGATTCGGATGAATCATATATCCAAGTTCGATTGCATCGCCATCACGCTCTACTTCATTGGCATAGCCGATTACTTCACCATCTAGAAAAATGCCTACCTGATACACTTTTTCTGCCCGTGAACCATCTTTGAGACGTAAAAATAATTTTTCAGCCTGCTCCTCATTTTCAAAATCGGGCAACATATAAGTCTTTTTAATTTCGCTATTGGTCAGTAATGCAATCATGTTGTCACGATCGCTGTCTGACAACGGTTTTAATTCTAAACGTTCTGTTTTTATGTACATTTTACTCTCTCCATTTCAAAACATTCTTTTATTATTTATTAAATTTTCTATATATTGAGTATATTTTCTCACTATACCCATTTTTCTCAATTTATTGGGTATCATAATAGATTTTAGCTCCATATACCCAAACCTCCCTTTACAGTGGTATATACACCACCCGGAATTCCTCACAGACCACCTTCATATTCTCATCAAAGACAAGTCCCACTTCTTCCATACACTCTGTAAAAAAAGCTTCGTGAACATTTCTCCAATATGCCAGACTCCGGTCACCTTCTCCCTCTTTATAAGCATGTTCTTCACTTACTTCGCAAAAGGGCACCACATACACTTTTGTATTTTCGATAATGCATACTGCTTCATCCTTCGAGTCCAATATGACACTATATCCACTCGCTTCCGGCAATGGTTCATCGTCCACTTCATAAAGCGGATATGCCGATGAAGTTCCTGTTTTGATACCGCATCGCACCAACTCTGCAAGCGTGTCCGCATCATCCCCAAAAGCCCATGCATCATACTCACCTTCAACAATATTACATTCTTTCACAAATTTTTTCCACATTTCTTCTGCCGTCATAAACATATCTCCTATGAACTCAACTACGAGAAGCATGCTGTGCAAACTTCTCATAGCTATCGCGGTGCTCGTCGAATCTTCATGCAAGCACTCGATTTTCCTCGCTACTCGCGAAAAAAAGGCAGCCACAACAATGCCGTGGCTGCCTTCATCCCTTTATTTTGTCTTTTAAAATTACATATCTAAAAAGTCCCTAATCGCAATACCAATTACAATCAACATAATCATCCGATCATGTTTGCAAGACCATTCCTCTTATTCGCCTTCTAAGACAGCAAGCATTAAAATACCCACGATAATGATACTAATGAATATGTACTGTTTCTTTGTCAGTTTTTCTTTTAAGAAAATTCTTGATAAGATTAATGATACAACACATACACTTGAAAGGATTGGTGCCGCGATAGCTCCATTTCCACTCATTGCATATACATATGTCAACTGTCCTGCTGTTTCACAAATAGCCGCAATCATTTTATCTTTCTGCTTTGGAAGTTCGAATTTCACACGTTTATATTTCATAAACACAAATAAAATCAAACCAACAATTGCAAAAGTCAATTCATATGAAACATTGGCTACCAACTCAATATTCTCTTCTGTGATACCAACCAATGGACTTGTCTCCATTTCCAAGAAGAAAATATCTAAAAAGCTTCCTAAAGCATCAATGATTGCATAGCAAAATGGCATTGCAAAAGCGACAACCGCTAATTTCTTTCCTAATCTTTGGCTTCTATTTACTTCCGCACTACGTTCTGTACGGCTTACACCAATAATACCAACCACAATGATTGCGATTGCAACCCAAACAGCCGGTGCAATTGTCTCTCCTAAGAAAATAACGCACATCAGAGAGCACATCGCTCCTGCAGTATTTTCAATTGGATCTGCTAAAGATTCCTCGATAAATCTAATACCGAAATAGGAACATGCCATAGACACAATATAACACAATGAAACCGGTAAATAAGCAATTAAATTCATTGGATCATACGCAATATCAGATGTCAGTAAAGTAAATACTGCATGAATTCCCATTACTGCGCCAACCAAAACACATACTCTTAAATGATCATATCTCTCATTCTCGTGTGAACCTTTTTTATAAAATAACTCCGCTACACCCCATAAGAGAGTTGTAACAAGTGTAAAAAATAACCACATAATTTTTTCCTCTATCTTTCAAAATTTATCTTTTAAAATGTAACTATATTCTAATTTAGGTTCACCTTCGGAGGTTTAATCATCGAGATAAGCCAAATTGGTTTCCCAAAATGGTTTCCCGCTACTTTCTGTAAATTTTTTCGCATAGTCATTTAACCTCCTTTTCCAAAATAGTTGCAATTATTCCATACCACTATCGTTACGAATAATTTCTCAAATTATGATAGTCTTATTTTTAAATTGTGTCAAATGTTTTATTTAAAATCTCACCATATTTTTTCACAAATTTCTTCTGGTTTTACGCCTATTCCTATGAATACTTTGGTCTCTTCTGCCTTAATATTCACGAATCCAACCAGACAATCTCCGTCATAAAATGCTCTATAATTCTGCTCACGAGCAGATTTCTTGTTTTTCTACATCAGTTAGAATGTGATTTTGCAATGTGAATTCTGTGTCTATCATGATATGTCGGTCTCCTTTATAAATTCTGAGTTTCTCAGAATTTATATTGAACGTATGTTCGTTTTGTGATATAATATTACCAGAGCTACCATAACGGTAGGCGGTTAGTCCTTTTTCAGAGGACTGTGACCTCTGTTTACATAGAAATCTGCTTACAGAAATCTCGGTACTGGAGGACTTGCTTATGCTGACCATCGAAAGCTTGATGTCTGTCATCAGTTTATGTGTGACATTCTTTAGTCTTGGCTATTCGCTTGGTAAGAATAGCTGCACAAAAAAATAACCGCCCAGTCCCTCAACTTAGCGGTTATTACATAAAAACGTTATTTTAGGGCTAACCGTCTATCGGTAGCTCTTCTCTATTTAAATAATAACACTAAGCCATTTTTCTGTCAATGACAGCCTATTTACTTGACGGCGTAAATTTACTGTAGGAATTTAATAGGCAGAAATCACCTGTGATGTGTCAAAAAATTGTTCTGCTTATACTTTATTCCTTTTGTTTGATTTTTGCAACAAAGAGTTGCCCTGTGGGCAGACTTCGGCTTAGTCCTCTTGTTCGTTCTTTTGACTTGGATATTTCTTGCCTGTCAAGGATGCCGCAAAGCGGCACCACATCGTGGCTTCGTCCTTGACAGACAGAAATTCCAAGTCTTTGTATAATCAAGAGGACTAAGCCTAGTAGTGCTTTTACAAGCCATAAATATGACCTTTAAAGTTTGCTATTTTTCTGATTTGTGGGTATGGGATAGAGTACATTTTAGTATTCGCATACACACCAAGCTTTTGTTTGTGTTTGCTTTCCTGCAACAATAGTTCTGCACAGCTTGATACAACTTCTTCACATCCAGCTGCTTTTGGCAAAAGCGTTTTCTGATAGCGCACTAATTCAAGCATATCGCCATTGTTATACTGATATGCTCTTAATTCTGCCATTTTTCCCATTCCTACTACACTCCAGCCTAATGGTCGTGAACTCATTCTGCTCGATAGAACATGACTGACATGTCCTTCTGCACTACAGCCAATCACACCTTCTTTTCGGTTAAGGCGTAATCTTGCAGCTGTCCAATTGGATAAAATATAGTCTTTACTAGTTTCAATTCGCTTTATCCCTGTTTCTGATTTAAGACATCCTTTTAATCGTTCCACTATTGCCTCAAAATCACTTTTCTTTTCATACCTTATTGCATGAACCAGTTCCTTTTTAGCATCTTCTCGTGTATCCTTCATATGACTCGTCAGTTTTGTAAGATATTTTTCCAAATGAAACTCATCCAATACATATGTGATTCCTGCAATTCTGTTTTTTCCTGCTTTAATCCATGCTCCACCATCTGCGTTGAGATATATCCTTTTCACCTTATCCAGATCATAATGATTATCCATAAATGTGAAAATTTCATCCCAGAACTTTTGGTTTCCATCTTCCTCACAGCCTCTGCAAAAATAGTACGGATTTACCAGTTTATGTCTTTTACTTTCAGGTGCTTCTTTCTCAATTCCTTCGTAAATATACACAAGCTTTGCGATGGCACAGTTATCCTTACGGTTATTTTCCAGTTTGACTAAATCGCCTTTCTTCTCATGGAACTGCAGGGATACATGGTCTTCATCTGCATCTATATAAAGATAATCCACTACTTTTTTCTCCTTCAAAACTTCGTTGTTTTTAGGAAACTCAAGTGCATGGATTTTGTTTTTGACAGTTTCTTTGCTTACAAATTCATCGGAAATACATGCTGATATCCCACCTTTTTGATAACTGGTCTGCACAGCCTCTTTTAGAAGTTCTGCTTCTGCGTCCTCTGTCATTCGAGCATGTTTTTCAATTCCCATGACACGGTCTAAGAGATATTCACTTTTTCCTGTTACCTTATTCTTAAAGAGCGTCTTTTGATATGTTATGCTCCCAAGGCTGGTTAGAAGTGTTGTGGTGTCTTTTCTTACAATGTACCATTCTGGTCGTACATTCTTATGTTTACAAAGATATTCATCATAAGTCTCCAGTTCTTCCACAATCATCTCCAGACCAAGCTTAATAACCTCATTTTTGACACCATATACCATCTCAGCGATCTTTGTCATATCTGCTGAATAATCAATGAAAACTTTTTCTAAATTTTTTACCCCTTTTGCTTGAAACTGTTGTATACTTTTAATCATAGAAAGCACCTTCCTTTATGTAGATTTTGTTCTGCAAAACTAATCTTAACACAAAGCGGTGCTTTCTTCTTTTGTCTATTTAATTTTCCTACAAAAATTTTACGCTAGCCTATTTACTTTTCAACGTTACTCCTGCTACTCTTCCCTCAATCTGCCATAAATAAAGGTGTCCTTCCAAATCGGCTCCCCTTTTTCATCACACCAAAAATACACATTTTTTCGCAAGTGTGCTTCTCTTGTAAAACCGAGTGCTTCTAACAGTTTCCAAGAGTTCCTATTCTCCGGATCACACTCCGCATAAATTCTATGTACACCATTCTCGAAAGCCAGTTTCATTAACTCCGCACAACTCTCGTGGGCATATCCACGGTTCCAATATGCATCATTCAAAACATACCTCATTTCCAATGCATAAAAATCTCTTTTCCCAAGGTATACGTTTCCAATCAGCTTATGATTCTCTTTTAGTTCTACTGCAATCGTCTCATCTGAGGAAATCCGCTCCTTCAATTCTTCTTTCACTTCTTCAAATGACATCGGTTGATATGGTTCAAATTCCACCACATTTGGATTGGATAAGTACTCGTGCAAATCCTCTAAGTCTGCCTCCATATATCTGCGTAAAATCAGTCTTTCTGTTTCCGCAATCACCATATTATTTTTCATATTTTTTACTCCGAGTCCGCACTAGATATCCAAATAAAACAAAATATCCTTCTTGCCCTGCTGGCTGGTTCCCTGATAAACTTTCGTATCCAAACCACCTATCACGAACCCTGATTTTATGTAAAAATTGCAAGCTACAAGATTATTATCCTGTCCCACAGTATAGATACCATTATAATGATTCTCCCGTGCAATCACTTTCATTTTTTCTACAAGCATCGTACCAACTTGCATTCTGCGATAATCGCGGTTCACCTTCAAATCATACAGATACATATATTTAAACCATGCCTGCTGCAAAATCGCCAAACCCACACAAGTATCGCCATCATAGGCACCTACAAAAATACTGTTCTTTGAAAGTGTATCAAAATCATAATTCTCGTCTGGGAAACACATTTCACTCACTTCTGAAAACAATTCCGTTTTGTAACTCCACTGCTCATTCTCGTATACCGGAATCATTCTCCCGAATAATGGAAATGACTGGTTTGGAATCCTGATATCTGCACTGTGCTCTTTGTCAATAACTCTCACTTCAATCCTCATTCATTTTACTCCGAGTCTGCCTCCTGCAATTCTCTTTTCCTTTCATCCAGTTTTTTGAACAACCTAATTTTCACATATTTGTTTTATTAACTTTTCTAATTTATATTCCTTTGCAGGCACTACAATTGCCTGATCACCGATAACTTTTTCAATTACCTTCAATTCCATTTCCATGCGACATCTGAAGTGCTTCGCCATATCCTCCACGCCTTCAAACGGATGTTTTTTTCCATACGGCGTCTCATTCAAATAACGCAACATCAGCGGATACCACATCTCATTCCCGCTACCATCCGAGCGCTCCTTTTTTATCTGTAAAATATTCTCCTCGATCGCATCCGACTGCAGATAGACCATCACAAAATCTTTGTCTTTTAATGCCACAAAAAGTTCCTCATAAAATGCCACGATTTCCTGCTCCGTCATATCATAATACAACAACAATTCTTCCATCGTATTCTGAAAAAAAGAGCACTCGAAGATATTGCCTGACCCCTGAAAGTTCGTGTAACGAGTCAATAAAATACGTTTATATTCATCCAATGGTTTTCTGCCATTGTAGAGTTCAAACCGTTCCATATATTCGTAAAAATCTCTGCGTTCTGCCAAAATACGGGTGTATTCTATAATGTAACGGTCACCTTCCACTGTAGTACGTTTTTTGATTTCTTCCGTCAAATCTGGGAAATCTTTAAGTGCCTGCTGATACTCTGCCTTTGTCATGTACGTACACCACGCCAATTCTACCGGGCAGTAATCACCTTCCCAATATACATGATAGTCCGTGAGCTTCTGCCCTAAAAGACGCAGCAATGTCGTTTTTCCGGTTCCCTGAATTCCTTCGATATAGACATTTTTCACAAACAAATTTCTCCCTTCACATTTTTCATCCATTTTTTCATCTTTTGATATACAACTTGCTCAAAATGGGCACTTTTTTTATGCCTTTTTTTCTCTTTGCATAATTTAGCCTGACAAGATATAATATAGTTAGTTGATAGGCATTCCCTATCTGTGGACTGACACAAGAATCCGACTTCCCGGATTTCGTTTCCGGAGCGTTGACTGGCAACGTTAAAACCAGCCTTCTTATCGGACTACGGGTGCCGATTCGTTGGCGGACAACAGAAAAATCAGTCATTAAGGGAAGATTGCATTTACTGCGGTAAGTGCGTCTTCCTTTTCTAATTTATAGTGTTTTTGATCAACTCACAATTTTTCGCCATGATACTTCTCCTTTTATTGCCAAACTTACCACTCGAACGATTTTAAACATCGACCTTCACCAATAATCTGTACAGGCTTTGCAACCATTCCGCTCTGAGCAAGTAGTTCATTAACCTCACCAAATATCAAGTGATATATTTCATTTGCAATATCCTTCACTTCAACGCCGTGCCTTATCGCCGTAAGGTCTCCATTCTTTTGTATTGCAGATAAAGCATCAATAATTTCATTCTTTGTAATCAGCAATACATATTTATATAATTCTTCTGCAACTTTATAACTATTCTTATCATAAATAGGCACCATAATCTGCCCATTTTTATAATATCCAAAATACTCATATGCCTCAATGTACTGCTCTTCTACATGCTGCTTTTCTAATATTTTTACAAAGTTATTAACCAATTCTTCTGGTTTAAAATTCACAATTCTACGTTCCGACTCTGTCAATTTATCCAGTTCTTTCAAACGCATATATCTGTAAAAATCTTTACGATTCCCTGCACTATCCCCAAAGGAAACAAAGCCTTTACCATTTACCATCAAACGATTATAGGAACACAGCAAATTATCACTATACTCATTTAGTTCGTCTGCATCTTCATATAAGATTACTACATAATCTAATCCAGTATCATGAACAGAAGACGTAGTTACTAATTGATTCTCTTCCAAAAAATCAAACATTAATCCATCAAAGATATACCCGCACAAAATATGATACAAATTTCTATCACACGCATAGCCATTATCAATCTTTTCTATAATTTCTGTAATTTTTTCTTTCTGTTCTAACAGCTTATTAACAATACTACTAGCAACATTCTTACTTAATTCTTTTAAAATGGTTGTATCTTGCTTAAGAAAAAATGGAACTGCCATTCCCAATTTTCCATTCTTTTCTTGAAGTACTTCCACATGTAGTAATGCATCTACTAACGTACTATTCTCAAAATAATCTTTTGAAATTGAATATGGACTCGACATTACAATTTTCTCTAATATCACATCTATCCCATCTTGTGCTAAAACATAGCGAGGATTATTCCCGTCAAATGGTGTATCTATTGGATAATTTTCAAAATAATATTTATTAAAGTTCATATTGTCCCCTCTACTATTTATCTGTTCTCTGCAAAAATTCTTCTATTAGTGCAATATCTCTCAAATCTTTTTCACGCCCTAAACTCTGCTTCATTTCCAGCAATCCATCTAGCGAAATCACAGGTATTCCATCTACCAAAATCACTTTATCAAAAATCCACTCTTCAAAAATTTCAACATCCTCGGCATATGCAATTCGTCTTGTTCCATCCGGCATTACCTTCGAAGGGTATCCCCGCATTTCCAGTTCATCTGCTAACGCTTTGCTGCACCCCAAATCAATATCGTGTGTTTCGGGTCTTATTCCATGTAACACCATCGCACTTCCAGCTAATACCCAATATCCAGTTTTGTCGAAATTTATTTTTTCCAGTCTGCAAATAATGTCACTTTTATTCATTCTAAACCACCTCTACTAATGCGCATACCTTATCCGCATATTCTTTCGCATGATTTATCGAATACTCGCCATGATAAAGTTTCGGCAAAACCTCCAACGTACTACTCGGTATCAACTCATGCAATTTTCTTGCAGAGCGAATCATAATTCCCTGCTCACGCTGTCCGACACAGATATGTACCTTCGCCTTAGTTCCCCCTAACGTATCTTTCACTTCATACGCAGAATTTGCTTTTAAAAACGCCGTCATATTTTCCTTGCTGATTTTGCATGTATCACGATAATATTCCGCATACAGTTCCGGTTTCATTTTCAAAGAAGCAAATTGCAACTTAGCGAACCACTCTTTTTTTATTAAACCATAACTCATATCCATCGCAAGCTTCACCATCTGATGGGTCATCTTCATCGTGAAAATCAGTGCACTTTCAATCAACGCCGCCTGACATATATCCGCTCTCTGTGAAAGTACTTCAACCAAAATCTGACCTCCCAAAGAAAGCCCGCCAATCATGGTTACATTACCACCAAAATTTTCATCAATATATGAAATTATCTCACTAGCATTCGCCTCAATGCTCGTAAAATCCCTATCACTGTCCGCATGCCCATCCAAAATGGGAATCACTACATGATACTCATTTTTCAACTGTTCTGCTACTTCCCTATAGTTCCACCATGACAGTCCACCGCCATGTAATAAAAGAATTACCTTTTCATTTTCTTTGCCATATTCAATGACTTTCATATTTTCCTTCTAACTCCCTCAAAAAATCATCCGCCTCACTCCGGCTTTTGAAAATAAAAATGTCTCTGTCTGCAAACTTCTCCAAAAGTGCCATCACCGCCGGTCTGTTCTCGGAATTATAATTTTTCACAAACTCGATAAACTCCTCGTCCACCTCATCTACCGGCTCAACCCAAGGCATATCAGGTCGCTCTTTTCCACGACGTTCCATAATTCCTTTCATGCACACCTCAAGTGGATAATCCAGAAAAAACACCGTATCACAAGCCTGCATGCGAAGTTCTAACGTAGAAGCATAATTGCCATCCATAATCCAACTATCTTTTGCGATTACCTCTGCAAGTCTAGTCCGAAAAACTTCTTTTTCCACAGTCGTTCTATCCGCATTCCAATTCAGCATATCGAGATGATATACCAGAAGTCCAGTAATTTCATGCAACGCTCTTGAAAGTGTACTTTTACCGCTTCCCGGACAACCGATTACCATTATTTTTTGCATCATATCTCCCTCGATAATAAAAGGCCTGTCTAGAATCACACCTATGCTTTCAGACTCACAAGCCCCCCCAAAATTTATCTCTCTAAATCGATATCTATTTTATACTCGTCATCAATAAGTATATAATTCACTTTATATTCCATAGCGAGTTTCAAAATCTGTTTGTTATCCTCTATTACAGATTCCAATGTACAGTAACCATCCTCTAAGCGATTTTCGATTATGTTCGCATATCCCTTTATATCAGCAAAATTCTTTCGTATATAATTTTCGCTCATAACAAGGCAATAATATCTGATATTATCTAGATATTCATTTTCAAAATCCTTTGCCCAATCAAAAGGAATATAACATCCTTCGACAATCAAATTCTGCTTATTCTCTATTGCTGTCTTAATCATTTCACGAACAATAGGCCATAAGAATCCTGTTAGATCTGAATCATCACTGGTTGGTGTAAGTTCTGTATTTCCACTTCGAATTAATCCCATTTTCAGATGGTCTATTGAAAAATATGGATACTTATATTTTTCAAGCAGTTTTTGAGCCAGTATTGTTTTACCTGTATGTGATGCTCCGGCTACCAAAATAATCATTGTTTCACCTCGCTGTAAAATCAAATTTTTTCGTTTTGTTTAATATCACGATAACTTGAGATTTGTCTGCTTGTTATTCTGATTCTATTTTTATTCCAAGCAACCGTTTTTTTGTTCGTACATTGTACTTCAAAGTATATGTCGCAATCCCATTAACGATTGCATCGTGGATTTCCATGATTTCTTTTGAAATATCCTTTTCGTTCGCATACCAACCTAAAAAAGTGGTTGGTTCTCCACCAAAGAATTCTTTTCCTTCACTTGTACCGAAAAGTGCATACTGTGGCGATGATTTTCCACCAGACATTTTTCCAGAAGCTACAATTTTATGACATGTAGCAATTACATGTTCAAATGGTGATGTTATCGTGATTGTTCCTGTTACATTCTGCTTTTCAGTATGGGGCTCCTGTGTAATCTCCGTTGCCATTAAGCTGTCTAGGGAAATACTCAATTTACTTGAAAGTAACAGCAACTTTTCCACTTCTGGGTATCCAATTCCTTGCTCCCATTTCGAGACTGCCTGACGACTAACATCAAGAATCTCCGCTAACTCCTCCTGTGATAATTGGTTTTCTTTTCTTAGTTGTTTCAGATTTTCTGCAAAACTCATACTGTTTACCTCCTTTACACAACTAATTATAATTACCTGCGTAGAGAAATCCACCAACCTATATTTGCATTTGAGCAACTTAAAGTTGCAAACTAATATAATTATGGAAATTGTCTCATAAATTCAAGTTATCTCACTGTTTTATAAAGTCCAATCTATTGTTCTAACATAAACTGTTCAAGATTTCGTTCATGGTTATACTTAATTGCTCTGCCAATTCAAATAATGGCTTATACCAATCCGCATACATAATCCCTTCTAATATAACAATGTCGCTATGACCATGCCCATATACCAAAAGCTCTTTCATAAGTGGCAATGCCAGTGTATTTTCTCCGTCTTTTACTTTAAGTATATCTCTTCTAATTATATCTTGTGAAATAAGCATTGTATTAGTTCCAAACCTATTTTGTAATTCTTTTGCAATCGTGGTCTTACCACTACCTGAATTACCTCTAAGAATAATCTACTTTCGCATATTCTTACCTCATCAATCTCAAGTTTATTTAGTTATTACACAAATAATAATTCATCTTGCAAACAGAACATTCATTCGCAGAAATCTTACGAATGGAAGTATTGCTTATGCTAACCATCGAAAGCTTAATGGCTGTTATCAGCCTATGTTTGACTTGTTTTAGTCTTGGCTATTCGCTTGGAAAAAATAGCAAGACACAAAAATAACCGCACTTTCTCTATGTCAACATTACCTATATTCTTTCTTCTCCATAACATATTCATTTATCAATGCTTTCACTTTGTTATACTTCTCTTCATCATGAACATAATCATGTCGCTCTTTTACAAAATTTCTACTGCCGCGTTTTTCGTAACTATAACGCGGGATTAATTGAATATGATAGTGATTATTCGGTCCATCACACATCGTGCACATATACACTCTTTCGCATTTATATACTTCTTTCAGAATAATCATAAATTGCTTTGAAAACCTGATTATCTTTTCATTTATATGGTCTGGAGTCTCACTCATATCATGATAATGTTCCATTGTCGAAATGCACATATGACCATCAGCTCTTGGATTTCCCACAAAGAAACATTCGATTTCCTCATCTTCGTATAATAACTTATCAGAATTATCTCCAAATACTGCTCCATTATATTTTCTATTAAAACAAGTAGGACATATCCCTAAATCTGTTAATTCTCCCGCTGATAGTTTCATTAATTCTTTTTCATCCATGTTTAACGCCTCCAGCCATTTGACGAATTCATATTTACCTCAAACATTCATAATCCGAATAATCCACGATTCCTTTTATATGCTCTAATGCACCACTTACCAATTCCTTTACCATCAGACATTCCACTGCCGGCAAACCAATGCTGGGACTTGCAACAATCCCATGCGGATAAGCAGTTTCAAAACCTCTTACTTCTTATCTCTTCCACAAGACTACGAACGAGCTTTCCTGACTCTTCTCCCTCTGAATCAGTAAATACTCTTTCTACTAAATCTAAGGACTCTTCCAAATATCCTTCTGTTGCACTTTTTATAATTCTGCTCATCAAATGCTCTCTTTCTTGATCCTTTTTTAACCAATCCTTTCCTCTTTATGCAATTCTGTATATCGCTCTTCTCCCCACCAATTTGGTATCAATTCTTTCAGCCTAACAGTTTCTCGTTTTTCAAAGTCTACCATAATTTCCATGTCTCTGTTTTCTTTTGCCAGCTGCATAAAGAACTCACGACAGGCGCCACAAGGCATCCCACTACCTTCACCAAAAGGAGCTTTATCTCTAAACGCAATCAAACGTTTTACCACTGTCTGACCACTATTCACATACATATTAAGTGCAGCAACTCTCTCAGCACATAAATTCATTACTCCACTGCAACTTTCAATACAAAATCCTGTAAAAATATCACCTCTCTGCGTTTCCAACGCACATACCACATGATGAGCGTAAACAAATGGTGACACGTCCTGCGGATGATATTGTTCCTTTGCAACCATATATAATTTTTCCCAAATATCCATTCTATCTTCTCTCAACTTTCCCTTTTTATTTACCTATAAAATGCATGTCCTAAAATTATGTCAACCGTTTTCATTCTCATTTTGGGCATATATGAAAAAATCTCTTTCCTACATCCTAAAATCCTCTCAAAAATTGCTAAAAATCAGCATTTCAATTTACATAAAGTGTATTTCCATTGATTTTCAGTCATTTTTCGGTTAACATAATACATTTTTCAGGATGTTTTCTAATAAAAAACTTGTATATGTCCAATCAGTTTACATAACTCTACATCGACATACCAAAACTTGCCAATATCCCCTGAAATTGATGCCTATTCCATGCAAAATACCACTACGCCAGCTTCGCAGGGCGTGCAGTCTACTGCACGTCTGCGAACTGTGCCATATACAAGTTATAATATGCCCCCCTCTTTTCCATCAGTTCTTTCGGGCTGCCCTGTTCTAAAATACCGCCCTTATCAATTACAAAAATACGGTCTGCGTTCTGAATTGTTGATAAACGATGCGCGATAACAAAGCTGGTTCTTCCCGCAAGTAATGCTTCGATCCCCTTCTGTACAAGAATCTCGGTATGTGTATCGATACTTGAAGTCGCCTCATCCAGAATCAAAATCTTCGGCATGGAAATCATCGTTCTTGCAAATGCGATAAGCTGACGCTGTCCGATTGACAAGCCTGCGCCCTGTTCTTTGAGTTCAGTATCATAACCTTTTTCCATCTTCATGATAAAATCATGTGCATTTACCGCTTTTGCAGCTGTAATCATTTCTTCTTCGGTTGCATCCAACTTGCCATACATAATATTCTCGCGGATGGTTCCGTGGAAAATGAAATTGTCCTGTGTCATGACACCCATCTGACAACGAAGACTCTGGATAGACACCTTGGTCAAATCGTATCCATCTACAGATATCACACCTTCTTCAATGTCGTAGAAACGGCTGATTAAGTTTACAATCGTCGTCTTTCCGGCACCGGTCGGTCCTACCAATGCGATTGTCTCACCCGGTTTTACAGAAAAGCTGACGTCCTCCAAAACCTTGGTCTCTGCCGGTGTGCCACGATCGTATGTAAAGCTTACGTGAGAAAATTCCACACTACCTTCGATGTCCGGCAGTTCTTCCACGTCTTCGCTGTCTACGATGTCCGGCTCGGTATCTAAAATATCAAAAATTCGTTCTGCTGCGGTCAAATTTGTTATCAGATTATTGTAAAAACTACTCAAGCTCATAATCGGATGCCAAAACATACTGACATAAGTGACAAACGCTGCCAGTGAACCAACTGACACACGTTCGGTGCCTAATAGTTTTACGCCTACCAAATAGAGCATCATGCTGCTTAATCCCCAGCACAAGTCAATCACTGGACCAATCCAGTCGGCAAAACGGCATGCATTCCAAAACGATATACGATGTTCATCTGTCAAATTTCCAAAAATCTCTTTCGTTTCATCCTCTGCACCGAAACTTTGCACAACACTCATACCCGCAATATCTTCATGTACATAAGCATTTAAATTCGAAGATTTTTTACGGAAAATCTGCCAGCGCTTGTGTGTTACACGCTGAATGCAAACCACCGAAACCACTAAAAATGGAATCGTGCTAAGTGCTGCCAATGCCAGTCTTACATCTTTTACTAACATGATTACTACTACACCGATGACGGTAAGTAATTCCGGAATCAAGGTCGTCACAAAGTTATTCAACACGTTTTTCAACGAGTTTACATCACCAATAATACGTGCTAGAATTTTTCCAGTTGGTCTACTGTCAAAAAATGCAAACGACAACGTCTGAATATGTTCATACAAATCCTGACGAATCCGCAACAAAATTTTGTTGGTAATCAGTGCCATGATATACATACGTACTTTTACCAAAATAATATATAAAACGTTTATTACCAATGCAAAAATACCAAGCTTTAATAACCCCGGCAAATTGCTATTGGCTACATAGTTGTCGAGTGCTTCCTCGATAATCAATGGGTTCATCAACGAAATCACAATGGCGATACCCATGCTAAGCAGTACACCCACAACTTCTTTTTTATAGTCAAACAAGTAGGCAAGCAACCGCTTGGTAATCTTTACCTTGTCGGTGTTTGCCATAAACTCGTCTTCACGATACGAATTAACTGCCATAATAACCTCCATACTGTGCTAAATAAGTCTGATAGTACAGCCCTTTCTTCGCCAGTAACTCTTCATGTGTGCCACGCTCTGCAATCTTGCCGTCCTCTAAATAGATGATTTCATCCGCACGGCGAACCGCAGAAATACGATGTGCAATAATAATTTTTGTAGTATCCGTAAGACCGTTTAAAGTCTTTTGTATCTCGTGTTCTGTCTCCATGTCTAGTGCTGATGTAGAATCATCTAATACCAAAATCGGACTCTTTTTTGAAAGCGCTCGGGCAATACTGATACGCTGTTTCTGACCACCGGATAAACCTACACCACGTTCCCCGATAACGGTCGCATACTGTTCATCAAGTTTCTCGATAAATGTACTCGCCTGTGCACTGCTTGCAGCCGCTTTGATTGCATCCATCTGCATCGTCTTACGCTGACCCATTTTAATATTTTCTTCGATGGTGTCTGAGAAGAGGAATACATCCTGCAATACCACTGACACACTGCTTCTAAGTTGCTTTAAGGTCAAGTCACGAATATCCACGCCGTCTAACTTCACCATACCTTCACTCGTATCATAAAAACGCTGTAAAAGATTGATAATTGTGGACTTTCCGGAACCGGTAGCACCATAATACCTAAGGTCTTGCCTGCTGGAAGTGTGAAACTTACGTCCTTTAAAATCTGCTTTTCATCCACTGCAAATGATACGTTTTCAAACGCCACTTCGCCTTTCACTTCACCTAGTACCACCGCGTCTGCTTTATTTTCAATTTCTGGTTTCTCTCCGTCAATTTTTCTAATTTTCTTAATGGATGCGATACCTGCTGACAAGTCATTTGCTAGCCAGCCCATCATCTCCATCGGCCAGGTACAGTTCTTGCTGTACTCTACGAACGCCACTAATGCACCAAGCGACATCTCGCCTTTCATAACTGAGATTCCCCCTAAAACCGTAGTGCATACAGGAAGTGCCTTACCAACGAACTGGAAAATCGGATAATACTTCACCATGACCTTCGATTGCGTAATATTCAATTCATAGTAACGTTTGTTGTGTGATAGGAATTTCTGAATCTCATGCTCTTCTCTCGCAAATGCTTTTACAGTTCGAACGCCCGCTAGATTCTCCTCTGCAACAGTCGTAAGTACTGCATTTTCCTCACTGATATCTTCATAAACTTTATCCATTTTCCGTTCCATAATGATAGCCGCCGCACCGCATCCAATCATTGTTAGAAGCGGTAAAAATGTTAATTTCCAGTTCCTCGAAAACATACAGTAAAGAATAAAGGAAACATGAAGCGTCACCTCTATCAAGAGCATCCCTACCATACCGAAAATATCCCAAATTTTATCTACATCATCCTTTACTCGAGCCATCAATTCACCAGTATTCGTATCAGCAAAATAATTCATAGACAACGACTGGATATGATTAAATAAATCCTTTCGCACATCAGAACCTACACTAGATGAAAGTTTATCAAATGTAAATTCTTTGTAATAACCAAATACCGCTCTGCCTGCCCCTACAATAGCAAAACCTACTAATAATTTTGTTAATAATTCATGTTGTCCCCCAAGAATAACGTCATCAATGATACTTTCTGTAATAACCGGATATAACATATCCAATGCAATAGCTAACACCATGCATACAATTGCAAATAAATATCCATACCAATAACGTAATACATAGGTATGTAACTTTTTCATATAATCCTCCTTGTTTTGCGAAGCAAAATCCGAACCCATTGGTGAGGAGAGGATTTAGCCTCCTTGTTTTTCTTCCCCGGTTTAATCTCTACAAACTCTGAATGTTCGAATAAGCAGTGCATATAAAAAGCCCGTGGTAAATACTATTACCACGGGCGTGTTCGCATCGCAAATATACTTCTGTCTAAAATTTAACTAACTCCCCTTTACTTACGCTAAGTCACGGGTTAGCTTCTATTCGCAGAATAAACCGAGGTAATAATATGCTTTGTGTAATTGTTCCATTTTTTTAAAATAAGCATTGTCATTGTTATTACCTCTCTTTCCTCTTTATTTTATGAATGAATCATGCTTAACTATTCTTTCATAATCTACTTTACTAACTCATTAAATCACTTCTCAATTTATATGTCAACCCTCTATTCTCATAATTTTCCATAAATATTTTCAAATGTTCTGTCAATAATAGAATTAGGACATATGAAAACACACTTTTGTATGTCTAACACACAAAAACAAATGGTAAAAACGGAGGTGAAACCATGAGCGGAACAAATAATTCAGGTTCTAACACCAACAGAATGGCTGTACCACAGGCGAAGGAAGCTATGAATCGTTTCAAACACGAAGTTGCAAGTGAAATCGGTGTACCTTTAAAAGAAGGCTACAACGGAGACCTTACATCTGCACAGGCTGGAAGCATTGGTGGTGAAATGGTCAAAAAAATGATCATGAAGCAGGAAGAACAGATGAAAGGCGGCAGCAACTAAGCTTTTGCCTTTAACACAAAAATCCCCCTTGCCTCACTTTGCTGAGACAGGGGGTGTTTTTATTTTAAATCACATCTTTTTCTTATCCAATATTAAGTATCCGACGCTTCCTTCTAAACTTCTTCATTCTCCGATACCACTTCCCACTGGATATCATAAACGATACTTTTTTTAACTTTTTCAACGGCCTCATCATCTAACATTAACCATACGATAGCCAAACCAAAATCTACTGCAGTACCCATTCCTCGGCTGGTAACAATATGTCCATCAATTACTACAGCATCTTCTAAGCAAGTTGCACCGATTAACTTCTCTTCAAACCCCGGATGGCAGGTAGCATGTCTACCTTCTAAAATACCTGCCGCTCCTAACACACTTGGTGCAGCACAAATCGCTGCCACTAGTTTTCCTTCTTCAGCAAATTTTTTAACCACAGCATTCACCGTCTCATTTGCTCCGAGATTCAATGTACCCGGCATACCACCTGGAAGTACAATACCATCTAATTCTTCAAAATTTACATCTGAAATCAATACATCTGCCAAAAAGGTTACATTATGAGAACTCGTCACTTCCTTTGTTTCTCCCAGTGCAATTGTAATAATTTCCATTTCACCGGTTCTTCTCACGACATCTACAACCGCTAACCCTTCAATCATTTCACAGCCTTCTGCCATAAAAATTCCTAATTTTTTCATTTAGACCTCCTCTATTTTCCGAAGGAAAATGCAATTCGTCTGCAAATTTATTTCCTAAAACTTAGTATACTTCATTGCATTTTTTTCGTCAATCCGTCATACTATAATTATCGAAAAACAAGGAGGTTAACCAGTAGGTTTTATGGAAATCGAACGCAAATTTTTAATTCATTCTTTACCTGAAAATATAGATTCATATCCACACAGAGAAATCGAACAAGGATACATTAGCAGAAATCCCGTCGTTCGCATTCGTCGTTCTGATGATACCTACATTCTGACCTGCAAAGGCCAAGGTATGATGGTTCGTGAAGAATTTGAGCTACCATTAACAAAAGAATCTTTTGAACATTTAAAACCCAAGACAGATGGTATTTTTATTGAAAAAACCAGATATCTAATTCCATACAATGACAAACTAACTATTGAGCTTGATATATTCCATGGCAAGTTAGCACCACTTGTTTTGGCAGAGGTGGAATTTTCCAGCATAGATGAAGCAAATACATTTATTCCACCAACATGGTTTGGAGAAGATGTGACCCATTCTCCAAAATTTCACAATAGCGTCCTAAGCACTTTAAAAGAAAAGGAAGGTTGAAAAATAAATTTTTCAACCTTCTCTTTTTACCACTGTTCTAATTTTATGTAATCTTTACCAAAATACTCTGCAATTTTCTGATTTACTACATAGTTCTCATCCGCGGTCAGGCCCGGTGCCTTGATAATCGTTGTATTGATTTTGCTTCGACTAAGATATAGTTCTTTTTCCTCTGTATCTTCAATATAACGAAGCAAATACATCCACTCTGAATGGACAATCTTAACATTCCTAATCTGAGATACCGTCTTTGCATATGGTAATTCCTCATAGTATTTCGTCGGCATAATGCAGACATATCCAAATACTGCGAGTGCTGCCACTGCTGTAATCAGATTCTTTTTCGTAATAAACTCACCTTTTTTGCGATAAACAAAGCCTCCCAGATACAAAAAGCTTGCTGCATACATCAATACTGCATAGGTACAGAAAATAAAACGAACTCTATTTGGCAAATAACTTGTACCGCCATAACCTAACGCCATTGGGAAATAGGTAATATATAAACAAAGTATGGTAAGTACAAATGGAAGCAACGGATACTGAAACTTAAATTTCATCTCCTTAAAAATCACTGCACCAATCAACACCAATACTAACATTGCAATTAACACTAATGGATTTTTTATTAAATCAAAGGTTGTATCTAACCAAAGAACCAATGTGTCTAATGCTGTCCTAAAAAGATGTAATCCTGTCTCCCCTGTCTCACTTCCAAGACGCGAAAAATTACCCGGTGCCACCAACGCGGATAAAAATCCGGCACAATAAAAGAAAAATGGAATATCTTTTTTCCAGTAAATCTTTCTATCCTTTATCAAATCTACTACAAGATATATCAGATATACCGTTGCCGGCAATACCGCCAGCATAAAGTAGGAGCATCCAAAAAAACCTATGACAGACAACAAGAACCCGGTAAAAATACCACCCTTTGCACGATATTTTACCAACAATGCTATTGAACTCATACCAAATAACATTCCATGCAAATATGTAGCACCTACAAACCAATAGAATATTTCTGTCCACACATCCATATTTAAAATGCTCATGAGTACAATCAAATACACCCCAAGAATCATTTTCATATCTTTTATCTGCACTACATAATAAAAAATATTACGAATCATCCATCCTATTACGACTGCATACAAGCAAAAATGAATCACCATCTCTACGCCGTACAGACTACTGGTTGCTCCAAATAGTAAAAGTGGATTAAATAGAATCTGCAGGAAAATAGAAATCCAATCACCTGCCCATTTAAAATAATATTCATTTGCTACACGAATCGCCTCGCCAAAAAGATTGGTTTTATCTACGCCAATTGCCATTACAAAGTCATCCGAAGACGGCACTGCATATAAGATTGTATAGATATATGGTGCAACAAGAACTGCTAGTCCCAATAACAACCCCAGCACATACATTTTTTCTTTATTCTTTATCATCTTTCCCTCTCATTCTGAATTGCTTCGTAATAGAATTTCTGCATATCATATTCTTATCCTCATAACAGCAAGCGTTTTGAGGTATACCCAAATAGGCACCTTACTTCTTTGTAAAAATCAAAAATTTACTAAATACATAATTCAATGCTAGTACAATAAACTGAATCAAAAACTTACACAAATAATCATTCATATGTAAAAAATCTACCATCAGCCACACACCGCCTACTTCTACTACCATGGTAAGCAGTCTGGCACTAATAAACTTTACAAATTCAGAAAACTTCTCTTTAAAAGTTTCTGCCTTTGACTCAAATACAAATCTAGAATTGGTGAAGTACGCAAACAAAATCGCGATACAAACTGATATGGTATTCGCCACATTAATGTCAATATCCGTCACCAGACGAATCACATAATATGACCCTAAATTCACCAACGTAGCACAACCACCAAAAAAAATGTACTTCATTACCGGATTATTCCAGCACCATACAATTAAATCTATTACTTTTTCAAATAATTTCTTCATCTTCTTATCATTCCTATTTTTTTCCAAAACTAATCACTCTTTTGTAATAATATATCCATATCGAGAAGCACTATCAATTACTTTTCGTCCATCAAAAGGCTCTATCTCACTTATTCTATGTATTCTCGCAGGTGTCTCTCTTTTCATTTTTTGAATTTTTTTCATATCGTCAGGACCAAAAATAAATTCTATGCGAGCAGTAGAAGGCTCACATACTTTATCAAACGATGGTTTTAATCCACAAGCCACATCAATAACCATATTTACATAGTCATAGCCAGTAGACAACTGAACCAGATCTGAACCGATGCAATCTCCACCCATTCGACCTCCAATTTCAATAATCTTAATTTCACCTTTTTGATTTATTTTAATTTCCGAATGAGAAGCCCCATTTTGAATTTTTAAAGTATCTAATGCATGCTCAACTATCCATTTAACCCTATTTAATACTTCTTCTTCCAGTTCAACCGGCTGTAAATGTCCTGTCTCTATAAAATGAGGTTCTCCTGTTGTAAATTTTTGTGTAAGTGCTAAAAAAATATGTTTTCCTCGATACGATATGTACTCTACGCTGTATTCTTGTCCTTCTATAAATTCTTCCACAATCGCTTTTTTATCAAACGAATACTGTTCTGCGATGCTTATTGCTTCTTTTAATTCTTTTTTATTCAAGACTTTCGTAATTCCCCTACTGCCAGATCTATCAACAGGCTTTACAATTAACGGAAATTGTAATTTATCAACAATTTCTTCTGTTATCTCATCTGAGCAATAATTCTTAGGTGAAGGATCTCCATTTTCTTCAAATGCCTTTCTCATCAGACACTTATTTGTTGCTAACAGGGAACTTTCTATTCCATTTCCAGTTAACCCCAAATGTTCTGCAACATAGTTTACTGTAATTGCTGCCAAATCTGAAGCAATAGATATAACACCATCCGGTTGTATTTTTCTACATTCTTCTAAAATGTTCTCTTTTTCGATAATACTAATTGGATAGAAATAATCTGCTGTCCTTTCACCAATTGCCCCTTCTCGCCACGCAAAAACATGTGTTTCAAATCCACGCTCTTTTGCTTTTAAAATCAGCTGATTTTGAAAATCATTCGCACCAATCACTACCAGTTTCTTTATCTTCTCGTTCATTTAAAATTTCCTGTATAAAATATGATTTCCTGTTTTTTGTTTCGTTAAATATGTTACCGATATAAATACCTATCACTCCAATAGATACTAACTGAATACCTCCTAGCAAACTCACTACTGCAATAAGGCTCATCCAACCGCTTGGTGCCCCACCTACAATAAAGTAAATTCCTAATTGATAACAAATATAAATAACAGCTAATACCCCTATTGACACACCTAGTTTAATAAAAAAATACAACGGCTTATTAGATTGGAAAGTAAGCATATCAATTGCCAATGCTAATCTCTTACTAAAATTGTAGGAAGACTTTCCTTCTAATCGCTCCTCTGCTTCAATTTCCAACACAGAAGTCCGATATCCCATCCATGATAAAATCGTTGTATATGATTTATTATGTTCTGGCAAATCATTATACTCATCTAATACTTTTTTTCTTACCATACAAAGATTCGCAATATCCGGGTTAAAATCCCCTTCCACCATACGGTTATATATATAATAAAATGACTTCGAACAAAATCTTACAAACCAATTATCTTTTCGTTCTTTCCTTGCACCAAAAACAATGTCATATCCTTTTTCTATCTCTTCATATAAATCTAAAATAGCTTCCGGTCTGTCCTGCAAATCACAATCCATTAAAACCACATACTCTCCGGATGCATATTCAAGTCCCGCATTTGTAGCATTTACCTGTCCGAAATTTCTAGATAAATTAATACCAATTACGTGCTTATCCTGTTTACAAATATGTGTTATTCCACTCCAAGATCCTTTCGGGCAACCATCATTTACTAAAATAATTTCATAATCCTTTGTTATCCTGTTCAAAACATCTGTGAGACGTTCATGCAATGGCTGCAATGCCTCCGGACATCCATATACAGGTACTACAACTGACATTTTCATTTTGCTAACTTTCCTCTATCTTTCAAAAAATGCATTCACTGTACTGCATATCATTTGAATTTTCTCTCTATCAATGTTCAATGGAAAATTAATAATTTTTTCTTCCATACTTTTTGTATTTGGAAATATCTCTGTCACTCCAAATATTTCCGTCACATCCGGATACCAATCACTAATTGGCAATCCCTTCTCTAAACTATAAGCTATCAATTCTTTTCTATTTGCTAAAACCAAAAGATTATAGCGCCACGGAACTGCACCTTCTGTAAACGCATATTTCTTAATGCAATCGTTCTCCTTAATCAACCGGTTATACAACTCGTAATTTTCTCTGCGAATTACAATTTCATCCTCTAACCGAAAAAGAGCATCTCTTATCGCTTTTTCTTTCGCTGGTTCTATCTGATAAACATACATATCCTTTACGTTTTCATAAAGGCCGTTGTATAAAAATGGTGCCAGTGTCTGTTTTTTCTCATTTCGAATAAGTCGATATAATTTTGAGAAAAACTCCTGATTCCTTTCACTCTGCTTAGACTGCATCGGTAATTGTTTATACATTTTCTGCATTTCATCCAGTTCATGATCAGATGCTATAATACCACCAAATCCTACATCAACCGTCTTTGCATATCCGGTACTATAAATTACATAGTCTCCGAATCTACCAACATTTTCACCTTCGATAGAAGCTCCCATTGCAGATGCACAATCTTCAATTAACAGTATACCATGCCGTATACAAAAATCCTTAATTTCTTTTATTTCCTCGACCGGATTTCCATACATATGAGGAAGTACAAGTACCACAATCTCAGGAGTTGTATTTACCATTCCCTCAATCAAAGACAATGTCAAATTACCGCTCCCTGCATCAACATCGCAAAATACCGGCTCATTCCCTGCATATACCGCCGGATAAATCGCTGCATAACATATATTCGCCGGAAAAAGAACCTTTTTTCCTTCTATTCCTAAGCTTTTTAAAATCAGATAGATTCCTGTCGCAGCTCGACTGACTACTATATGGTGTTTTTTTATACTCAATATATCTTTTTTCATAATCATTCTCTTATAAGTTGAAGTAACTATTCCGTGCACCATTCGCAAATTGCCCTATCTCTGAATAGTTACAAGTTAAAAACAATAATTCCTGCCAATATAATAAACAATCCTAATGCCTTCTTCTTCCCAACTTTTTCTTTCAAAAAAATCATCCCTAAAATCGTTACAAAAAAATATCCTGCGGACTCTAAAATCGGTCCTAACGACAATGGAATATATTTATATGCAATCACTGTAACTAGGGTTGCTCCAAAAAACAAACCATATGCGATAATAACCCATGGATTCATATATTCTTTTAATTTGCTCTCATAGGTTTTATTCGCACTTTTTTTCAACATAATCTGAGAAACCGAGGATATAAATACTGCTGACAAAAATAAAATAATATATTTCATTCTTTTGCATCCTCCAACACCACAAAATATACACCGATAATAATGATAGCCGCTCCAAGAATCTGATTCCAACTGAGCTGCTCCTTAAATATCAGTGCACCAAAAATCATTCCCCAAATAATTGTTACAGATTTATTGGCGTATGCTGTAATCAATGGAATCTTTTTTAAGATCTGTTGCCAAAAAATCGCGTATAATCCCAAAAGTACAATTACAGTTCCATACAGCAAAATAAATTTTAATGATAAAAACTCTTGCTCTGCTGCTAATTTTGATGCAATATCGCTACAAGCATATACCAATAATAAACAATGCAATAAAACAAACCAGATTGCTTTTTCAAAAAACTTTTTCACAATTACATCTCCTAGTCATAGAGTTCTCATCCGAACACGCCTTGACACCTTAAAGATTCACTACTTCGGTGTCTGCACAGCTTTCCATTCTTCTAATAAATCAGAATGCTGTTCATAATACTCATCCACAGAATAAAAATATGTCATCACATCCTCACCTGCGGCTCTAGCTTTTAACAACTTACAAAGAGACTCACTAAATACTTCTGCACCTTCCAAATTCAGATGTTCAAAATCCGAATAATATTCCGGGATGGAATCAAATAATTCTGGTCTGGCCAACGAAAAATTATAATAATCCACATCATATTTTTCACATATTGCTCTCATTTCATTTTCCGATGTCTCATATGTCTGATAACATGACACTACATCAAACGCCGGATGTGGGGTATTTATAACTACGATATCTACACCTTTCTCGTTGCACAGTTGTAAGATTTCCTCAAACTCTTCCACTTTATCTTCTAAAAAAAACTGATCATAATACCAATAAGAATTAATCTCCCATGCAGTACCATAATCTACAACGCCTGCCCCCGGCCGAAGTCCTTTTGCACTCTCCGGCTTCGATTGGCTATCACCTGCCCCCGACAACTTTGCTTTCATATTTGCAATTTTATCAACAACATTATTTCTAATATAATCTTTTGTAATTTTTTGCCGATTGTATGTCCACGGGAAAAAATAATTAATCGACTTTTCTGTATCTCTTACATTCTCATCAAAGATATATGATAATGTATCTTCCATTGCATCCCAACCGGATTTTTTTCGTGCTCTCGCCTTCTCAAAAGTCAGCTCCGCCTCATCTAATGTCTCATACTGTAGTACAAAAAAACCCGTTCCCAACACAATAGTATCCACCTTGTGTTCTTCCAATAATGTCTCTACTGCACTCACCGTCTGACCTATCGCCTGCAAAGGAGTTCCCATATTAAAGGAATTAACCCCCATTATCTCATCTACTACATATGGCACAAACGCCGTCGAACAAAAAGAAGAACCAACAAATGCAAAATCTATTTCTTCTTCCTGATAAAACTCTGTCCACATCGTATCACTAGAACCTTTTGCCGGCTCCAACAAAAAAGATAAACACATATTAACCAAGCACAATGCAATTAAAAATCGCAGAGGCTTTATCCATTTAAAAATTCGCATACATAAATCCTCCACCTGTGCTCACACATGAGCAAGAAACCAATATCATACCAATTACAAAGAAATACACACTCCAACGAACCAAAAGCGGTTTGGTATACAATGCACTTTTAACATCTATCTTATTTTCTTCCAACAGACTCACCACAAACACACAGATACATGCTGTAACTGCCAATGGCACGGTATAGCTTTGATAACCATCCGTTAAAATATTTCTCTCCGCTACAAATAGCCCCGGATTAAAATTTAATATCGTCTTTTTCAAACTATATAAAGCAACCTTTATATCTTCAATACGATCAAAATACCAACCAATATTTACAATAATAAATGTTCTAACGATTGCAAACACATGATACCAACGTGCTTTTCGGTTAATATGTAATACTTCGACCACTTTATCAAATACTGGTGCAAAAATATCACTGAATGCTATTACAAAACCATTATATAATCCCCAGATTACATAATGCCATTTGGTACCATGCCAAATGCCTACAATAAAAAATACCAAAATATTTCCAATCGCAGGTGGCAATACACGTCCTAAGTGTTTTCCAAAATGCTTATTTGCCCATTTCCCAAGCTTTTTTATCGGCTTTGTCAACGCAAACGGATAGAACACATAGTCTCTCATCCATTTTCCCAATGAGATATGCCATCTTCTCCAAAAATCTCCCAAAGAAGTCGCAAAATATGGCTGTTTAAAATTCTCAGCCATTTGAATCCCAAACAACTCTGAAACACCTAATACCATATCAATTCCACCGGAAAAATCTGCATACTGTTGTGCCGAATACAATAAAATTGCAAACAGAACCGTACAACCTGCATAATCTTTTACCGGATTATCAAAAACAGACGCTATCATTCCTATAAAAATATTTGCTATCGCATATTTCTTAAACAAACCATAGAAAATACGATAAACCGCCTTCGTAGCCGCCTCACCATTCCAGGTATGTTCCTGCATAAACTGCCCGCCGATTGCATCATAACGATTAATCGGACCCTGAATCATCTGTGGAAAATAACTTACAAAAAGCATGTATCGGGCAAAATTCGCCTCCGGCTCATACTTCTCATTATAGATATCCAATAAATATCCAATGGACTGAAACATATAAAAAGAGATACCTAGCGGCAACACAAGCCCTAATACATTCTCTGGGAACTTAATATATGCCAAAAGTCCAAAGTTAAGCAGCACTACGCCCCACATCATAATACGGCGTTTGCGTACAACTTGTACCTTACGAAAATCCTTCTCTGCTTTTTCGATTGTCTTATCTTTTTTTATCTGTTTCAATTCTGCCGAACATCTGGCAATCCACCTTGCCCCTGCCCATGTCGAAAAACCGGTCAGCAGTAAAAAAACAAAATTTTCCATGCCTGTAAAAGCATAAAAAACTGCACTTGCTATCAATAAGCAAACCCACTGTTTTTTTCGAAACACAGTGTAATAACCCAGTAATGAAATTAACAAAAACACCAAAAACTGTATCGAATAAAAATTTGTCATCGTTCTCTCTCTTTATTTCTCACTCAACCACTGCTTTACCTGCATCTGGTATTTTTCTCCAATCAACGCATCCAGCTTAGCTGAATCAAATACGGTACTTCCCGATTCAATCAAACGTTCCGTCTCCGGCCATGGAATATTTATAACCTTTACTCCGAACTTAGCCGCAACCATCTCTGCTACTTCCAAAAGACTATAATCCTCGCCACCTATGTTATAAACATCGTTTAAGCATTCTTCTGAAATACCAGCCTGCCACAGCACTTCACACAAATCCTTCATATATGTGAAAGTACGTCTCTGTTTTCCATCTCCAAATAACGTAATATCCTCACCACTTGTCGCTTTTTTAAGCATAAACTCTAATGTACCATAAGAGCTGGCGTTCGGAATTAAAGTACCATACGGAATACAAATTCGTAACGTACAATACTTCACTCCATATACTCTGTTATAAGCCTCCAAAAACTGCTCGCAGGCAAATTTATTAATCGCATAGTTGGTCTTATATTCTTTTTCATCGGTCTCCTTTAATGGTTTTTCCTGACCTTTGTATACAAGACGTGTAGATGGGAAAATAATCTTTGCCTTAGACTCCTGTCTTCTATACTCATCAATCACATGTAAAAGCGTTGTCTGATTGATATTATTAAACAGCTCATATTGATCAAATCCTACAGCACTTCCGGTTTTTCCCACAAACATATATACCAAGTCACAGTCTAAATCCATCTGTGCAACTGATTCTTTATCAAGCAGATTAATCTGTTTATAATTCGCTTCACCGTCTACCTGTGCTTCTGTTGCATCATACAAACGCCATTCCACATCTGTTTCCTGCTGTTTTACCAAATATATGAAATTTCTCGCAATATAACTATTTGCTCCAATAATCGCTACTTTCATCTTCTATTCCTTCAATGCTAATTTTTATTTCTTACTCCTTATGCATCATCTTTTGCACAATCTACTTTTCTAAACAATCAGATAAGCATCTCTTCCTACAATCCGGCCAATGCTCTGAACTCATCTACAAACTCCGCCTGTTTTATAATTGCGTTTCTGCTTTCTGCACGAACCTCTTCCTTCTCTATACACTCTGTAAAATACTGAATAGATGACATAAATGTATCATCTTCAGAAAGTGTAATTGTCTCTACTTCCTGTCCACGTTTGATTGTACAGTTTGGAACAAATCCTGCCGGTGCAGTTAAAATACGGCCATGATACAAAGTACCTGTACTTCCCCACGCCTCTAATTCACATTTATATTCATTTTCCATACCAAATGCAATCTGAACGGTCACACCATTTTCATCTGCCATTAATGCTGCACCTGAGATATCCACATCTGCCTGCTTATCCGCACAACTTGTAGCTGCTAATAGTTTGCCTTTATGATTTAACAACATATCCGCATATTTTAATGTGTAACCACCACAGTCATTTAATGCACCGCCGCCTAATGCTTTCATATAACGGAAATCGCCTGCTGGTCTGCGTGGGAAACCAAATGACACACGATATAATCTCACATCGCCAATATCGCCATTTTCAATCATCTGATGAATCTCTTCCAACTGCTTATGGAACGCAAACATATAGTTTTCATGCAATGCCAAACCTTTTTCCAATGCTAACTCTGCTAACTCTTTAGAGTCTGCCGCATATAAGGTAGATGGTTTCTCAACAAATACATGTTTACCATGTTCCAATGCATATTTTGCCCATCTAAAATGTAATGCCGGTGGAAGCGGAATATAAATGGCATCAATTTCATCTGATTCACAAATTTCCGTATAGCTTGAATACAATTTTCCACCATACTGCTCTATAAATACTTCTGCCTTCTTAAAGTCGTTCGCAATAATTTCCTCTTCTTTTTCTGTATAGGAATCACGAGCACCAAATCGCTCCTCTGCTGTACTTGAAGCAATACCTGCAAATTCAATACCTGCCACTTTCTGTAATGCCGGCATAAATCTGCGTAATGCAATTTCCGATGGACAAATAACACCTATTCTAATCATAATTTCTCCTAATCTCTTTTCTCTTTTAACCTATTCCACTCTTAAAAATTGCCTTGGCTCTGAATAGTTATAAATCAAGTAACGACAGCAAGTTTCTAAGCTGGATATTCAAACAGTTATTCACCTGTACCAAATAATTTAATGCACTATAATCTGCCCAGAAATATCCTTCCGGTAGTTCTTCTATTGCATCATTCGAAACTTCCATAATCACATTTCGATTCTGTTCATGATAGAAACGACCACCCTCTTCCGATAGGATTACATCCAGTTTAATCCCTTCCTTCATAGACAGATGATCATAGAATAATTTCTCTACTTCATTTCTTGCATTTTGCGATTCTGTGGACTCTACCTGAACGGTTGGTGCAATTTCGATCTTATCGAAAGAACCTATTTCCGGTTTGATAGAAACCAAAAACTTCATTCTTCCATTTTCTACACGATATACCAGACCAAATGTAGCACTTCCTACCGCTTTAAACAATGGCTGATCCCATTTACGAACTTCACGCCCCTCTATCTCAATCTGATAATAACGAACCTCAAAATCTGCTTCTTTCTTACAATATACACCTCGTTTGTCCACTTTCCAGTCTACTAACTGATTCAGTGGCACCTCTGCAACTGTAATATCATGGAACATTTTATAATCATTCATCGACTGGTAAATATCTACAACGCTTTCGATTGGATTCGTCTCATACAATGATAAATAAATCTCGTCATTATCTATTACCTGTCGTAATTCCTGCTTGTCTGCATCAGAAAGATCTGTATTTAAAAATGGAATACCTGATAAAACGGTACGGGTATCCATATTTACTAAATTATCAATCTCCATCAATGCCTTAATCTGACCGAGTGTCATCCATTTGAAATTCGGCAACACCTCAATCTCACCATCCACCAACATAATCATATTACGATTACGTTTTTTCAAAAATCTGGCGGACTGCTCTGACTGCACCTGATCATAGATTACCTGATAATCTCTTGCATTCTCAAAGTACGAGAAATAGCTCGGCAAATTACCACCATGGCTTCTGGTAAAATTACTTTTCGTTGCCTGAATGGTTGGTGAAATTTGAACACAATTCACATTCCCCGGTTCAATCTTTGCCTGCATCAAAAAATTCAATTTTCCATCTATCATTTTCCCGATAATACCAAGATAACCAATCTCTGGCTGCACAATAATCGGCTGCTCGCCTAAGAACTCGTCATTATCAAAATATCGCAATCCTTTTACTGAGAAAAAACTACGTTTACGATTTAGAACTTCTCCGTTATAGTCATCATAGAACCAGAACGTACTTTCATCGATATTAATTTCTCGGATATCTACGACAGTTTCACGATTCAACCTTTCAATCCATTCCAGAATGTCCGCTGTTTTATTTACGTTACCTTCTTTATCTTTCCATGACTTAAAAAAGTGAATTAATAAATTTTTGTTCATAAGGTTCACCTTTCTTTGCAAAATAAAATGGCATAATACACCACTTTGAATGTATTATACCATAATATAAAATGTATATCTATAAATTTTTATCTATGCACCAATGCTACTACTAGTGTAATCTTTTTATATAAAAATTTCTTTTCCTTCTTTTGTTTACATGCATAGCTATATCCTATAATATCAACATATTACATACCGCAAATGCTAAAAACATAGAAACTAATACAATTCCACTATTTCTCATCTTTACTTTATAATACAAAATAATATCTAACACATAAATTCCTAGCATACAAATAACCAAACTCGCAGATTGACCAATTTCTATGCCTAATTTATAGTTTTGATAAATTAAAGAAAGAATAACATTCAGCATTAATCCTGATACTATTGCTTTTATCCATCTTTTTAATATTTGAAATACTTCTATCTTCTCTAATTCGCGATATGCACAACTCACTAGAGAAAATACTCCACAAGATGCACCTACGCTACACGCAAATCCTGCTGCTGAAACAACATAGCCTGCCAAAACACTTCCTGTTTCATTATACCCTACATAATATCCTATTCCACTTAACATTTTACATAAAATAGAACCTGGAAAAATATTAACAACAGGAACTAAACAACTATAAAACTCATCTTCTGAAATTAATCCTGTATGAACAAAAAATCCATCCGATACCGTAAGATAAGCATCTCCTCCACCAAATGACATAATTGTTGACAAAAATCCGTTCCACGCATATAACGCAGTTTTCTCGGTAATAAACATAGCAACGCCAATCATAACAAGCATAAAACCTGTCAAAACGGCAACTTCTATTCCTGCATCTTTTAGTTTCTTTTTTTCAATTTTCAGTTTACCCCGAAAACACTTTCTTATTCCAGTCACTGATAACAACAGCATGCAGACTTTTATCCCTAAACTAACATATGAATTTGATATTATTTGTGCTTTTCCCTCGCTTAATGCATATAATAAACAAAATCCAGCTGAAATAATGATATGTTTAGGTGTCAACAAACCATTTGTATAAAAAATAACAAAAAAAGCCATTAAAAAAACATCTATTGTTGACAATGAAAAAAATGGTACACCTTCTATCTGAAATATACGAAACAAATTTTTTCCACATGTAAGTATAAAGACACCCATAATAATAATGAGCGTTTTAGAAACACTACTTCTTTTTATACTTTCTTTCCATGTTTTCGAAATATATTCTGTTAGCAGACATGTAATAAATGCTGTTATTCCTACTGCCAAAAATTCAATCTGTCTAAAAACACCGTCATCCACTCTCGACATGACAGATACCATTAACACAGTCATTACAACGCCTGGAAGTGCCATTGCAATTGCACCTAGTAACATTCCTTTTTTTCCGGCACACTGCTTACCTATTCCAGCCGCCAACTCTGCTGATAGTGCTCCTGGCGTTATGCTCGCTACTACAATGTCCTCCTCATATTCATCTTGCGTGACTAATTTTTCCTTATCAACAACAGATTGTTGTAAGATCGGAATCAATGCACTTCCCCCACCGAATCCGATCATACCCATCTGTAACATTGATATAATCAATGTTTTCAATTTCTCCATTCCTTGGCATACCTTTCTTTTATAAATACTTCTGGAGTTCGTTCATAATTATATCAACTGATTCTTCTAACGAATGTTTACTTGTGTCAATTGTAATATCTGGGTTCATCGGCATCTCAAATACGCTAGAGATTCCTGTAAAATTAGGTATTTCTCCTGTTCTTGCCTTCTTGTATAAACCTTTTACATCTCTCTTTTCACATTCTTCTAATGGTGTACTCACAAATATTTCAATAAAATTATCTTTTCCAATAATCTCACGTGCATTCTGTCTATCTCGATGTGTTGGAGAAATGAACGATGTTAATACAATCAACCCTGCATCATTCATAAGTTTTGCTACTTCGGCAATACGACGAATATTTTCTATTCTATCTTTTTCTTCAAATCCCAAGTTTTTATTAAGACCCATTCGTACATTATCACCATCCAGCAACATTGTATACTTACCGCCAACATTCAGTATCTTCTCAACCTCGTTAGCAAGTGTAGATTTACCAGCTCCTGATAAACCTGTAAACCAAATTGTTAGTGGCTTCTGTCCCATTTTATTTGCTCGAATCTCTCTAGTGATATCCAACTTCTGCCACGTCACATTTTCAGCCCTTCTTAGAGAATGCTCTATTACTCCACAAGCCGAAGTCATATTGCTTATCCTATCTATTAAAATAAAACTACCAACAGACTTATGATTAATAAATTTATCAAATACCGCATCTTCTGAAAGTGCCACATCACATACTGCGATTTCGTTCTTATACAAATGTCTTGCTGGAACATTTTCTCCGGTATTAATATCAACCTTATACTTAATTCGCATAATAGTAGCCGGAAGCTTTTTGGTTCCAATTTTTATAATAAAGTTTTTCCCCTCTACTAATCGCTCATCATCCATCCACAACATTGTTGTTGTAAACATGCTTGTCGTTTTTAATTCTGTTCCTGAAACTAATACACAACCTCTTGATATATCAATCTCCCTGTCTAATTGAATCGTTACCGGTTGTCCTTTATACGCACAATCCACTTCTCTATCCGTCATTAAGATTGACTGCACACGTGCAGTCTCTTTACTTGGCAGAACGACAATCTCATCACCTACTGCAACTTCTCCGGATTCTATTTGTCCTTGAAATCCTCGGAATGTATGATTCGGTCGGCATACTCTTTGAACCGGCATTGTAAAACCATCTTCTAAATTATCATCTACATCTACCGTCTCTAAATAATGCAATAATGTTCCGCCTTCATACCACGGCATATTCTTCGAAATTGTAGTAATATTGTCCCCTTCCGTTGCCGATACCGGAATGATTTTTACGCTCTGAAGTTCTAATTCAACAGCTAATTTCTTTATCTCTTTTTCAAGCTTTGCAAATTTTTGTTTATCATAATAGACCAAATCCATTTTATTTAATGCAAAAACAAAATGTTTGATTCCCATAATTGCACATATCCTAGCATGGCGACGTGTTTGTACAAGAATACCTTGTGTTGCATCCACTAAAATAATTGCTAAATCAGCAAAGGATGCTCCAACTGCCATATTTCTAGTATATTCCTCATGTCCCGGCGTATCTGCAACGATAAAACTTCTATTATCTGTAGTAAAATAGCGATATGCAACATCAATAGTAATTCCTTGTTCTCTTTCCGCCATCAAACCATCTAATAATAACGAATAATCAATTGCTCCTTCGCGGCTACCCACTTTACTATCCAATTTTAGTGCTTGCTCCTGATCCGCAAACAATAACTTTGCATCATAAAGCATATGACCTATAAGTGTAGATTTACCATCGTCTACACTTCCACATGTAATAAACTTTAGTAATCCTTTCATTTTAAAAGTAACCCTCACGCTTTCTCTTTTCCATACTTGCCGCACCGCCATCTTTATCAATGACTCTACTTGTTCTTTCTGATTCGACAGAACTCAATGTCTCTTCGATAATTTCATCCAAGCTTGTTGCCTTAGACTCAGTTGCACCGGATAATGGATAACATCCTAATGTCCTAAAACGAACACTTTTCATAATTGGTGTTTCTCCCGGATTTAATCTCATTCGTTCATCATCAACCATAATCAAATTACCATCTCTCTCGACAACAGGTCTTTCTGCCGAATAATATAATGGTACAATCGGAATATTTTCGCGCTGAATATATTGCCAAATATCTTTTTCTGTCCAGTTTGAAATTGGAAATACTCGAATACTTTCTCCGCGCTTAATCTCCGTATTATACAATTTCCACATCTCTGGTCGCTGATTTTTAGGATCCCACGCATGTGCAGAATTTCTAAAAGAAAATAATCTTTCTTTTGCTCGACTCTTCTCTTCATCTCTTCTTCCACCACCAAACGCAGCCGTAAAACCATATTTATCTAATGCCTGCTTTAATGCCTCCGTCTTCATGATATCTGTATAAGCAGCACCATGATCAAACGGATTGATTCCTTGTTTTATCCCGTCTTCATTGATGTATTCAAGCATTTCTATTCCCAATCGCTTTGCCGTCTCATCCCGAAATTCAATCATTTCTCTAAACTTCCAAGTGGTATTTACATGTAAAAAAGGAAATGGTGGCTTTTCTGGATAAAATGCTTTCATTGCTAAATGCAACATTACCGAACTATCTTTTCCTATAGAATATAACATTACTGGCTTTTCGCACTCTGCTGCTACTTCTCTTATAATGTATATCGCCTCTGCTTCAAGTGCATCTAAATGAGTCTGCATATACAATCTCCTCTATTCTCTATTTATAATCGTATTTCTGTGCTTCTTCGAATTGTTTTAAGTCTTCGTGAATCTGTTCCAGAATATTTTCCGGCAACTGCTTCTTTTCCCTCTTTTCGTTCTTATTTCTAAAAACACTATATGGGTCATTTACAGTTTTATGTTGTGAATCATATATGAATTTTTTCGTTTGTTCTTCGTATGGTATTCCCGCATATTCAAACAAATCAAAAATAACCTCTTCAGGATTTTTTGCCAATTCTTCATATTTCTGAATACGCACTTTATCTGGATATTTTTCCTTAATTGCAGAAACAATCATCATATACTCTTTCCATTTATGATATCCAAAATATCGCTCTGGCAATAATTCATTTCTTGCCTGTGCAAAGTACCATTCTTTTTGTATATCCAATCCTTCGAAAAATTCTTTTGGTGCATTATAATAAGATGTCAGTACATCAATAGGATGACGTACTATTGCAATTATTTTAAGTTCTTCCACATTCTCTAAAATTGTAGGCATCATATAATGAAACATTACTTCTTTAAACGCCATTACATTTGCTTCTTTATTCTTTTCTTCAAATATTGGATAAACCCCTGCATCTTTTCTATCTCGCTGTTCCAAATATGGATCTTTTGATAGATACATATCCTGAAAAAACTTATTTATCTCTTCTTTCGATGAACGCACATGTATTTTATCTCTAAATGCCCATGAATAAAATGGCTGCATACGATATAATACATCTGGTGCACTATCGAATATCTGTCCTGTCCATGAAGTTCCAGATCTTGGAGCCCCTATAATACCTACTATATTTTTATACATATATCTATTCCTCCTCTTCGAACTTATTTTTCCTAGCTTCTCTTATCACATACTGTGGCGATGAATTTATACAAATATATATCCTTCCAATATACTCACCTATTAATCCTAAGATAAGCATTATAATTCCTCCAAGAAAAAGCTGAAGCGCCATTAATGAAGTCCAACCCACAGCAACATTCACATATACAATTTTTCTAATAATTAAATACAATCCATATATAAAACCACTACCTGCACACAAGCAACCTAAACCTATTGCAATTCTCAATGGTTTTACAGAAAATCCGGTTAATCCATCTGCCCAGAAACTTATCAACTTCTTTAATGTATACCCGCTAGTTCCTTCTGCTCTCTCACGTTCTTTCATGGGAATACTAATAATATTCTTTGTTGTGCGAAGCATAAGTCCATGCAAATATGGATATGGATTTTTATAACGTAACATTTCCTCTATCACAAATTTTTTTATAGCATAAAAATTTGTTAACTGTAAATTCTTTGGTTTTCCCAATAACAAATTAAACATCTGAGAATTTAAAAAACTTCCCAAATTTCTAAAAGCACTCTCCTTTTTTATTCCATAGCGTGCCATTGCAATATCATAACCTTGATCCAATCCATCTATTAACTTCCATAATTCATACACTGGACATTGACAATCATCATCTAAACAAACGATTATCTCCCCATGAACCATTGTTAATCCAGCCATTACCGCTGATTGTTTTCCTGCATTTGCAGCCAAATCAACTATCGCAATATGATTATCTTCTTTCCAGTTTTCTATAAGAACACTATACACGTTATCCGGAGAAGAATCATTGACCGCTATAATTTCATAATCATATTCTTCTCTTTCTTTTATGACAGTTTTAATCTCTTCAATTACTTTTCCTACCGTTTTTTCACTCCTATAACAAGGAATCACAAAACTAATAATTTTCTTTTCCATAGTTTCCCTAACCTAAATTAAAAATAATAATTCCTAAAAAAATAAATACGGCCCCCCATACTTGCTTCTTGATAATTCTTTCCTTTAGAACGCAAACACTCAAAGCTAGTACAAACATATATGAAACTGTACTCAAAATCGGAGCATATTTATAATCCATGAACTGCATAGCATACATATTAATAAGCATTGATGCCAATAACATGGAATATCCCATAATTACGTTTATATTCAGAAACTGCCCAATAAAACTCGTATTTTTTTTATTAGCACTCAATTTTAATAACAATTGCGACACAGCAACTAATATGCCACTAACAATATATAACAAACTTCCTATCATACTATTCTCTCTCATTTATTAACAGCGTTCCAACAAATATAACAATGGCACCAATAATATTCAACAATGTTATTTTCTCATCAAAAATAAAATATGCCCATAACAATCCCCAAAAAACAACTAATCCTTTGCTTAAATATGCTACAGACAAATTAACCTGCTTTAATATCATTTGCCATAAAACTGCATAACATGCCAAAATAAACACTGCCATACAAGTCAAAAAAATTGTTTTTTCATGAAATAATCCATTTTCTTTCCAACTACTCGATGCACATTTAACCAAAACATTGTTTAAAGAAAAAATAATATTCATAATCTGTAAAACAATTATAATTTTCTTCTCTGACAACACCTTTTCTTCTTTCATTATACTTCTTTTGCTCTCCACATTTCATTATGCATTTTAATACACTTGTTTTGCACATATCTAGTAAGTTTATCAAATTTCACTAATTTTTCTCCCCAATCTAATACCATCGCAAGCAGTAACGATGTTATCGCTAACATAATCCACATAACAATCGGATACTTCCAACTATATGTAAAATCTGCGAAATAATACTTTCGTATAAACGTATGAGTAAGAAAAATTGTAAACTCGTGTCTACCATAAATCAACAATATATCTTTTATCAATTTTATTTTCGACAAACCAAAAATCACAAAAAAACAGCACAATAAAGCCATAGTCGCATCAATGATTACATACTCACGTATTTTTATTCTTCCTAATGCGAAAATAGCGATTAATACTAAATTCAATATCAACGCAATATAGAGCCTATGACCACTTAATTTTCTGTTTAAATATTCAAAAATATTATAATCTGCACAAACTACGCCTAAAACAGCACTTAACATCCAATGTCCAAATGCAGTATCCCCCGTTATTCCCATAAATGGAAGGATTATAATTACTCCTCCTAAGGATACAATTGCACCATACTTCTTAACTATCGAAATAACAACTGGCAAAACTACAATAAGCATCACTGCATATGACATATACCACCATGTAGTACATAATGTGGGTGTCTGTGTCAATAGTGGCATTCCCAAAAAATCTACTAACATATTTTTTAACCAATGATTTCTATCTCCACTATTATACAGTTCCGGTATACTCGTTGTACCAGCAAATAAGGCCACAAAAAAAGCTACGATATATATGTACCAATAATGCATCATTATTTTTACTAATCTGCTAATTGTATTTTCCCCAATCTGCTTTGGGTTTCCAATACTTCTTTCGTGAAAGGAGCGTGCAGTTCCATATCCCGATAAAAATACAAATACTGCCACACAAATCTTTCCTACTGATGCCAAACTTGCAAGTTGTTTATTGGTAAAAGGATCTGCTATTACATCATACTGCGTCCAAAAATTCAAATCATAAAATAAATGATGAAAAAACATGATTAGGATAGCCATCCCTTTACACATCGTGCTTTGCTGTCTGCTCATCTATAGCCTCCCAAAAACTCTCTTGCACACTCAATAACTTTATAAATATCGTCACCTAATCCGTAATATAATGGCAGACGAACTAAACGTTCACTTTCCCTAGTTGTATATACATCCTTTCCGTTGAATTCTCCATAACGTTTTCCTGCCGGAGCACTATGTAACGGAATATAATGAAATACGGCTTTTATATCATTTTGTGCCAAATGACGTATAAAGGCTGTCCTGTCATCTAAATCCCTCAATTTCAAATAGAACATATGAGCATTATGTTCACAGGTATCCGGAATATGAGGTAAACATATTCTGCCTGCTTCCTCAAATTCTTTTAATTCTTTATAATATGTGTTCCAACTATTCATACGATCTTGCGTAATAAGATCTGCATTTTCAAGTTGTGCATAAAGATATGCTGCATTCAATTCACTTGGTAAATAAGAAGAACCAGCATCTACCCATGTATACTTATCTATCTCGCCCCTAAAAAACTTACTTCTATCCGTTCCCTTTTCACGAATAATTTCGGCTTTTTCAATATTCTTCTGATCTTGAATTAAAAGAGCTCCGCCTTCTCCCATACTAAAGTTCTTTGTTTCATGAAAACTATAACAGCCAAAATCTCCAATAGCACCTAACGCTTTCCCCTTATACGTGCTCATTATTCCCTGTGCAGCATCTTCCACTACTTTCAAATTATATCTTTTAGCAATATCTAATATGGTATCCATCTCGCATGCCACACCTGCATAATGCACTGGAACAATTGCTTTCGTCTTTTTCGTAATCGCAGCTTCTATCAATCGTTCATCCATATTCATCGTCTCTGGTCGAATATCAACAAATACTGCCTTTGCTCCTCTTAAAACAAAAGCATCCGCTGTAGAAACGAATGTATAGGAAGGCAAAATCACTTCATCCCCTGGTTGTATATCACTAAGTAGTGCTGCCATTTCTAATGCATGCGTACACGAAGTTGTAAGTAATGCTTTCTTTGTATGCGCTTTCTCTTCTATCCAACAATTACATTTCTTTGTAAATGCTCCATCTCCACAAATATGTCTTGACTTAATGCTATCTAAAATATACAGCTCTTCTTTTCCTATATATGGTGGTCTGTTAAATGTAATCATTATCCTACTCCTCTTCCGCTATCTTATATACAAAAATCTCATATGGAGAACTCTCATCTCTATATCTGTTAATAAATTCAATTTTCAAATCATCTGCATTCGCAATTCCAACTCTTGAAAAAATATATGTGCCCTCATTTTCAATAAATGAATCTATATCTATATATAGATTACTACTCTCCGTTCCCATCCATTTACTGGCCTCATATGATATATCCGGCGAAAACATATATGCTCGTCCCCCCCAGTTATCATAATACGCTCTCGATTCTTCATCTATCTCAAGTGCTGGTGCTATTATTTCTCGAAATCTTTCTTTATACTCCATCGGATAATTTGTAAAATATCCATCCAATGTAGCAATCTTGTTATATTCAAGTATTGCCGGATGCATGCCATAGGCGATGGAATATTCACCATTATATTCAATATCATTTTTTATAAGTTCAAATAAATCTTGTGAGTAAAACTCCTTATATGTCAATGCTGCAACTTCTTTCCCTTGCATTTCCACCCATTTATATCTAAGATTCATTGCAAGATGATTATAAGTAGCACTACAACAACACACCACCAAAAATGCTATTCCACAGATAGTATATGAAATTGCTTTCTTTTTCTTTACGATTCTAGCCAATAGTATCGCTGTGCACAGATGCCATAAAAAACTATTAAACCACAAAGTCCTCGAAAAAGAAAAACCACTTAATTGTGGTAATAACATATATATCAATTCTTTGAATGGTTGCCACCCATTAATCCCGTATACCACAGCATTAAAGACAATCCAAACCACAATCCAGTTAACTCTATCAATGTATATCTCTCTATATCTTTTCTCTCTTATATAACGTATATTGTTGTAAATAAAACAAATTACACACATAGGTCCTATCATATACGAATGAAGCGTACCTGAATGATACTGACCTCTTGCTACTCCTGAAATAACATCTTTCAGAACCTGAATTAATGTAGCGCCTGTAGAAAATGCGGTCCGAACCGATTCTACTTCCGAAAAAAACATCGTATAAAATAATCTATACTCTGAACAAATATAACCCAATGCTAAACATATTAATCCTAAAAACATGTGAGATTTAAATCTTCGGGTCGCAATTAAATCAAGGACTATAAAGAAAAATAAATATCCACAAATAAATATTCCCATCGTACCAAAAATTGAAACCAACGGGTAAAAGAAGAGTGCTATATAATATTTTTTCTTTTTAGTATAATATAAACGATATAATATACCAAATATCCACGGTAGCGAAGCAAATGAAATACCTGATGTCGGAATTACTGGTGAAATACCGTACAAAAATCCGCAAAAAATGAATAAATTTTTCACCTCACGATTTTTCTCTTCAAAAAGTACATTTGCAACATATGCAAATCCACTTGCTGCAATAATGATCCTTAATAAATAACCAATTATAAATGCTTGAAATGTCGGAAACAACATATATAACCAGCTATACACTTTAAATTCAGAGTACATGTAATCACGATCTAATCCCCCCATAAAAGGCGCTGTTGTTCCATGTGTCCAAAACAACTTATTATCTGCTAACATTTTTAACCAAACAACATTCGAATCTAAATTATCGTGAACCTGAATATATATATTTTCACCAAAACACAAAACATATATTATCACGCTGGCTATAAAAGCTGTGATAACTATTCCTGCCCAGTTTTCTTTCGCATATTTCATATACTTCTATCCTTAATTTACTTCCACTCACTCTGTTCTTTATTACATTATATATTTTTTTTCACTTGCTCAATTACATATTCCTGTTCTTCATCTGTCAAATCTGGATATAATGGCAAACTAATCATATGTGCATATAATTCTTCTGCATTTGAACAACAAACTTCCGAATACCCATTATTCTGATAATAAGGATGTTTATAAACCGGAATATAATGTACATTTGCATAAATACCTGCTTCTTTTAATTTATCATACAGATTTTTCCTATCTGGAACCTGCACTACATATAAATGCCAACTATTATTGCACCCCTCTATTTGAGCCGGACAAATAATATTCTCTACTTCTGCAAAAGCGGAATTATAACGTGCCACAAGTTCTCGCCTACGAGACACAAATCTATCCAACTTTTTCATTTGCGAAATACCTAATGCACACTGAATATCTGTAATCCTATAATTATATCCTAATGCCAATTGCTGATAATACCAACCACCTTCATTACATGTCATCAGTTCTTCGTCACGTGTAATACCATGACTCCGGAACAATACTAACTTTTTATATAATTTTTCATCGTTAGTCATTATCATTCCACCCTCACCGGTTGTAATATGTTTTACCGGATGAAAGCTAAATGTGGTCATATCCGAAAGCGCACCTATTTTATTTCCCTTATAATCTGCTCCCAATGCATGTGCCGCATCTTCTATTACAATTAATCCATGCTCTTTTGCAATTGCATGAATCTCCTCCATTTCGCATGGTTGTCCGGTAAAATGTACCGCAATAATAGCTTTTGTTTTATCGGTAATTTTTCTTTTAATATCTTCAGGATCAATATTATAACTATCTGGCTTAATATCCGCAAATACCGGTGTCGCACCACAATATAAAACACAGTTAGATGATGCAGCGAAGGTAATTGGAGTAGTAATAACCTCATCTCCTGCTCCTATTCCAGCTGCAAAACAAGCTGCATGTAGTGCAGCTGTACCATTCGAAATTGCAACGGCAAACTTTGCTCCTGTATATTTACAAACAACTTGTTCAAACTCAGTAACGTTCGGTCCTGTTGTCAAGTAGTCTCCTCGCAATACATCTACTACAGCTTGAATATCATCTTCATCTATTGATTGTTTTCCATATTGAATATTCATTATTACTCCTTTATTATCCTAACTATACTATAACTATAGCATTAATTCATACTGTCGATATTTTTCTTCATATCCTAACCCCACAAAAACCTTGTGTGAAGCTATATTTTCTGTCTTAACTTTTGCAACCAGTACCTGCACCTGCGGAACATCCTCTTTTATTCTTTTTTTCAAAAGTTCTATCATCGATTTTCCATATCCATATCCTCTTTTATCCGAGCATATACTATATCCAATCTCTGCATTTTCTCCGTTGATAGACACTCTTACTTGCCCTACATCGATACCATCCACACAATATATATATTGTTTACAATCTTCCCTTGACAACAACCTTTGAAACCATTCTTTGTGTTCTTCATAAGAAATCTCAGCAGACGAAAAAGAATTTTTCCTAACTTCTTTCTCATTTGCCCATTCAAAAAGTAATTTACAATCTTCCGGTCGCACTTCGCGCAATTCTTCGTTCATTTTTACTCCAGACATTATTAGTGTTCTTCTACGCCTTTTAATAACTCTTTTAACTCATCTACTGACAACCACTCTGTATTATTACCCGAACTATATTCAAATCCCTGTTCCACTTTCTTACCGCCAGCCTGAATCTTATTTGGATTCCACCAATCAAAATGCGGATATACAATAAAGTGCTTTTCATATTCGTAGGTAAGCATAGAATCTTCTCTCGTCACCATGATTTCATGTAACTTTTCACCTTCACGAATACCTACTTCTGGCATTTCACATCCTGGCAAAATCGCCTGTGCTAAATCTGTAATTTTAAAAGATGGAATTTTTGAAATAAAGGTTTCTCCACCTTTTGCTTCATTTAAAGCCTTAATTACAAGTTCCACACCCTGCTCTAAGCTAATCCAAAATCGTGTCATCTGATAATCTGTAATTGGAAGTGCCGTTCCACCATTTGCCACAATATTTCTAAAGAACGGAATTACAGACCCACGGCTTCCTGCTACATTACCATAACGTACTACAGAGAAATTTACATCTTTTTCACCGGCATAAGCATTTGCCGCAATAAATAGCTTATCTGATACCAACTTTGTTCCACCATATAAATTAATTGGATTTACTGCTTTATCGGTAGACAATGCTACTACTTTCTTTACACCTCGATCCAAAGCCGCATCTACAATATTAATTGCACCGTCAATGTTCGTTCTTACTGCTTCAATTGGATTATATTCACAAGCAGGCACCTGTTTTAATGCAGCTGCATGAATTACATAATCCACTCCTTCAAATGCTCGATACAAACGTTCCTTATCTCTAACATCGCCGATGAAAAATCTCAATTTTTTATACTGTGGATGATTCTTATACTCGTTTTGCATAATGAACTGCTTATATTCATCACGAGAATAAATGATAACCTTCTTTGGTTCATAATTATTTAATACATAAGATACAAACTGATGTCCAAAAGAACCTGTACCACCTGTAACTAAAATAGTTTTATTATTTAACATAAAACTTTCCTCCTTAAAATCCTCTTAATCGTCTGATTTCTTTATAAATTTTATAATATTCTTTTTATTTTTTATTCCTATATATAATAGCACAAATATATATATACCTGCAAATATAAATCTTAAAACCATACTTTCATATAAAAATGTTGTAATTAGTGTTAAAATACACATTATCATGCTTATCTTCACAATATACTGGCTGTCATATACCATGCTAAATCCCATTTTTTTAACCAATATATAATGGAATACGAACAAAAAAATGTATCCCACAAGCGTAGTATACGCCGCTGCAACATAACCATATCTAGGTATAAACAAATAATTTAATACCAAGTTTAATGTAGCTGCTATAATAGTAGCAATTGCCATTCCTTTTGTTTTCTTCTCATATTGTTCAATATTTACATACATACTGTATAAAAACAAGAAAAAAACTCCTAATAGCACAGGTGGAATAACATATTTAGCTGGTATATATGCTTCTCCTCCTAATATCCAAAGTAATTCTGGTGCAATTAACATAACTCCTAAAACTATAATTCCATAACATAATATATATCCATAACTATACTGTTTAATTTCCAAATAGTTTTTCGCATGCAACTGTTCCCCTAGCCAAGGTGCATATGCTGAATTCATTGAATCATATAAAATAGTCAATATTAACGCTATATTATACGCCATGCTGTATAAAGCATTATCTTCCGCTCCACATATGCTTGTAATCATTGTTCTATCAATGGAACTCAGTACGGTATTAGCAAGCATATGTGCTACATATGGAACTGCAATTGCCAATGCATATTTACAATAGGAAAATCTAAATCGATGAAACCTTAACAAATAATAACCATATAGACCTAACGATACTAAAAATGTTGGCAACTGCGCACCATAAATTCTTGCATCCAGATTATTATCCATCAAATATATTAATAAGAATGAAAAAATTACATTGCCTATAGTTGTTAAAACTGTAAGCAAAATTACCATCTTGTACTTATACGCAAACCTTTGTACCTGTTGAAACATGGTAAATGCAGGTAAAAAAAACAAACTTCCAAATATTATATATATATACTTTATATCTAACGAAAAAATATTTAATAACCAACTCTTATTAAGCAAAAAAACTAGAAAAAAACAAACTACACTAAATGAGCCCAATAATAAATTCGACGAAATAAAATTTCCAAAATCATCTTCAAAATCAAATCTGGCTCTTGGCAATGAAGTACTCAAATTTATAGTTGCAACAATTGTTATTATTGATAACCATGTTGCAAAATTATTAAAATACCCATATTCACTTTGTGTTAAAATTCTAGCAAAAATGGGTACTGTCCAAAAATTAATCCCCTTTAGTATCACATTGCTAATTAAATACCAAAAACTCGCTTTTACTACTTCTTTTTGCTTTCCTTCTTTACTCTTCAATATCTCATCATCCTTTTTTATCAATAACTCTTCCCAAAAACTTTTTTAATTGTTTAAGAAACATCATCACACTATGCGTTGGATATATCAAAAGAGGAATTTCATATATAACAAGCAATATCAATAATTTGATTCCGCTATATCTGGATTCATTTTTCCATATTTCGCGTGGTGAAAGATGAAATGCTCGCACATAGGCAATATTCTGTAACAACATTTTATAATCGAATAATTCTCTTCGACATATCATCCACCATGTACAACTAAGATATATATAGTAAAACGCCGCCATATGTAATTCTGCTTGCCAATTCCTTATCGATGCATTTCCCAAATAATTTTCAATATACCACTTAGCCGCCTTTACTCTATCCACCATTTTCGGTTTTGTCATTGTAAAAGTCTGACTCTGTTCGTCATCATCACGCCAATATAATTTTTCATCAGTATTAGCAAATGACTGAATACATGCGTATAGTCCACAACCAAATAGAACATCTTCATACATTACTTTTTCCGGAAAAAAAATATGATTTTTTTCAATTACATCTTTTTTTATCAAAATAGCAAAGGAATATCCATGCTTTCGCATCAAAGCTCTTCTATCCTCATCCTCTAACGCATCTTTTGTTCCCAAATATACACGACTATACTGACTTCCATCTTTATCATGAATATCACACGCCGTACATTCAATTTTTCCTTCCTGTGTCAATTCATACAATGTTTCCAACATTCTACTATCCGGATAATCATCCTGATCGACAAAAAGGATATATTCACCCTTAGCATTTTTAACGCCTAAATTTCGCGCTGCCCCTGCTCTTCCATTCTCCCAAGATTCAATAACTTTAAACTCTTGTGCATGCAAAAATGTCTTTATCATATTTTTGACAACAGTAACACTCTCATCTGTAGACTTATCATCTACCACAAGTACTTCATACTTTCCCTTAAATGTCTGCTTATCTAATTGTTCTAAACAAGTTCTGATTGTTTTAGAACCGTTATACATTGGTATTACTACTGATATTTTTATATCCATTTCATCTCTCCGTTTTGCAAATTTTTTAGTTATCTTTTATTGCAATCGAATTTTTAAATATTTCACTTAATCTTCTTTTTTTCTGTTCGTTTGAATTCTTACCGTCACAAATAATCTGTTTCATAACTATAGGTATATGTTTAATCGAATATTTACTTTCTGCACAAACATATTGCAGAGTCTCTAGTATTCCTTTTATATCTTCCTGTGACAGTAAAAAATCTTGTCCTCCCCAATAATCATTATATAACTTTTCTTGTAATTCTCTCTGCTCTACTGAAAATCTTTTATTTGGAGAGTAAAATGCTTTTTCGAATATATTATAATTTTGCTGAAACACCTTATCCGCACTCTGTTTCTTGTTTGCTTCCAGATATACATTACATCCCATATAATATGCAAAACCAATGTTAGTTCCTATATCGTTTACTACAACATCATCTGCCAGATATAATAATGTTTTTAATCTTTTTATAAAATTAGTATCTCCCCTAAAACCTGCTGATACTATCTTACCTCCAATTTGTTTAAATGCATCTACAACCGGATCATTAATATCATTCCAGTACATGCATACTAAAAGAGTGTCATATTCCGACAAATATTTATCCTTTACAACATCAACAAATGCCTTTTCATTTCTGCTCTGTTGGTTATCCTCGCAAGTATGACTCGGAAAAACTAATAAGGTTTTTCCAAATTGTTGCTTCAACATCTGCATTTTCTCTACCGAATAATAATACTGTGCATAATGAATATATGGTCCAAGTACAAATACAGGTTTTAATGGATTAACATCATGTATCTCATATACTCTTTTCGGACCTTGACATGCATAGCATACGCTATTGTTTTTATATCTCCATTTTGGTGCGCCAAAACGTACACCATGTTCAAAAGAAGGAATAAGAACTAGTCTTCCCTTTTTCATCTTTGCATACTCAAATAAAGAATCATAATATCCATAATAAGTCGCTTCTGCACCATAATTAGTGCTTGCTAATACTTGCTTTTCGTCAAGTGCACGCTGCATTTTATCATAAAACTCGCTATAATTCTCAATAGAATCTATTTGTGTTATTTCACTTATAAATTTTTCATATCGCTTTTCTTTTACTTTAATCCAACCAGTACATTTCTCAATCAGCAACAGTTGCCAAAGATCCATGTTAGTTTTTAATTCGCCAATAATTTTTCCCATTTTCTCTCTTACATTTTCCACATCTAATTTTTAAATATTATTGCCTGTAAATCTCCTAGTATCGATACTACTCTTTTTCCCAAGAATGTACTTATTGCTATCAGTCTTAATAATATCCCTGCCTCATTATTTTTTATAGTTTCCCATCGATACTCTTGTATTTGCTTCCACGCTGTATCAATATATTCTCTATACTGTTTTTTATATGGAATCTCCTGATATGTGAGCAATCCTACTTTAAAACATCTTGCACTAGTTGCCTTTTTTAGTTCTGGATATCTATTATCAACATGTTTCTTCAATTCATTTACAATCTGAATTCGATGCATTTTTTTTGGATTAAATGACTCATTCATTATACTGTTTGCTCTTTGATAATAGTAATATTTTTGTTGGTTTCCAATCACTACTTTTTGACACTTATCTAACAATTTATAGATAATCGCCATATCCTCATAATACATCCCTTTGGGATATCTTATATCTTCAAATAATTCTTTTTTATATAATTTACAACATGCACTTGGCACAAAGCATCCTTGATATAAGATAGCTTTTAGTGCTTCATACGCATCATATATAACAATCTTCTCCTTAATTACCCCTAATTGTTCTGTATAATCACATACGGTTTTTATTGCACACGCAGATATATCTGCATTTTCACTTATTAACAGATTATACATATACTCAATATAGTCATCCGCCAAATAATCATCGCTATCAACATATGCAACAAACTCACCCTTCATTATTTCGATAGCCGCATTTCTAGCATCGCTCAAACCACCATTTTCTTTATGAATAACTACTATTCTGCTATCTTTCTGTACATATTCATCACACAACGCACCACTATTATCCGTAGAACCATCATCTACTAATATTATTTCAAGTTCTTGATACGTCTGCCGGATAATTGAATCCACACATCTATTCAAAAATTCCTCTACATTATATACCGGTACAATTACTGAAATTAATGGTCTTTGCATAGCTCACCCCAAAATTTTAAAACTAGTTTCCAAAAACAATAGAATACATTTTTCCCAGGTACGCTAATACTCGCTTTCCCAAAAAAGAACTCCATGCCATAATTCTCATTGACATCTTTGCTTTTGAATTCATAATAACACTCATTCTATATCTTCTTATCTGATCCCAAGCTTCATCTATGTATTTCTTATTTATTTGTTTATAAGGAATTTCTCTATATACTTGTATACCGGCAAGAAAACATCTTGCACTAGCTGCCTCTATTAACTGTGGACACCGTTCTTCGACATATTCCTTTAATTCCTCTGTCACATATAATCGATGTAACTTCTTTTCATTAAAAGTTTGATTCATAATACTATTTCTTCTCTGATAATAATAGTATTTCTGTTTTTTGCCTATTACTACTTTACATCCTTGTAAGAGTATTCTGTATATCGTTGCCAAGTCTTCATAATATATTCCTTTCGGATACCTTATTGTATCCAAAAGTTCTCTTTTATAAAGCTTACAAACAGCACACGGAGCTACTTTTCTTTGATATAACATACACTCTAAAGCACTAACCCCATCGATAACTTCTATATCTTCTTGACATTCTTCAAGCTCTTCCCCATCATATACTTTTTTTAATTCGCAGGTTGCAATATCTGCTTGATTTTCTGTTAGCAAAGAATATAAATACTCTACATAGTCTTCTTTCAAATAGTCATCACTATCTACCAAGGTAATATAATCACCTTTTGCAATATCAAGTGCGACATTTCTAGCATCACTCAACCCGCCATTCTTTTTATGAACTACAATAATTCGCTCATCTTTTTTTTCATATTCATCACAAATTTTTACACAAGTATCAGTAGAACCATCATCCACTAAAATAATCTCTAAATTCCGATAGGTCTGCTCAATAATTGAATCTACACAACGCGGCAAATATTCCTCTACATTATAAATCGGCACAATTACCGTTACCAAAGCATTCTTCATCAAACACTCCTCATTGCATCTTCATATATCTTACTATATTTCCTTGCAATTTCTTTATAATCATATTCCTTCACAGTCTGATTTCCGCTCTGAATCAGTCTGTCTCTAAGCACATCATCATGAAGTACCTTATTAATATTCTCTGCTAATGTTTTTATATCTTTTTCTTCACACAACAAACCATTTACATTATGTGTGATAAGCTGTGGTATTCCACCGGACGCAAATGCTACTACCGGCACACCCGATGCCATAGCTTCAAGCATTACCAGACCAAAACCTTCCTTTGCTCCTTTTTGTGTAGTAACAGAAGACATCACAAAAACATCAGCTGATGGATATATCTCTCTTAGTTCGGCATGTGTTTTCGGTCCAAAAAACTCTATTCTGTCCTCAAATCTCTCTGCTTTATTTTTTAAAGCTTCTTCTAACGAGCCTCCACCCACAATAACAAGCTTTGCCTCTGTATATTCCATAGCGTCGATTAAATACTCTACGCCTTTTACTTCTTCTAAACGACCAACAAACAGAATTACTTTCTTTTCATTCTGTTTAAAATAGTTTTCTTTTCTATATGATGGTGAAAACATCGTTGTATCACATCCCATAGAAATAATTTCTGATTCTACGGAAGGTGCCATTTCTTTCACTTTTTCTGCTAATTGTTTTGATACAACCACTACCTGACTGGCTTTTTCAAAGGCTTTTTTCTTCAAATCCTTCAAAAAGCCTTTATTCATAGACATAATATCTCCACCATGTCCAGTAAGAATATAAGGCTTTTTAAACCACGACTGAACAATTCCCTGCGGAATCACCCAATGTGCATGCATCAAATCATACTCTTTCCGATGCAATAAAATATAACTCCATAATCCTAAAATTAAAAACGGAACTAAAAATGCTCTTATTTTTTTCTCTTTAATTCTAGCAGCTACTGCTCCCGGATAACACAATGTTTCTAATTTATTAACTGGGAAATATCGGTAACGTTCTACTTTAACACCTTCCATTACCTCATGTAACTTTGCTCCTGGAAAAGATGGTGCTAAAACCGTCACATCATATTCTTCTGATAATGATTTTGCCAAGTCTAAAACAAATCTTGGCTCTGTATCACCTTCGTATCTCGGAAACGTAGATGCTGTCATTAAAACCTTTGGTTTATTCATGCTCTTTTTCCTTCACACCTTTATGCAGCTCTTCCAACTCATAATCCATCCTACGCACACGCATCTGCACGTCCTGCATAATCTTACGATTTGCTGCAATCGTATCTGCTAAGATACCAATTACCCACATCATCACACCAATTGTGATTAACAAACTAACCAAAATCAATGACTGAATATTTCCTCCACCATTTCCCATAATAAAACGAATGAGGAAACGAATACCTAAAATAATACCTGCAATCACCGGTACACTTCCTAAAATCATAAAAAACTGTAATGGTTTGTACATAACATAAGAACGAATAATGGTAAGCATCGACTTCTTTACATATCCAAACATACTACTGAAAAGTCTAGATGGACGAAGCTCTGCATTGGTACGAATCGGCACAGACATAATGGCTATTTTATTTCTGCCAGCCTGCACAATCTGCTCTAAGGTATATGTATATTCATTCACAACATTTAACTGTAACGCTGCTTCCCTGCTATATGCACGGAATCCGCTTGGTGCATCCGGAATGTCTGTATTAGATGCTTTTCTAACTACCCAGCTTCCGAAATGCTGCAATTTTTTCTTAAGTGGAGAAAAATGCTCTGTCTCATCAATTGGTCGGGCACCGATTACAATATCTGCTTTTCCATCTAAAATCGGACGAACAATTTTCTCGATATCCGCACCACAATACTGGTCATCTGCATCTGTATTTACAACAATATCTGCACCTTGGCGTAAAGCCTCATCAATACCTGCCATAAAGCCCTTCGCAAGTCCTTTATTCCGTTTAAAATTCACGATATGATGTACACCCCAGTTTTTCGCCACTTCTACCGTATTATCTTTACTACCGTCATTAATAATCAAATATTCTATCGTATCTATTCCATCAATCTGCTTTGGAAGGCCATTTAATGCAATTTCCAAAGTCTCTGCTTCATTATAACAAGGTATCTGAATAATTAATTTCATTGTCTTTCGCCCTCTTCTTCCACAATTTCTCCGTTCACAACATGGACATACGTTTGCGTACCATCTGTCATATCATACACCGCTGCTCCCGCCAATGCATACATATGCCAGGTATTAGCGGGTGCCGGTTCATTTGCCACATCTACCAATACAACATATCTGGCATCTCTCTCCATTGCCAGTTCTAGCAGTGTATATTCCGAAATATTCTCATACATACCGCGGTCAAAAAGCATATTTACATATCCGCGAACCGCTGCATTTTTCAGTCCATACAAACTGTCTTCATGGTAATGCTCTCTACAATATTCCGCTAATATTTCGTTATCAGTTCTATATGATGCCTGCCATAAATATTCTGTATTTTTCAAATAATTACTAATACCAATCACCGACATCAATGTTACCAATCCTGCTATTCCACAAGAAAACCATTTTTTATCCTTTGGCATAGCCGCCAAAAGCCAAAATACGCATAACAATAGCGGATAAATTAACTTCATCCGATCATACGTATACGATATCGCATGCTCTTTCATCACTATATTCTCTATAACAGGAAATAACATGACAAACAGCATTGGCAACAGAGCTACCCACTCTACTATCCATTTTACACCTTTATTTAAAATCACGCAACTAATCCCTAGTATCGGGAGCAAAATCCATAATGTTTTAAATGATTTCCAATACCCCCACAATAGATTAAATGTAGTTGCATAAGCATAAGTCGTTCTCATATGATAGCGATCCTGTAACGCCTGCCTGAAACTTTCCAAGTCTACTACACTCAAATAATGTCCACACAATAATAACAATGCTAATACAGTACAAACCGCTGTCCAAAATGCACGCATAAAATCCTGTTTTTGAATTTTAATACCATGTTTGAAAAATAAGCCCAACGCCACACCTACATTTGAAATAAAACCTGTCCACTCTACATACGGCATAATTATAGCCAAAGCATAATAGCCAATCCGCCACTTTTTACTATCTTCGAAATGGAAAAAGCATAAAAACTGCAAAGGTAATAATACCTGCGTCAGACTTTGGTGCCAATACACCATACCCATTCCATGCATAATTTCTGTCTGAAAAGCAAAAAGCAATGCCGTAACAATTAACACTACCTCTCTTCGCAGATGTTTCTGAAATATATCTGCAAAAAGTTTCATCGTAAACACCAGTGCCAAACAACATAATATTGTATTAAAAATATAAAGGCTTCCTTCTGTCACCGGTAATTGAAACAGTTTAAAGAAAAAATATGGCAAAGCAAACCCCGCCGGTGAGAATGAGGTATAATAATAGTTTCCCTCCTCATCAGCCACCATTTCTGCCCACTGAATATGCTTATCCATCTCATCGCCCAATGATACAATCGGCAAAAATTTGTGTACACTTGCAGGAGTCTCATCATATGCCCCAACTGTGAGCAACACATGCCATGTAGCATTGGAATTAAGATAATTGTAATTCTCTTTATACTTAAATCCCCATACCAGCACTACCGCGAGCACACACGCTACTACTAATAAAATTGTCTTTTTTGTTTCTCTGCCAATTCGTTCCATGGGATTCTCTCCTAAACTTTTCCCTTTATTTAGCACTCTCTATTTGTCCTACTATTGTTCCGTTTGCAGCTCAAGAAATGCATTCATTCTCTCATATTCCAAAGCCCACACGTCTGCATACTGACGTGTGTTGTTTTCTGCGAAATTATACATTTCACTTAACATTTCACCAATTCTGCTTGTTGCCTTCTTGGCACCATTTTTATTAATATGAAAACTGTCTCTCATATCTGTATTAAAATCAAATCCCCAATCTGCTGCATCTAGGGACATATCATAAAACTCCACACCATATGCCTCACACATCTGTTTTGCAGCATTTAACTTCTGATGTTCTTCATCTGTATAAGCAACCGGAGTTTTAATTACAAATAAATCAATTTCTCTTTCCTGACACAATTCTATAATCTTCTGCAAATAAATACCATCTACTTCATCCATTACTGCCACATTATCACTGTATTGCGGAGTGTCATAATATTCGATACCATCGGCAAAACAAAATCCCATAAAAATCTCCGCGGCTTCATCCTCTGGATTTTCCCATGATTTATAATAATTATGGTTTTTAAATAACGGAAAATAATAGGACAACCATTCTTTTTTATAAATATAATTTGTAATCAGTTCGCTTTTGGCACTTACAGACAGAGAATCCATATTGATTCCAAAATGAAAGTCTGTATTAGATAAATTATTGATAATTTTATCGCAGAAAATAGAATATGCATCAATTACAACGCATTCCGGATTCTGTGTTTTCAATGCATCCTGCAAGTATGCATAAGTAAATGGAAATGTCTGTGCCCTACTGCAATACGCATACGACTGTATTCCTGTTTCTTCCCATAACTGCACCGGATTAATGCCGCTCATCAGATTACTGGAACCTAAAAAAAGTACTTCTACGGAATTTTGGGGCAACTCTTTATACTGCTTCACTCTGTAATCAGTAGACCAGATACTCTTATCCCGATACAAAAACACCTGATTCAAATATACTAAAATTCCCAACACAATAAGCAGGAATGTAGCTAACTTTATGAAATTCTTAAAACCTGTTTTCATTCTATCCTCCTTGTTTTGCGAAGCAAAATCCTACTCTGCTCACAGAGTTTACCCATTGGTGAGGAGAGGATTTAGCCTCTCCTAAAACTGGAAATAAATAAATTCTGCTGCATTATAGTTAATACCATACTCACCAAAAAGAACTACACACAGAATCATAACAATTAAAACTGCCCATTTAAACCAAAGGTTTTGTGTACATAAATACTTCTCAATACGCATATTTTTCTTATAGCGTACTAGTTCTGTAAGGAATAAAATCACAACTCCAATACACAATACCGTCATATCATTTTTTACTAATCCTAATTTGTAAAGCGAACCATTAAACAATACTGCAAAATTAAAATTAGTAAACATTTGACGGATATATGCAAATGCCAGCGATACATTATCTGCACGGAAGAATATCCACGCAATTGTTACAACAAAATATGTAAATAACATCTTCAATAATTTATAGCTGAATACTTCTGTTTTTACTTTTATTCCAAGTTTTTTTATCAAATCTGCCGCTTCTTTTTCCAAAATCTGAATAAAACCATGGATTCCACCCCATACTACATAAGTCATTTGAGCCCCATGCCAAAGTCCACTCACTAAAAATGTAACCATTAAATTAAAATATCTTCTGGCTTTCCCACAACGATTTCCACCAAGTGGAATATATACATAATCTTTAAACCATGAACTTAACGAAATATGCCATCTACGCCAAAAATCCTGAATAGACGTTGCAAAATATGGTGTATTAAAATTCTCCATCATTTCAAACCCAAGCACCTGTGCCGCACCAATAGCGATATTGGAGTAACCACCAAAGTCACAATAAATCTGAATAGAAAACGCAATCGCACCAAGTGCTAATTCCACGGTAGAATACTGTCCCGGATTTGCAAACACAGTATTTGCCAATACTGCTGCCTTATCTGCGATAAAGACCTTTTGAAAATAACCATAAAGCATCAGTGCAAATCCATTTGTGAATTTCTCATAACTGATTTTCTTCTGCAAATGAACATTCTGTATCTGTCTTAACAGATTGCTGGAACGTTCAATCGGTCCTGCCACAAGCTGTGGAAAAAACGATACAAACAATGCATATTTCAAGAAATTTTTCTCCGCCTTTATTTTGCCACGATATACATCAATCGCATATCCCAATGCCTGGAACGTGATAAATGAAATACCTACCGGAAGCAAAATATCAAAATGATACTCCGGAATCTGAATACCAATCGCACCTAGTACACGATAAATGTTATATGCAAAGAAATCCATATACTTGAAATAAATTAATAATCCAATATTTGTTACAATTCCAACTGTTAAAACTGCTTTTCTCGCAAATTCCCTTTTTTTCGCTTCACCATTACTTTTGGTTATCTTGTCTATCATGCAACCACATAGATATGTAGCAAACGTAATTCCAAAGAGTAATGCCAAATATTTTACATTCCAAGCACCATAAAATATATAACTAGCAAAAAGCAGCCAAACAAATCGTATTTTCTTCGGCAATATATAATACAGTAATAAAACACCTAAATAGAACACTACAAATTCCAATGAATTAAAAAGCATGTTTATATCTCCATTCACTTATTCCAGATTAGGAATAAGGTAATAATAATCATTGTAATAATATTTTGTGAATGAATCTTCTTCTAACGCATTCATCCACTTGGTAAATACATCTAAATCCTGTGTCGCATAAATAATGCTCTCATCATAATTACCCGATTCTAATGCTGCAATTTCTTCTCCCATCAAAGCATCTGCCTTTGGATAAATACCACTATTGGCAACTGTATAAGACGTTTTCATGCCATTTTTTCCTGCCCAGACTGCAATGCGACGCATTTCTACAATATCAGATACTGCTGATAAGGTTACCTTGGCACGTCCCCTTGCCGCCTCGGTCAGCACTTCATCGTCTAGCAAGGAAACGAATCTACTATTTTCATCCATCATCACATGTTTTTCTTTTAACACAGCACTCAAATCTACAAACTGAAGAAGCACACCCACAATCAAAATGGTAAGCCCGACTTTTACTCGCTGCATTTGAGCAAGCTGATAGATAATATAAGTAAATATCACATAATAGACCGGGTAAAAAATACGCCCGCTGGCACGGAAAATTCCGGCTTTCCAGTATAACCAGTCTGGAATCGGGATATTTAACAACTCTTTATCATTCCATGTCACTACATTCGTCACAGAAAATACCGTTAAAAATACCAGTGCTAAAATCAGATAAATATTATCCTTCAACCACTGTTTTTTATCTGCACATACAAACCATTTTTTTACGCCCAGTATTATTGTCACCAAAGCTAAAAGTAATACACCCACACCCAGATAATTAAACCCATCATAATTTCCATGAATCTGAGGTAGTTGTGGCAAGAATTTAGACCATTCATATCCACCGAGACTCAGTGGATTAATAATCGCATTCAGATTCATCGAGAAATATCCATATCCAAATCTTGCGGATTCAATATCCCATCCCAGTGCACCAACCAACCAGCCTGCACCATAAGCAAGCACTACATTGATAAGCAAATACACACCATTTTTTATCCAGCTTTTAAACTGTAACATATTTTCCCAAGCAGTTAATGCCGTAAATATCATAACCATCGGAAGAAAATATGGATGTATCAATACAGTCAAAACATTTAAAATTACGTATCCTACGGAAAAAAGCTCTTTTCCTGCTTTTCTCGCATCTCTGCTCTTTAAATAAATCAGTAATGCAAATAAAACAAACCAGTGCGAACCAAGTGCCGTATGTCTAAAAGAACGCTCCAACAAAATTGGAGATAATAAAAATAATAACACTCCTACATAACACCACTCTGGCTTGTCCACTTTTCTCTGCACGATTTTGTATCCTGCAATCGCCTGCAAAAGAAAGCAAATCAAAATATACCATCCAAAATACTGGAACGTTTCCGGCAACAAAAAATCAATCGCTTTAAAAAAGATTGCAGCAATTGGAATACTGTCTGTAAAAGTCAACATCGTACCCGTGCCATCTGCCATACTCTCAATCATTCCTAAAGGAAATGACCAGTCTGCCGAACGAAACAATACCCATCCTGCATAGTGCTGTGTCAAATCTGATTCATCATATCCTGCCATAATCCACGCATCATTAGTCACATCTAATGGCGTCATACCATATACCATAAAGAAAAATAAAATCCCTATCATGGATGGCAATATATATTCACGAAGAAATATTGTTATCTTTTCCTGTTTCATATGTTCTTCCTTTTCCAGCAATTTGTCGTAACTATTCAGAGTACCATTCGCAAAACCGCCTTTTCAAGGCTTGCTTTTTGCTCTGAATCGTTACAATTTATCTAACGACAAAAAGGGGCAATACTTCTATTGCTCCTTTCTTATATCAGAGATAGTTTTTCTTTTTCATAAACTGATATCCGGCTTCTATTATACTATAAAATATCATTTGTATAAATCCAAAATACCACATTACAAAATTCATCATTGTATGAATATATGAATGAGATTTTCCTAATACAAACCATGACACAGAAGCAATTCCCATCCAAATATACAATACCAGCATATCTTTCTTATCCTGTTTTTTCCACACACCATATACTAACGTAAAAAATGAAACCATAATAAGTGGAATAAACAAGATCCCAGGAACTCCCAGAATCACCGGCGTATCAAATACCAGATATCGCAATACAACCCGAATTACTGAGGCATTTAAAGAATCCGCATACACCCCTTGGAACATGTTCGGATCACCATGCGTTCTACGCAATACATCGTTGTAATAAATTGCACGTAATCCATAATAAATATTTCCATCGCCTCTCATATATCCATGGCATAACAAAGCGATTACAAAACCTAATATTGCAAAAATCCCTATCATAAAAATGGTCTTAAACAAACGCAAAATTACCACTTTATCTTTACGTTCAAGAAGTGCAACTGTCAAATCTGTCAACAAAAATACAATTGCTCCCATCATAATAGTCGATATATATTCGTAACCGCAAGCACTCTTTAAAAAGATTGCTGCCATTACTCCTAAATACGAAAGAATTCTCGCCTTCTTTGAATCAATATGATTAGCACAATAAATTCCTATCAGTGTAGGCAAAAACCACGTAAATTCAACCCAATAAAGATTTGTTGAATATCCTATCATCCAAGGCGAAAGCAATGTTACTGCATAAAACATCACAGCAAATCTTATATTATATTTTTTATAAATTCCATAACATATAAAGCTTAACACTACTGCATATAAAGATGCTAAAACTACCTTGTAAACTTCTCTCGCCTGATTCAAAGTCCAACTCTTTGGAAATGACTTAAAAAGCATTCCCTGTAATCCAATCTGACTTTCGTATCCTACTGCATCTCCCACCGGCATATATCTGCCCTGCTCGTTATTATAAACACATGCATACTTCAAATCATCCTGCGTTTTAAATAAAAAAATCGTATCTGAATCATATTTCGCAAAAATATACCCATCTTTGATTTCGCTTTCTACTATATCAGCTCTATCTCCATTAAAGAAAATAAGTGTATTTCCCGGAACATACTCATGCTTTGTCACTTCATTTTCTACTACGGCAATAATGGTATCTGTTGTACAATAGCCACGTTCAAAATTCAACACTTCATCAGTAAGACCTCCCTCATAGGTTCCGTTATAGGGATGCATATCTGACAAGCCATATTTTTGTTCATATTCTGCGTCGTAACTTAGTATCATTTCATTGTATACCAAGCCTTCGGAATTCCCATACAAACTCCTTGTCGTTATATCTCCGCCTTGCAACACTTTTGTATAATTTGTAATTGTTAAAATAAGAATAGCAAGCAACATTACTATCACAGTGCATGCTCTTTTATTCTGAAATGCTTTTTTCATTCAACTTTCCTTTTTATCTCTTTTGCCAGATACCTATTGTGCATTTATTTTCTTTATATAGATTCTTTATTCCACCTGATATATCACAAACCAACTTGTCTCAGTTACTTTTTCAATTGGTCTCTCCCATTCTGTGACATAATCATTTAATTGGAAAGTCACAAACCAATCCCCTGATTCTAGTATATCCAAATCTTCCGGGGCAATTAAGTTCAATTTCTGATTAATCAGCAATGATTGGATACCTGTATATGCTGTTGTGCGAATCTCATCTTTATTTACAAAATAGATTTCCTTTTTATTACAGTTAGTATGTAAATATGTGGCAATTGCATAATAATGATTATCCTGTCCATGCATATTGATAATGTTACCGGTTATCACATGTCCGTTTAACATATATACAATCAACAAAAGTACGGGAACAAATGCCCGTATATGCTTAAAATGATTCATTACTGCCGATACCACAATCACAAGCAACGCCATCAATGCACTATAACGAATCACCGCTCTATAATAATGCATCCGCCCCTGAATCACCGCAAATGCAGGGATACGGTTCGAGTCAAAATAAAATTCCTGTGTATCCAAATAATCTGCCATCTGTAAAGTAAAATAGAAGGACACAAATAATAAAACCAATAATCCTATCATTTCATAAAAACGAACTTTATTCTCAGCAAAATAACCCAAACCGATAAAAATCATCGGTCCCAGCAAATACTCATAATATCTTCCATAGAAGAAATAAGGCGTATTATCAAGATGTCCCGGTGACTGAATTGTTAACGCCAATGCCATACCACAAGCTGCAATCGCATACATCATCTTTAATGCATTCTCTGCACCAAGTTTTTTTGTTTCTTTCCACTCAGCAAAAGAGTCTTTTAATGTCACATAAACGCCTACGTGGAACATACCCGCAGTTCCTGCAAATAAATACAAACTTTTACAAATAAAAGAATATAAATGCATTGGAGTAATATTCGTTATGGTTCTCCATAATTTCGTAATAACATACGACACACTTAATGTATTTCCTACCACTACCTGTGATGCCTGCTCCGTTGCATCTGTTATTTCCTTACTTGGTAGTAATTCATGACTGTATACCGCAGTAATAATATGGTTTTTCAACAAATATCCCAATACAAAGAATATGCCTAGAGCCCCAAGCCAAATCAGAAGATTTTTCCATCCAATTTTCTTCTGAAGCAACATCACCACTACAAACACACAGAACGCCGCAATAAATACAAATGCTCTGGTATGTACGAAAAAGGTATATGCTAATGCAACTCCTGATAACGCAAAATAATACCATTTTTCCGTAGTTACTGCCTGATAAATTAGTAAACCACACAACCAGATCATAAGAGTAAGCAGACATTCACATGTTACTTTCATATTTCCGGAAATCAAATACGGATAAAAATTTATTACAAAGGCAATAAATACAATCACATTTTTATTCCATTTCTTAAATACCTTTGACATCAATGTAATTTGTACCCAAAATGAAAATATTAAACATATGGTGTTAATTAATACCGCACCCTTTATGACTTGCATTCCTGTTTTAGCTACCCAAAATACTGGTACCAACAACAAAGAATATCCATATCCATAATACATATTGGTAAACCAGCCCCAGTCCTTACCACTTAAGTACGCTGCATTTGCCAAATAACCATACTCATCTACAAGTTCCCAAACAGAATTCATATGAGGAACATTCATTCCATAATAGATGAAAATCCCCAATGTTCCGAGTGCAATAAGCAACCATGTAAAATATTTCGTTTCACAGAACTCTTTCGCTTTCTGCATCTTTTTTCCTCCGTTTAATCAAATCGTTACTGTTCCAGTAACTCATCGATTTTTGCATAAAAATTCGCTTCGCAAAGCAAAAATCAAATCTCAAATCACGTTCTTACGCAGCAAATCAGTAAGTGATTAGCTGCTGAGTGAACAACATCATCCACTCTATTCTTACGGATTATACTTCCGAAACAGATTTGCAAATAAAATCTTCATCAATTCACTATTTCCTTTAAAAAAGGAAATCTTCGTTGGTGTTTTTCCTGTTTTCGGATAGCTTCTTCTCACTGGAATCTCACAGGCTTTCATCCCAATTTGAGTTGCTCTTACAGACAAATATGCCAGCAATTCATAGGTCATAAAAATATCTCTAAACACCTGAACTCTTTCATCTGTCAGGTAACGCATGGAATATCCTCTGTAAGCATTTGTAGTGTCTGTAAACCACTGTCCTGCTGTCAAAGAAATCACTGGTGCATGGATGAAACGTACCGCTACTAATCTGGTAAACGGCGTATTCTCAGCTACACCGCCTTTTATAAAACGAGAACCCTGGATAAGGTCATACCCTTCTTCCAGGTTTTCTATAAATTTAGGTACATCTTCTATACTATCTTTGTCATTACCATCGATTGTAATAACTCCCTTATATCCCCTTTTTACAGCAAAATGAAAGCCCATGCGAAGCTGTGCTCCCTGTTTACCGATATCATCTTTCACTAATAATGTATTCACATGTAACGCACGCAAACCATTTTCTTCCGTACAACCATCCGATGAACCGCCATCACAGATAATAATATCTGCCACTTCATGTACACCATGGGCTACTGCACGTTTCAGTTCTCTTTTAATGCGTTCTCCCTCATTAATAATAGGAATAAGCACACAATAATCATGTTTTTTTTCTGTATATTCGAAACAATTAAAGTTTGGTACACCCTTCAAATTCTCATATCTAGTCATGGAAAACCTCCGCTACATACTTCATCATTTCTTCTAATGCTTCTAAATCTTCCTGTTTCCCAACTTCAATTGAAACATATCCTTCATACTTTTTCGCACGTAACAATTCTGCCAATCTGACATGCATCTCTCTTTTTTGAATTGATTTTAAACCAGGTTCACTAATATGTATATGGTGAATCACTGGAATATTCTTTTCTAACAATGCTATGTCTTCTTCATTTTCTATCATCGTACCAAAATCTAAATTGACTAAAAATCCTTCAGACGCAACAGAATTTACTAATTTAATCGCATCTTCTGTAGTATTCACATAATTGGTATTATAAATTGGTGGATTTGCTTCCATTGCCAGTACTACATTTTTAGCTGCCGCATAATCACCCAATTCTTTAAAAAATGCGGTTGCAATCTCTTCTACCTGTCTTTCACTTAAATTCCATTCCTCTGATACATTACGGTTTCTTGGGCAACCAAATACCAAATTTCTACATCCGATGGCAGCTGCATAATCAATTGCCTTTTTCGTATAACAAATGAGCTCCGAACGCTCTTTCTCCGAAGCAAATACTCGCTCCTGCTTTCCAAACCAGATTGACTGCATAGATGGCACTTCAAAACCATACTGTTGCTTTAGATTCGAAGCAATCTTAACTGCATCTTCGATGGATTCATATGGATGCTCTTTCACCCATCTGGTAGGTGCAATCTCTACTCCCAAAAATCCATACTTTTTCATCAAATCATATACTTTTATGTCATTTTTTTCTTCCCAACCGATATTTGAAATTGAAAGTTTCACGCAAGCTGCTCCTTAATATATGTTTTTACGTCTTCTAACACGGCTTCTTTTCTTAATATATAACCGTCTTCTCCATTCCAAAACTGAGCATATTTTGTTTTGTAGTTAAAATATGGTACTGCCTTTGGCAATTCATTCACAAATGTTTCTCCTGTCAGTTCACTGTACAATTCCTCAATCGTTACAGGCTCTACTGCCAGATTTAACTTCTTGATATCATTTTTCACTGCAATCTCTATATCATTCCATAAATTTTTCAGATTATAATACTGGAAGGTACCTCTGCTGTCAGTAAAATTCAATGCTGAAAAACCTACTCGGCGAAATGCTTCTTTTAATGTTTCTCTCTCTGCCTTGGCATCAATCGGTAACATACATTTATAAAAACCATTGTCCTGTAAAACATAATGTTCCTTTATCAGCTCTTCTTTTTCGCCTAATTCGTTGTATTTTGCCTGATTTAACATCGGTGGAACATAATGAATAAAATCATATATAAAGTTTTTCTTTAAGTTCTTACCATACAATCCCGGAAGACGTACTATATGATAATCAGACATATTCTTTTCTACCCACTGTTCCAAATACAGACGGTTTGCACCATATGCCGTCAACGTCGACTCATCAATCTGATAGTCTTCATCTACCCCATCCGGCTCCTGATATACAGCAATCGTAGAAATGAGTACGATTTTTTTCGGATTAATCTGTTTTATATTTTCAATTGCCTGATCCATCAATGCCTTATCAGCCTCCGGATTCTGATTTGCCAAAAACATCTCTGCCGGAACTCCGGAATATACTAACAAATCCGGATTCTTCCCATATGCTTCTGTAATATTTTTGCTATTATATAATCCATCAAACTGATGATTCGCTACAATATTGCTTCCAACAAAACCTGTATAACCTACGATAAATTCCATCTATTACACCACCTTATTTTGAGATTTTCTCAATTGACTCAAATACGGCATTCTGTTTCTTGAAATTCAAATCTAAAATAATCGCCAGATAGCGAATGATAATAGATAAAATGGCAAACATTCCTAAGAAACCAAATGACAGTACCAGCATCATTGTCGTCCATCCTGCTACCGGATTGCCTGTTAAAAATACTACTATTGTATAAATCAATGAAAACAGAGCCACCGCCATCATTGCAAATGTAAGAATTGTACTTACTTTATACGCCACATTCGTGTGTAGAATCAAGGATTCGACAGCAAGTTCTTCACGATATTTCTTCTGATTATAGGAATAAATTTTCCTTACATCCTGTTTCGCTTCATATGCGATATTCTTGCATTTCAATCCACAGTTTGCATAAATCGCTTTACGGTACGGAATCGTTGTACTAGATGCATCAATACGGTTTATCGCACGTCTTGATAAAATACGAAAACTTTCTGTTGTCAATTTATATTGAACTTTTGAAAAACGATTAAATACCCTATAGAATATATTGGAAGAAAGTTTCTTTTTCTTATCACAAGAAGCACTAACAATATCATATCCCGTCAACGCGGTTTTGTAGATCTCATAGATCAATTCCTGTTCATAATCTACATCCACAGAATCAAACTCAAATACAAAATCTCCGATAGCTAAGTTTTTTCCTGCATTCATGGATGTTTCCATCCCCTGGAAATAACTCATTTTTAAAATACTTACCACAGATTTCTCAAAGTTCTCCGCCACCTCACGAATAATCTCTGCGGAACGATCTGTACTGGCATCATTAACTAAAATAATCTCATACTTACTAAAATGTGCCTCTAAGTTCTGCTGAAGCACTTTCAAAAAATATTTAATCTGTTTTTCATTATTGTGTACATACACGACTGCTGACACAAAATTTTTCTCTAGGTTCTGTGCTATACTCATATTTTCTCCCATTCTGCATCGTTCTTAGAAAGAAAAACTTTATCTAAAAACAATATCATCTCCATCACTTACGTTTTTTACATCTAAACCCTTTATAGTACAAGGATATCATCCAAATCATATACTGTATTGATTTTTCCTGATAATACACTGACCATATATGGCTCGCTAGAATGTACTTTTACTACCGTTGGTCTGGAGTCATCTACTTCTGAAGCTTTTAAAATCGGTTTCATCGAGAACAATGATTCTTTATATTCAAACTTCAGGTCATCCCTCATATACTTATGTGCTAATCCGGACATATAATTCCATGCAGTCTCCGGCTTTGCAATACAATCATTACAATTTCCTAACTGCGCCGGACTACAGAAACCATTTGATTTCGCCTGGCATTCAAAATGTGGTACTTTTTCATAGCTTGTCACATGTGGCGTAAATGTTACAGAGGTCAGTGAATGTACTCCTGTTTTTCCAAATGGCATAATAGAGAAAAACGGTCCATCCATTACTGTTAATCCGGTATCTTTTAATCTTTCATCTACATCACAAAGAATAATCTCGCACAATTCATACTTAATTCCAAAGGACTCCCCTGGAAAATCCACACATTTCTGAAGAATCTGATTGCAGGAAGCATAGGTTGAATTCAACACAAAACGACTTTCATACACACTTCCATCTGTCATCTTCACTTCATATAAGTCTTCGTTTCTCTGAATCTTCTCTATTCTCGCACCAAACTCAATCTTCACATTTGAATACTTTTCCAACTGTTCCAAATACCAGTCCCTTAAAATATGTGCATCATAGGTATATTCCTCTGTCATGAATGCCCCATCACACATACCCGGTTTGAAATATTTTGAAACCGGCATCTCATCACAACGGATATTTGCTGCCTGACAGAATTTCTGAAATTGTTCTGCATTGGTCCATGAAAAATGAGCAGATGTAGCATAAATCTGATCAAACTTGTCCAATACACAAAATCCATAATCCTCGTTAAAACGATTAAAATATCCTGCCGATTTTACTGCTGTTGACAGGGAACGCGGATAATGATATCCCATGTGTACTCTGGCTTGATTAATATATGTGGCACGTTTAAATGCTTCTGAATCATATTCTAATACTAAGCAGTTATCTCCTCTTTTGGCACAAAAGAGAGCTGCATATAAGCCATATAAACCTGCTCCTATTATTATTCTGTCATAACGCATCATTCTGCTTCTAATCCTTTCACTCGCAGTAATGTCACTAAACTAAGCACCTCATCCGCACCTACATTCATTGAACCGTACTGCATAATATTATCATTTAACATTTCTTTATACATTCCACCAGTAAGTGTAACCACTTCTACAACTGGGCTATCCTCTGCCTGTACCATTGCAGAAACACCTTCTGTATCATCCGCATACAACTTTTTATCTGTCACCAGAATCATTGGTTTTTCCATGCTCATGATACTTTTTAATTCTTCTTCCTGCTGACTTGTAACATGTTGCATTGTCATACAGGTCACAAGAAATTCTTCTTCCTCTATCAACTGAATCCCTTGATTATTATATATATACGGAACCTTAAGCCCTGCTAATTCACGTTCTAAATCCTCGGTTTTAAAATCTGCATTCTCCGGCGTACTATTTATAATTACTGCTTCTACCTGCAACCTATTTGCCAATTCAATAATGACCTGTCGTTCTTCTTCTGACGTATTTACCCATAAATCCGTCATATACAGATAATCCTTCTGACCTTTTTGTCCTGGCACATTGATATATTCACTATTTATATATAATGAGTTTGTGTCATGTTCCGTAATAAATAAGTCCCACTCTGCTTCCGCCAACTCATAATCATAATGATACACATTGAAATTATCTGTTTCTCCAATCTTCTCACATCCAATGCTAAAAAACAGACGATTTGTACCTATTTTTTCCTTCTCTATCGCAATATACTCTGCTAAGTTAGAATCTACAAACATCATTGCATCACGTGCAGAATAATTGATATTATCTCCGTTTATAATCTCATCCAAATAATATTTTCCATCCGGATTAATGATAATATTTGCATTATATTCTCTGATATGAGATGCCATATAATCATTCACCAGCAAAATGGTTCGTTCGCCTCCGGTGTGTTCGTCAATCAAATCTCCCAACTGCACAATATCATCCTCGATCTGATATACATTAGAAGGCAGATTTGTCCAACCATGAAAGGATTGTCCATAATTTACAAGCACCATGACGCTAAATATTACCAGCAGTCCTATTTTCTGCATTTTTGCGACGGCTTTTTCAAAATATAATTCTATCATCAAATATGCAGACGTCAAAACAATCGGACAAATCCAAAAAAAACGATAATACGTTGTATCCTCTCCCAACCTTTTTACTACTGCAAATGTGATTCCATTAAATACAAATACAATCGCAGTTACTGCCACTGCAATGAAATACTTTTGCTGCTTTTGACTGCTTTTTTTCAAAATATAAATAACTGCAATCAAAAATACGATAAACAGTATATTATTTGTTATATATAAACTTAATGCATCAATAAATGACTCTATTCCCTGCATCTTTTTCTACCTTTATTTTCCCACAATTCCAAAGCTAAATATGGAATTATTACAATTACAGTTGCCGCCGGCACCAAAAACATCGCTGAACTCGAAAGTGCTACACTTCCCCAAAGAACAATTCCTATTACTAATAATTGCTTTTTGTCTTTCGTGCACACAAACTTCCAACTAAGATATAGCACATATAACAATACTACATTTGCTGCAAATGCCTTGCCCTCATAAGCTCTCTGTAAAAAGAAGCTGGCATTTGTATAATAGTTACAAGCAAATACCATTTGAAGCACTAAATAAACTTCAACCAATGCACATGCTTTTTTGTTCTTATTATCTAATTCTTTCGAAAACAAACTTAGTCCCCAAAGATACACTGCACCACTAGTCATGATAACATTTTGAACGGCTCTGGTTATTCTGGTAATTACTAACGCATGAAGTCCTGATAACTGACACAATATAGCACTATGTCCTTCAAAACTCGCCAATGCCCTGCGCAAGAAAAAAGCGTCACTTTCAAAACCATTATACGGATTAAATTTATATAGGGTATCCGTAGCAGCGGTCGTGTTCACCAATGCGATATAATATTGTGAGTCAGCATTTGTCTCTCCGTTAATTGCTACATAATAACAAAATGCAGCCACAATCAGAAACATTACACCATAGGTCACTTTTTCTTCCGAAATCAATTGCCACACACACTGTGCGTCCATTTTCAAGTTTTTCTTACATACTATGATGCTTACTACCGAAAAAACTACTACAACCGCTGCCCACAAATAAGACAACTGATGCACGACTCCGGTCGTAAAATAACACGCTAGTGTCATAACCTGACACATAATCTGGTATACAAAAAACCCTATTAATGTACTGTCTATTATATTAGTCTTCCTTTTTAACATACACTTACTAATAGACAGACCCAGTAGATAACATACTATTAATTCAATTAGCACTACCAACAATGCCTTTATAACCATCGAATTCTTATTCTCCTACAACAACGATACCCATCACCTGAATACCATTTTCTCTACACAATAAAATCTCTTTATAAATCTCATCATAAAATGAGGTACGTTTCTTTTCTAAAAATACCACTGTTCCAATCATTTCTAAAGTTTCTAATGCATTCGCATTATATACAATATCAAAACCTTCTACAATCTCAATTCCTTTTTTTGCACACTGTTTTACGATATCTTCCAATATCTCTTCAGGAATCTCTTGTAACATACTTCCAGCCAAATACACCTTTTGCTGTTCGTTTTTCTTACAAGCGATTGCAATATTGGTACAAATCATCTGTATTTGCCGTTCATAATAGAATAATCCTTTTGGAGCACCACTCTGTACCTTAGCAATAAATTCGTCTATAAATGAGAAAATCCTTTTTTTCTTTTGTGGATTCTCTACCTCACCTAATACCTTTACCTGATATAAATTCTTAATCTCATCACTATTTCTAAGTTTTGCTGAGAATACATATAACACTAAGATCATTGCACAACCAAGTACCGCACCTACTATGGCACCAATCACTGCATGCTTCACACTAATAGTTACTACTTTTGCCTGTGGAGCTGCTGCTGTGCTGTTTTCCGACTGTGTTACCCCTGTTACACGATAGGTATATAATGTAATCTGGTCACCAGTCATCTCATTTTTCATTTTATCAATGTTGTTACTAATCGTTTTGATTGCTGTGGCATTTCTATTTTGTAATTCTGCCAAAGCATTATCTACTAAAACGCAGGCTGTTTCTTCGATTAATTTAAGCTCATGTTCTCCAACTTTCTGTTTTAAATCACCCGAATAAACATTCAATGAAGTCTTTATATTTTGTGCCATTTCTGTAATGGACGCCTCATCTAAGCCGCATATTTTCACCGTAAAGCAAGCATCCGCTTCCTTATTCGCAAGCTCCATTTGAATACTTTCGTCCATAGTATCTGAATATACATACATATCTGTATTATCGTCTACCACACTAATAAGTTCCTGTACATATAAGGCTTCTACTCCCCTGAATCCTGCCAAAAGCTGTGCCATATATCCATCTTCAATATAGGCACGATATGCTTTTGCAAGAACTTCCTCTACCTGTTCTGCCTCGATTACATATTGAAGCAACACTACTTTTTCTTCATACGGATTAATCTGCATTAATACCGAAGCATCCATGTATGCACTTTTCTCACCAAGCTGATTCAAGAGATTTACAGCACCTGTCACCTCACTGATATCTTGAACGCTCATCGCTTTTTCTAATTCTTCCTGTGTCTTTTTGACCACAACCACATCTGTCTTGTTCCTATCAATTCGATACTGATATGTAGCCAATCCCACAGCACAAATAATAGCCATCACTACAATAATACGCCATTTTCGAACCAATTCCCAAAGCAAATCCTTTATTTCAATATCAATCTCACTTTTTTTCATTTTCTGATTATCCATTCTATTTCTCTCCCAATTTCGAAGTTCTATATGATAAATTGCCATTCTGTTGTAACTATTTAGAATACTCTTCGCAAAACTACCCTTTCAAGGCTTCCATTTTGCTCATGTTAATCGTTACATTCTCTTTATTGTACCATAAAGATAGTAATCTGACAAATTTCCACCTCATAAACGTCTATTTTATTCCATATATTTTTCCGATACCATAATATTTTGCTACTGCCGAATTCGGCCAAACATAAGTATCATCTACCTGTAAATCCGTCAAATCATATTTACAGCTATATTTTGTCAATGGTGTTATCATAGGAACGTATAACACATCCCCATTTCCACTGTCTCGCTGCTCACAAATATAAGCCTCTCGCTCCTGATGTTGCTTATATGTAGCGTATATATCATAAGTACCTTCCCAAAGCACCCATATATTTGCTGTTAAAAGATATGCACAAATACAATATGGCACCACTTTTGCATTTCCTCTTTCTATCAATGCCTGTACCAGTACTACATTGGCCGCCAACAAGAAGAACAAAGAATTCGTATAATGTCTGGCCACTACGTAACTTGCTGCTCCTAACATTCCCATAGTGACGATACTAATTGCTACAAAAGCTGCTGAAATAACAAGCTCTTTTTTTCTTACCTTAAAGCAAATACCCACGGCAAGTAAAACAGCCCACACAATCAATAAAAGTCTTGCACTCATATAATATGTTTCAAAAACATCTATTACTCTCTTAAATATCCCACCCGACGACATCTCAGGAAGACGTTCTGTTTCTGCCGGACTTAAAATCATCGTAAGATAACCAAGTGCCGCAGTTATTACAGGAATTACATAATGCACATACTTTTTCACCGTATGTTCTGAATACATCAAAAGGCATAAAATAAAAAACGAAACAAACACTGTTGCAAAGGAGACTTGTGCAGAATATGCTCCAAAAAAGAAGCTATACACACTTAGTCCAACTATCTGTTTTCCTTTCAACACATCGGAAGGACTTAAATAAACCCTGCGATAAAAATATAGGTAAATCAATGCAAAAACATAACTCCAGCTATAATTAATACTTCCTGTCATCCATAAAAAAACTTGTCCATATGCCGGAAGAAACACCCACATTGCAACCGCAACTGCCAAGCATAGCAATGGTCGAACACTATCCTTCATACCAGTTCTATTAAGAAGCAAGCCTATTAACACCACATACATAGCTGCATTTACCAAATTAAACACCCACTTGGGGAATATCATAAACAACTGTACAAAAAAATGTGGCAACACACGTCCATTTACTTTCAAATAGTCATCCATTAAGGATATCATTATTTGAAAAACATTGGATATCTTTTCTCCTGTAACAGCACTAAACATATAAGAATAGTCATCTGCCGCATAAGGAGACATCGCATTATAAAACACAGAAATCAAAAACATCACACACATTGTTATCGCTGTCAATTTATTTTTTTTCACACATTGTATTACTTTCTGCATAAACTACCTTTCTACCGCCACACCAGCATTATGCTTTTTTCGAATGATAAATCGTCTTTATCAACCAGACACCCAGCTTAAACTGCATCATACCTGCCATAATTTTATCTGCCTTACTATATGCACTTTTAACTGCACAATCTGGCAACAAGCCTTCATACATTTCCGCCCTAATATGAACATTTACTTTTTTGGCCAGCTCTCCTATGTAACGATCTGATTCTGCTCTAAGGCTCTCATTCTTTCTGACGGTCTGCTGCATACCACTCTCACTTTTCCGATACCAAAAACCAATAATTGGAATATGAACAGGATACATACCGGCACCTAACAAACGCAGATATAACGCCCAGTCCTCATCATAGTGTTTTGCCACTTCCGGAAACCCTCCGACCATTTCAATCGCACTTTTTCGGAATGCTGCTGCATTTACCAATATATTATTAAAAGTCATTCGACCTGCCGAAAAGGTCTTACACCATACATACTCCTGTGCCGCAAAACCAACTAAATCTGTATAACTCCAACTTGCTTTTGGATATTTTTCCAACGCCCGATATAATACTTCCAGATAAAAATCTTCCACCAAATCATCCGCATCTATAAACACGATAATATCTGTTACCGCCTGTGCAATTCCATAGTTTTTCGCTTTAGACTGCCCACCATTTTCCTGATGAAATACTCGGATACGCAAATCGGTTTCTGCCAGTTTTTCCAACAAAGTTACATCCTCTTTTTTTGTACTTCCGTCATTTACGATAATCCATTCAAAATCTTCAAACGTCTGATTGATCAGGCAATTATAAGTCTGCTCAAAATCTTTCCCCGAATTATAAAATGGCGTAATAACAGAAACCTTCGGTGCCATTTTTCCTTCTCGAATCACATTCTCTTTTAATTTTCTTTTCCCTGGCTCTTTTGAAAAATCAAATTCCACTTGCCTGCTCCTTTTATATCTATTTGTGTTTATATCATTCATTTACTCTAAACAATTAATATCCACCACATCATTCACAATGATGGATTTATTTATAACGCTTTATCAACGTCAATAAATACAAATCCGGCACATATACCTTCAATGCTCCAGATATCTTGCGGTGCCTGTTTGTCGTAGATAACAACTGCTTTCTATGCTCCCATGCAAACTTTTTACAATATTTAAAATCTGCTTTATATTTCTTCCGCTCTTTTGTAGATAATTGTGCATATTTTTCAAATACACGACTCACAGCACATCCAATCAAATTAATATCAGCAAATTTATCTGAAATAGCGGTCAACATATCGTAGCACTTCTTCTCTACCTCCATTGCCACCAGATATTTTTCCTGAAACTTCTGTTTCATAGCACTGCCCGGATAGATAATGTAATGATAGAATGGATACTCTACCAATACACATTTTTCAAAACTGTTACTGCAAATCACCTTCGTATTAAAAAGCAAATCCTCTGCAACCTTATAATCTTCAAAACGGCAGTCACCAATCACATCTTTACGATAAAGTTTACAAACCGGTCCCCATACACTTAACAACGCCAGTCCACTATCTGTCTTGTTATCGCAGAATCTTACTCTCGCTTTACACTCTTTATCTACCACATCCATCTGCTCAACTGTTGGAATATCAGAATCTTCCTTCAAAACACAGCATGCCGCATCTGCGTTTTTACTTTCTGCCATGGTATACAGAACTTCTAACATATTCTTTTCAATCCAATCATCTGCATCCACAAACATAATGTACTTTCCAGTTGCTAACTCAATTCCTGCATTACGTGCAGCGGATGCCCCGGCATTTTTTTGATGATGCACTTTAATTCGTGCGTCTTTTGTTTCCCATTCCTTACATTTTTGCAAGCTATTATCTGTAGAACCGTCGTCTATCAACAAAATCTCCAGATTTTGATGTGTTTGTCCACAAATACTTTTTAAAGAGCAATCGATATATTTTTCTACGTTATATACTGGAAGAATGACTGATATTTTCTCCATGGATAATCTCCGTATCTCTTTTCATCTTATTATTTTCTGTAACAGTTCTGTTATCTATTTCCCATAAATCCGTTTTGCTTTTTCATAGCATTTCGCTGCATACAGTCGTTTTGGATCCTTTTTATTCGGAATAAACTTACGCACTGTAAGCCTAATCATTTTCTTAATTTTATTCTCACCCTTCGGTGGTTTGATCTCTCTTAATTTCATGTGACTACCGCCACACTCTTTAATCCCCATCTGCCATCCGGTTACATGCACTTCAAATAAATCCGGTCTGGCTTTGTATGCCATCAGCACTAATTGCTGATCATCATCTACACAATCTAACATTAAAAGTGCTTCCATCGCATTCCGCACTAACTGCCAAAATGTTGGAACAAGCTCTCTTGAAAGTGCATACATACAGCCGGTCACACAATCGTCTAAGTACTGTAGGCTTTCAATTCCTAATACTTTACTTGGATCGTGCAGACAGAAAATATGAATTTTATTTCCAAAATCATACTCCCATTTAAAATTAAAATCTTCTTCATCGTAATATAGTTTTCCACCATGGTCAAAACCGAAATCAAACCATACGACATTTTCTGAAAGCAGTCCCTTATTATAAGCATCCGTCATAAAATAATATTTCATCATCCAAAGATAATCGTACTTTGGATTATTAGAAAATGCTTCCGGAATATATCTAAAATCGATAAAATGCGGATTCGCAGCTGCTTTTTGCATTCTGGCATAAAGTTCTGGTTCAAGTTCAAACAGATTGTCAATCTGAATCACTTCCGTTTTATCTGCCAATCCAAAGGCTGAACGAACTTCCATGACATCCTTTGCCCCTGCATCATCCGTATATACAATCAGCTTATTCTGAATACGTGCCCAACGACTAAATGCCTCGATATATTTTTGAGGCGTTTTTCTTAATTCTGTATTTTTATCTTCGCCTCTGCCAATATTAAAAAAACAGGTTACTAATGTGATTTCTCCCATATTTGTTCCCTCTTCTACTATTATTCTGCAATCATTTATCTTTTCTAACTAAAATATCGATTCAACTATTCCAAATATTATTCCTCAATTCCCTTCATAAGGAAGTCCACCGACTGCTGTCTGTATTCCTGTAATCCCTTATCAGACTGTCCATAATCAATTTCTTTCTCCAGCTGAATCTGTCTTTCCTCTGTAATATGACGTTCTTCTAATCCCAAAAAGCTTAACAAATTATCAATTCGTCCATTTTCTTTATAGACACTATAAAACTTTTTCTGGAACAAAATCGAAAATACCGTTCCATGAAAAGAATTGGTCACTACCATTTTGGCATCGCGGATATAAGTTAAAAACTCACTTGGTCCTGCATCAAAAATCATATTTTTTCCGCAAATAGTCGGCGTTTTCTTATAGTGCAGTTCAATCAATTCACAACCAAGTAATTCTGCCACTTTTTTTGCACAACGACTTACTGTTTCATTTTCTACAACAAAATATGCAAATACATAATCTCCCTGTTTTAACGGTTTTTCATAAAGCAATGGTTCATAATCTTCTCGTTCAAGTAATAAGGTCGGATCAATAACTGTATTAATCTCTCTTCCCGTTAAATCACGTAAAGACTGTGCTAATTTTTCTTCTCTCACTGAAATGTGACTAAGCGATTGCAAATATTGTTTAAAAAATGGTTTCTCATTCTCCGGCACACTTCCGTTTGGCACACTGGCTGCATAAGAAATTTTTTTCTTCTTTGGTGCAAACTGTCCGAAATACGCTGGGTCCATTCCATGTGTCAGTTCTCGTGCCCAAATCTGATCACTTCCTAGCACATAAACGTCACAATCTTTTGCAACAACTTCTTCTAAGGATAACTGTCTGGTATCTCCATCTAACAGTTTATCTGCAATAAATTCTTCAAATACGTTCCACTGCTTCTGCCATTCTTTCAAACCATAGAACACATCTCGTACTTCTCTTACTACCTTTCCCCAGCGCGATGGCAAAATATCACGTTTCCAGAAATCAATGTGAAGTACTTTACGATAATTTCTCGCAATATATTTATTTTGATAATTCAATACTGACGCTTCATGCCCCATACGATTTAATTTCGTCTTCAATGCATATGCCTGTAATACCGCTCCATAGTTATGAGCATTGTGAAATGTCAATATTCCTATTTTTTTCTTATCACTCATGTTCTTTTCCTCTAATTTGAATCCTTGTTACAGTTTCATATTATTTGAATCATATTCTTATGCTCAAAACCGCAAATGTTTTGAGCGGTCCTAAACAGTTACATTACTTCTTAATTTTCGACATAATTTTGTTCGTAAGGATTGCTCGCTCGTTCTTATTTAATAAAATAAAGAAATTCATAACACATCCCACAACACCAGCTATTCCACATACCAAAATAAAAGTAAGCCAATTAATTGGTAATATAAATAACATTTTAATTCCAAAGAATACTGCCATCATAACAATGGTCGTTCCCATATATCTTAAAATAATCGGATAGAACGTGTTCCATTTTATTTTCAAACACTTGCAGGCGCAAATTGGAATAAAAAATAAATTGCCTAATATTCCAGTCACTTTACTAACACCTGCTACCGCATAAATTCCCAATGAAGTGGTATTTAATAAAGCAAATACAATTGCCACGTTTGCAAAACTCACACATAACCAGAAAATAGAATTTACTTTCAGCTTATTCGTCACCATAAATACATTGTTCAGTGAAGTCGTTACACCAGAAACTACGACACTCATCATGATTACACAAAGAAGCGTATAAATTAAATCCACATCCTGATTCGGTACCCAAAGTCCTACAAAATAATGACCAAATACAATCAAGATACAGAAAATAATATTAGAAAAAAAGGATGAAAACTTCATGCTCAATTTCAATTCTTTTACCACTGCATCAATATCATTTTTCGCATAATATTCTGTCAGGTTCGGATTAAATAAGTTAATCAGCGTACTAATTAAGGTACTGATATAAACCGGGAACTGCTGTGCAATAGAAAGTTCTCCCATTAAATATGCACTAATCCAGATATTTGCAATCAAAAGATCCAAGCCATCTGACAACACCTGAGAAAGTTTAGTTACCGAATTCCATGCCCCTGCACTAATTAATTCCTTTACTTTTGTCCAATGAATGTACTCTTTTTTCAACTTGATATCCGGCACTAAAAGTTTGGTAAACCGCATATTTAAAACCAATCCTACGAAAGTGCAAATGCAAGTTGACATACCTACATAAGCCACGTTTGCCGGAAGGAAACCAAACAATAAGCACATTAAGAATACACGAAGCAACGATGTAATAATATTTGCAATGCTACTTAGATATAAACGATTCGTTATAAAAGTTGCTACGTTATATACCGTACTGACTAATGTAATGATAAAGTTTCCTAGAATAAAGAAAAATAATGCTTTTACAGAAGGCAGCAACTCTACTGACACATTCAATAATTTTTCTACATTCAAAATCGCCGGAACTGCTACTACCAGAATTACCGGAATAATAGACAGATTCGCCACCAATACTGATGTAAAATACTCACTAGCTTCTTTTTTATTGCCCCTATGATACTCAATCGTAATAAAACGACCTGCCACAGAGTTTAAAGCAATTGTAAGGATTGTGATATAATTAATAATATTATTTCCAAGATTAACAAAACCGTACGCTTCTTCTCCTACCGTATCCGTCAAATACGGCGTAAAGAAAAATGCAATTCCAAGACCTACTGCAAAGGTCACAAAACTTGCGACGGTATTAATAATCAATGCTTTACTTTTTCCCATTTCCTTCATCATAAAAAACCTCTACAAAGCTGCTATAAAAACGACTCTTCGGAAATTCCTTTGCTTTCTTTAATGACGCTTCCCGCATCTGCTCTCTTTTTACTGTATCTTCTGCTAATTCGCAAATTGCTTTTTCCAAATTTAAAACTATATTCTCTCTGTCGACTTGAATCGCAGTATCTGCTGTAGCATATTCCACCAAACCGCCAGATTTTGTCACGATTAACGGAAGTCCTGAAAGCATACCTTCAATCGCAATCAAACCTGCTGCTTCTTCCCAAAGGGACGGAATCACCTGCATATCCGCAGACTGGTAATAACGATATAGCTCTTTATTATCTATATAACCGGTAAACTTCACGCGCTCACCCGCTTTTTCTACGAGTTTTTGCACTTCCGCCACGTAAGGTGTTGCTGCATTACCGCCCGAAATCGCACTTCCAATCATAAGCAGTTTAATATGCGGATTATTCAGATTAATCACTGCCTGCACCAGTTCTTTTGCACCCTTCACCTCTAAGATACGTCCACAGTACATTACTACTGTATCTTCCGGTGTAAAGCCAAATTCTGCTCTGAGTTTCTCTCGTTCTTCGCCAGCGATTTTTTTTGTAAATTTATCTTCGTTGACACAGTTATATACCGTATACGGGCGGACTGCTTTGTCCTCTGTAGTTTTCATCCACTCTTTTGTCGCAAACTCACTGATTCCAATTACACCACCATAAAGATGGTCAATGTATGGTTCACAAAGCAGATGGTGATGGATATGAAGATAAATCTTCTCCTTGCCAAACTCCTCTGCAAAACGATGGAATTCGTGATACAAACCACCTTCTGCTACAATCGCATCCACTGGATGTTGCTTTAAATACGCAAATACTCTCCTATAATATGCTATATCGATCAGCGTCTTTCCCTTTACCAACGGATTCGTATGGCGCAAAATACGATTTATCAAACGGTCACAAAAGCTTGTTTTTTGAATATACACTATTTTTGTGTGTTTATATTCTTTTGCCTTTTCTTCTGCTGCTTCATTCGCCATAGAAAACACGATAAACTCTGCTTTCTGTTCTATTTCGTTCTGTTCGATTAAGATCGTTACCAGTTCTTCTACTGCACCGCCTAAAACTGCTGGTACAGGATAAACCTCTGGCAACACCAATGCTATTTTTTTCATTTAATTTGTATATCTCTTTCTCAAAATATCGGTACTGATTAAAGTCAGCACACATTTCACTGCTAATTTGATACTTTCTTTGCTGTTATATAAATGAGGAGATTTAAATAAACAGGTAAAATACCTTCTAATCTCGCGTTTTAGCTCTAACTTCTGTTCCTTAGTCATCTCATGTGCATGTAACGACAAAAACAATACATTCCACGCCACAAATGCCTGCAATACGCAATTACGAATTGCATTATGCCTCGGCACATTATCACTGTAATATTCAATACGCTCGTGCCACATTTTTATCGTCGTACTGCGCTGTTTTTCGCTATATGCAGTATTCATTAATGAACCTGCATGCTGTACATAATAATACAACCTATCCTTACTTGCCGCAGCAGTTTCCACCTTATCAAACACCCTAATAAATACCGGTTCATCTTCGTATGCCGGCCACTTCGGATAACGAACACCTTCAAACAAATCTGCCTGATAGAGTTTACCCCATGGTGCTACATGCTCCCAATGCCCCTGTAAATCCTGCAAAATGATTTCATTTCCGGTAAACACTTCGATGGTGTCAGTATCTGCTACAAAAATGTTCTCGTCACTGCTTTCATCATGCAGGCTATCAATCGACACCGGATTCCCCGCTTCATCTATCGTTTTAAAACTACAAATAGCAACCTGTGCATTTGTCTCTGACAATGTATGATACAAAGTCTCGATGTAATTAAGTTCCATGTAATCATCTGCATCTACAAATGCAATATACGCTCCGGTCATTACATCTAATCCGGCATTTCTAGCAGTTGCTGCACCACCATTTTCTTTATGTAGTACGCGAATGCGGGAATCTTCAGTTGCCAGACGGTCACAAATCACACCACTTTCATCCGGTGAACCATCATCTACCAGAATAATCTCCAGATTCTGATAAGTCTGGTTCTGCACTGCTTTTACACATTTTTCAATATATTTTTCTGCTTTATAAATGGGAATAATTACACTAATCAACGGCTTGTTCGTCTTCTCCATCATCAGGCTCCAATCGTTTCTTTCGAATAAAATGCAAATCGCCCACACCAGGCATGCATAATTCCAGCTTACATAATTTGAGTACAATGTATGGTGCAAATGCTAAAATACAAGTAGCAACACCAAAAATGATATTATTAATCGTTCCGCCATCTAATAGAATTTTGGTAAATGGAACGGTAAGAATACAAATAGCCAGCGGATCTCTTTTCTTTAAAAACCAGCTTAATGCCCCTTCCATAATTCCAAAAGGAACCATAAGATTTAATACTGCTCCAAAGATTCCAAAGTTGGCGTAACCTTCTGCCAATAAGCCCGGCTGAGCATACGCTGCCGAAATATATTTCGCTGAAATCAGCGGCAGGCTGACATACTCAAATCCAAATACACCTGCAAGCGATTTGATATAAGTAATACCATAATAATAGCCATGTAATTTTACATGGTGAATAATATTTCCCCCCAGTTCCGTCCAGATACCAAACAAACGGTAAACCTGACGTGCGCAGGAATCAATAATACTCTTAAAATTGGTAATCTCATAAAGCAAGTTATAATTTCTTCCCCAGTAAGTATTTAACTTAATTAGCTCAGAAACCATACCATATGCCATAATCGCAACAACACCCGCAAGCAATAGCGGTACCACTTTTTTACCACGCTTGCGATTATCATTCACAGCCACTAGCACAAAATACATCAATAAAATAGGCACTACATATTCTACCAACAAATACCTGCTGTAGCTGATACGATAAATACAATAAAGTCCCGCCAACAATGCCAATATCGTATAAATATTAATCTTTCCGTTTGTCCAAAGAACCCTCATTGCAAAATAACAAAGCACCGGAACATACATAACTACGCCCGTTTCTCCGAACTGGAAGTTTAAGAAAAATACCACAATCCCCATTAAAAAGACTGCCGCATCGTCACTTTTATTATATTTAATAAAGTCATCTTGTTTTATCTCCACCGATGTATACTTAATACATAGCAGATAGAGAAATACCACTAGCATGGTCAGGAAATAGATTGTCGCATACAACTCCCAAAAATCCTGTGGCTGAATTACCCCTTCTCTAGTTCCTTCGTCCATACGGCTACCCGTAAAATAACACGGACAAATCAATCCGTTAATAAACACATTCACCATCAGTAAAATGTATCCCGGACTAAAAACTTTTCTTTTTCTCTCATATAAAACCGAAACAATCCAGAATGTTACTGTTGCTAAAAATGCTACAAAACAACGGCTTAGAATATCTCCATCCAACATCATAACCTTTTGATCTGTCAGCAAGTTACAACATACAAATATCCATATTCCAATCGCCATAACTCTAGACACTTGAAACATCTTTTTTGTCATTACTTTTCATTCCCTTTAATTCTTATAATCATTCCATCGCCCGCATAAGCCGGTGCCCCAACCCATTGAACAATAGAATCTGTCAAATTACTTTTATGATAAAAATGATTATCTCCAGTAAAAATCGCCACCACTGGGCTATCTTCACTCAATATCAAATTCATAAATTCTTTTGAAACCTCTGTTGCATATCCTGTATCTTCGCCAATAAGTAATGGGCGTCCCCAAACACTTGCACTTGTGTCCAATAACTCTGGAATCTGTGCTGTATAAAATGGCACATGTGCTAGTAAAACAATCGGCTTATCCGGATTTTCTTCCAACCAATTTCTCATTTCCGATAAGGACGCTTCATTTACCTGATATGCTTCATTATCAATTGCGCATATCACGAATTTCTCATATTCTAGCACCTGGAATGCTGTATTTCCCTCCTGAAACAATTCATAGATTACGGATTCTTCTGGAATAACCTCTTCCCATGGTGAATAAAGCTCGTGATTCCCTAGCGTATACAAATATGGCATCTCAAACTGACTAATCTGCTCATACAAATACTCTGCAATCGGCTCGGAATAATAATCATTCATATCACCGCCCATTAGCACCGCAGAAACCTGTGCTTTATTTGCATAATCCACCCACTGTGGTAACTGTTGGGCTGATTGTGTCCCTTTTAGATTTGCAAATCCTGCCATTCTAGCATCTGCATCTCCCAGCGGTCCTATATCATCTCGCGTTTTAACCGCCAAATGCAAATCGGTCAAAAACAAAAATTCATATTCCGTCTCTACTCCCGGAATAATAATTTCTTCTGTATGACTTATCTGTATATCCGGATGCTCATAATGATGTGCAAGAAAAGTCAATACTATCATGCCACACACTAGCAAAAACACCCTTGCTAATCTCTTTTTATTTAAATGATTCCTCATAGAATCTCCTGTTATAACTTGTCTCTTTTCACAGGATATTCCTGTGTCCTATCTTTCTGTCAATTTTGCTAAATAAAGTTCTTCTAACCGCTTTGCTTCCAACTGGATATTAAATCCAAGTTCATCTAACTCCTTCGGATAACTGCGGCGTTTACTAATCTTGGCCACTGTAACAGCTGCCTTTGCCCATTCTTCCGTAGATGCGTCTAACGAAATATACGGACATCCTACCACATCTACTTCTCTTGTAATAGTGTCTGCAAATACACATGGCAAACCGGAAGCCTGTGCTTCTACTCCAACCATCGGAAGTCCCTCAAACAATGACGGCATAACCATCACATCCATCGCCTGATAATAATCTTTTGGATTCTTTACCATTCCAAATAACTTCACACTGCTTTCAAGACCAAAGGTTTTTATTTTTTCTTCAATCTCCGTTCTTAATTCACCATCACCCAATAACCATAACACACTATTTGGATGCAATTCTTTTATTTTTGCAAAAATTTCTATTAAAAAAGTCTGATTTTTCTGAAGACTGAAACGCCCTGCATTTCCAACAATTAACTTTTCTTCTGCACTTTCCTGCTCACGTATCTGTTCACGCACTTTTTCGTTATACAAAAAATCTTCATAAGCAATCGCATTTTTTAGTACAACAAAATCTTCTTTACCAAACAAAAAATCTCCTGCTGCTTTGGAACATCCGATGCGGTCTGTAATTTTCCCTTTTGCTAATGCCCAAAGAATACGATTTCGAATCGCCTTGATTCTGCTTTCTGCATATAAAGTAGCATGACTATGTACGATCCGATGCTCAATCCCATATTTGGCAACGATTGGAAATGTTAAAAATGCAATAGTCGGAGCATGAAGGTGTACCACATCATATTCCGTCGCATGTTTCGAAAAAAACTCTTCCAGATACGCTTTCGTGCGTCCCATCTGACTGCCGGATAATACAGGATACATATACACCTTTGAACCTAACGCCTTCACACTTTCATCAAACTGCTCCGGCTCGTCTCCAAAAATCAAGTAGTCTATCTGCACTTTTTCTGCATCGATATATGTTTGATAGTTCAGCATTACCGTACCGACGCCTCCAACCGGACGCTTTCCGATAATTTCTAATACACGCACTTTTTTCATATCTGCTCCAATCCGCCCCACTAAGTCAGAATCTCTATTCAAAATACTCCTAATCTTTCAATGTCTGTAATCATCCTACTTGCGTAAAACTTTCTTATATGCCAGTTCTTTTACAAATCCCGGCTGCATTAATACCACGAATGTCCCTGCCATGGATATCATATATTCTAAAACAGTAGTAAGTCCCAACTCATGCTGAAATTTACGCAACTTCGCAAAGTCCTTAAAATATTTCCAACCGCTACGTCTGCGTACCAATGCCATACTGGTTCTTGCACGTACAATCACATCTTCAATATTACGAATCTGATAACCTTTTGATAACATTCTGCTCCATAGCGAATAATCCTCCAAATATGGGAAATGCTGATAATTACCAACTTCTAAAATAGCACTTCTACGGAACATTACTGTCATATGATTAAGCGGATTGCGATTTTTCACGTAATTTAGAATCTCTTCCTGAGTCTGCGGCATATATTTTACACGATCTGTTGTTCCTTCATCATTAAACTCCCTAATTGCTCCGCCTAATACATGTACTTCCGGATGCATCTGCATATATGCCACCTGTTTCTCAATACGTTCCGGCATAGCAATATCATCTGTATCCATTCTAGCCACCAGTTCGTTACTACACAACTCTACTCCCTTTGCCAACGCTCTGCCTAACTGCTGGTTCTGTTCAAAGGCAAACGTCCTGATGACTTGTGGTGCCATACTCCGATAGTATTCAATCAACTCATACAATTCTTCTGTCAATGGTCCATCCTGAATCAGCATAACTTCACTTACCGGATATGTCTGTGCCAACACACTATCCATTGCCGCCTTAAAATATTCCGGCTTTTCTTTGATGTAAACAGACATCAGAACTGATACTTTAGTGTTTGCTTCCATGTATACTCTCTCCAAAATCTACGATTTGATAATTTCCAACATTTTTATAGACAGACATACTTTTATCATATGTCAACGTACCAAATACCTTTGCAAATAAATTAATTTTCCCTGCTAAAATATTAAGTAACCAGCCAAATCCCGGTATTGTCACTCCGGCTTTTCCATAGCTTTTACGAATCTTTGCCACCATCTCTGACGTATTTACAAACTCCTGATTCTGTGGACAGAAAATACCTGTAGCCTCATTCTCCATAGCCAAACGTAAAAACTCACTTAAGTTGTCTATATATAACATGCTTCGCTCGTTGTTTATCTTCGGAAAAACAGGAATCTTTGTAGCCAGTTTTTCCAATAAACTGTAATTGCCGGTACATTCTTTCCCATAAATCATCGGTGGACGAACAATCGATACTAGAAAATCTTCCGACTGCATAGCCTGTAATGCTTCTTCTGCTGCCAGTTTACTTTTCCCGTAAAAATTAGTTGGTTCTGGCTTTGTGTTCACCGTAATACGACCTGTCACGATACCATAGACACTCATAGTACTAAGAAATACGAACTGCATCTTATGAGCGCTTCCCGTCACTTCCTGTTTTGCCTGCATATCCGCCTTTGCTTTCTCTGCCAATTCTTTCGTCAGCCTATAGTTCACATCAAAATATAATTGCTCCATATCCGGTTCTTCTTTGCGGTGAACAATACCTGCTGCATGAAGGATTACATCATACTCAGAGAGGTCTATTTCCTTCCATTTATCATTTCTCATAGAAACAAATGTAACATGCCACAAATCTTGCGGCATGTTCCCATTTATTTTATCAATATACTGTTTAAACGAGGTACCCAAGTACCCACTAGTCCCTGTTATTAATACTCTTTTCCCCACGATCTAATTCCTTCCCCGATTATGACTTTTTCTTCATCTCACCAGTACCACCTTCTACTACACCCTTGTGGAATAATACGGCAGTAATCGTACCAAAAAAGCATTTTATGTCCATTGCCAGACCAAACTTCTCTACATACTCTCCATCCAACTTCGCTTTTACAGGAATCTCCAATTCGTCGCGTCCATTTATCTGTGCCCAGCCTGTCAATCCTGGCAATACATCATTCGCACCATATTTATCACGTTCTTCAATCAAATCATATTGATTCCATAATGCCGGTCTTGGTCCTACAATACTCATTTCACCTTTTAAGATATTAAGAATCTGTGGAAGTTCATCCAAACTGCTCTTACGAAGGAATTTGCCCACTTTCGTAATATACTGATCCGGATTACTCAACATATGAGTCGGCATATCCTTTGGTGTATCTATGCGCATCGTACGAAATTTTAAAATATTAAAATGCGTTTTGTGAAGTCCCACACGTTTCTGCTTAAATAAAATCGGTCCCGGACTATCGATTTTAATCGCAATGCAAAGAATCAAAAGTACCCACCAAAACAAAACTAATGCCACCAATGCCAGAATAAAATCCAAACATCTTTTCATTCCCATATATACTTTCTGTGAGTTAGAGAGTGTCATAAGCGCCTCCTAAATTATGCCTTATTAAGCTTACTATTTCTGTTCCTGAATCGAATATGTCGGTACAATATGCTGTACCCACTCACGAATATCACTCGGCTCCGTTACAACATATTCTTTCAATTCTTCTAACTGCTGTAAGAAGCGTTCTTCGTCCATCTTAATTGGTTTACCGATATGAATCAGTTTATTAGCAGTATCCTGCATGCCTTCTTCCTTCATCAGCATCTCTTCGTATAATTTTTCTCCCGGACGAAGTCCTGTAAATACAATCTGAATATCTTCGTTTGGCTTGTGTCCAGATAACAAAATTAAGTTCTTAGCCAAATCAACAATCTTAACCGGTTCTCCCATATCAAGGATGAAAATCTCACCACCCTTTGCATAGGCACCTGCCTGAAGCACTAAGGAGACTGCTTCAGGAATTGTCATAAAATAACGAATAATATCCGGATGTGTAACCGTAACCGGACCACCTTCTTCAATCTGTTTTTTAAATAACGGAATTACACTACCATTACTTCCTAATACATTGCCAAAACGTACCGCAACATATTCTGTTTCTGAGCGATTATTATAAGTCTGTATAATCATCTCACAGATTCGTTTTGTAGCACCCATAATATTTGTTGGGTTTACTGCTTTATCTGTAGAAATCATTACAAAACGTTTTACCTTATATTTATCCGCTGCCTGAACCACTTTCCATGTTCCTAATACATTATTCTTCACAGATTCGTTCGGACTGTCTTCCATCAATGGTACATGTTTATGTGCAGCTGCATGATATACGATTTCCGGATGATAAATTCTGAAAATTTCATCCATACGCTTTGTATTTCGTATAGAAGCAATCAACACCACCAAATCCAAATTCGGATATCTGCGTTTTAATTCCAATTGAATATCATATGTAGTATTTTCATAAATATCTACAATTACTAACTGCTTTGGATTATGCGATGCTACCTGCCTGCAAAGTTCACTACCAATAGAACCACCTCCACCGGTAACCATAACAACCTTGCCTGATACATACCCCATAATAGAATCCAAATCTACTTTAATAGGTTCTCGACCTAATAAGTCATTTACATCTACATCTTTTAACTTACTAATACTTACATCGCCATTTACCAACTGGAACATACCCGGCAGACGTTTCAACTCGCATGCTGTCTGCTTACAAATATCAAGTATTCGCTTCATTTCCTGTGCTGAAGTCGACGGCATTGCAATAATAATCTCATCTACCCGACGACTCTGTGCAATATCAATAATATCATTACGATCCCCGATAACTTTTATCCCATGCATGAATTTACCGTGTTTTGTCTTATCATCATCTACAATACCGACAATTTTCATATTAACATAACGGCTATTTACAATTTCTTTAATAATTGCATTACCGGCCTCTCCGGCACCTACGATTAAAACACGTCTCATTTTTCCGGTCTGATTTCTACGACTAGAAATCGTTTTCACTCCTCGAAGTGAAAATCTACTGATAAATACCATAATCAGTAACAATGCTCCGTATAAAAAATACCAACTTCTTGGCATCGGATATTCAATATTTCTATATGCGTACAAAATCAACACCATATTAAATAAAGTATCCACTACACACCCTGCTGCCAAATACAACATCTCTGTAGCACCGGCATAATACCACAATGTGCTGTATAAACGGAACGCAGAAAAAATTATAATTCCTACCGGCAGTGTAATTGGCAACATTTCCCAAATAATTTCAAGGAAATATTTTGGAACCTCATTCATACTAAACTCAAAACGTATAAGTAATGCACTCACGCTCGCTAATATTATGATACCAATGTCAATCAACACAAGACTTATTCTTCTCATCCACATTGTTTTTTCTGAATTTTTCATAAGTCAACCCTTCTTACGCTCTATCATTAAATTTTTGTAACTATTCAGAGCACCATTCGCAAAACAGCCTTTTCAATGCTTACGTTTTGCTCATGTTGACTTCTCGCCAAAGAAATTTTCAAAAATGCATTCATTTCAGCAAGCTGAATGCCTGTATTTTATGAAAATTGCCTTGGCTCTGAATAGTTCCAAATCTTTATAGTCCTACTAACATTAAAATTAGGAAAACTACAATAAAACCATACTTTTCTTTTTTACTCTTAGCTTCAAAAAATATTTCTGTTGCCACATGTGCAGTCAATGGAATTGCACACAAAATCCCATATACCGGCCAATTTGATTCATCTCCTGCACCAAGCGTAATAATCTTATTCCCGATAAATGGTGTCACTAGTATAAGTATACCAAAAATCTCATATAGTAACAAATTTCTTTGTTCTTTTTTATTTTTAATAATGAAATACACTACCGCAATAAAAAAGAATATCAAGGAGTAAGCCTGTGTGTTATAAGTATCAAACACGTTTTTTAAAACTGCCAGACGTAATGACATAAGCATACCCCTTCCTAACCACAATTACTGCCACGGTAAGTAACAGCATTAAAATAATATAAAATCCACCTTTTTCATTTAAGCATTGTCCTGCAACGAGCAAAATCAGAATTTCACAAACTCTTCGCAACTTATGTGATACTTTTCCTACCTGTACCGCCTTCATCCACTCCAGACAATGGGTAAGTACCATTGGCATCACAACACAACTCAACCACGTCAATTCATATGGCTGTTTTGCAAAAATCTGATTCACCTCTGATTGCCCACCCAAAAATGTATTCATTAGATAAATCACTACAACAAACAGTAGAAATACCACTCTTTTCTTTTTTTCTTCATACAATGCCATTCCCAAACGCCATGTTGCTAATAAAACGAGTAGTATCAAGAGAAACTTATTATTTATCACTTCTTTTTCGCTCCACCACTTATCTAAAATAATCCATCATGTTTTTCACGGTCTGTACAATAAATGTGCAGACCTACTAAATAGTTACCAATAATCTTCCAATAAAAAATAACATTACAAAGCAAATCATGGTCATCAGATACCAAAGCTTTTTCTTTAAGATGCTGGTACGATTAATTACTACTGCTGCACCAATATTTAACCCCAGCGAAGCAACATATTGAAGCAACAATGCTACCGGTACAGCTCCCTCAACAAGCAATACCACTAATATTCCCACAACCAATAATATACTGAGTAATCTTTTCTTTTTATTGGTTCCTTCATAATGAGCTTTCACTCTGCAATAAAAAACTGTAGCTAATAATAACAACACAAACCAACCAGTTACAGGAACTGCCAACGGTGCAAGAAATAATCCTTCTACCATAAAAAATAATACATAGTAATAAAATGGTGCTGCTAAAATGAGCTCTCTCTGGCTAATTTCATCAATAATTGCCGCACTTACTACCATAGTTGGTATTACACACACAAAGTACACTGCCATTGCCAAAATCTCAGTACTTCCATTTAAGAACCAAAGTAACATTGTATATACCGTTCCGGTATATTTCCCCATCACCGGAAGCATTCCTTCCGCTCTCGCCGCCACAAAAAGCATAGCACCTACTGATAAAATCAACACACATACAGTAAGTACTTTTTCTCTTTTGGTTCTTCTACTATAGACTTCTTTAATCTGATTTTTCCATAATCCGGCTAGCACAAACAGATATACCATACCTGTAAGCATAATCGCCGGTATATATTCTAAACTAAATTGCATAATTTCCTCTCGTCCTCTGCAATTCCTCTTTCGATTGCAATTCTTACTTTTTCACCTTCAGCATCCCAACTAGTCCCCTTTGCATATTCCATACCACTGGCCCGCAATGCATTTAACTCTTCTTTATGCTCCAGGAAATAAATCATTTTTTCTGCAATATCATCCGGTTCAAACTCTACTAGAACCGCATTACTGTCATTCATCATCCATTCGCTATTTTTTCCTTTGGTACATACAGGTACAGAATTAGATGCCATGATCTCCAGTGGAAGTAATGAAAGGTTTGTACTTGATAATACCAAACACATATCACATTGAGCATATAAATCAGAAAGTTTGTCCTGTCGCACACTTCCCAAGTTCTTAAAACGGAATGGAACCGTATAATTCCTTACATCCCATCCTGCAAAAAGCACTTCTAAATCAGGAAACTTTTTCGCTACTTCATTTAAGGCTAAAATACCTAATTCAAAATTACGACGTTCTGTAACTGGTCTTGCATAGAAGAAAATACGTGGTACATTATCACGTTTTTCCCCTGGTTTATATAACTCTTTATCATAAGAGAATAAAAAACTTTCGGTCTGCATGCCGTATTCCTCTTTTAATTTATCTCGTAACCAGTTACCGGCTGTAAGCCCTCTATATCCCATCTTGTATGTATTCTCTGCAAAGGCGGATTCTGATCCTTTCGCATAGAAAAACGGTTCAAAATCCTGCACAAAATAAAATTTACTAATGGTATTATCAAAGTCACGCAACGGATAAGCTGTTTGCCATGAAGTAGCAATGGTCGCATGTGCAAACTTCATATTATGAATATTAATATCCAGTTCAATTTCGCTTAAATCCAATGCATAATTTTTTCTCAAAAACTCTCTACAATCTTCCGCCGTCTTAAAGTTAATCGACTGTAACAGATAAATTCTGTTATGAAGCCCTGCTTTTTGCAACATCATCACAAAACGAAAAATATTAATATGCCCACCAGATGACAATCCCATCTCCGGAACAATCCAGTTTAAAATCTTTTTTCCACCTTTCGCTGCTTCATAAGCTTCACGATCAAATGGTATTTTTTCTTTTTTCAAAACAAATGTATATGGAGAATACAAATCCACACCACCAAAAGCCGCCACTCGCTGATCCCACATAATGTTTCCATGGTGGTCCATACGTGCAGGATTCACCCAATGTGCTTTTATATAATCAATTAATTTACTCATATTTCCTCACATTCTAGCATACTGTTACAGTATGCTTCGCGGGCTCATTCATAATTTTGCTTCGCAAAAGAGCCTGCTCACTTTTGAATCACTTTCCTCCACAGCTAATCAGCAAGTGATTATCTGTTAAGTGAGCATTATCGCTTCTATTCCTTTCAACCCTTATTGTTAATCTGATCATACTGCTGAGAAATACGACGATCTAAATACCGTTTCGTTTTCTCTGAATAACCTTCATATCTACCCGCAATAAAGGCTGCCACACTTCGATACGTATTACGCACAACTGCATAGTGGGTCCATTTCCATTTATGATTAATCTGGCTTTGTCTGCCCCAGATATAACGCATGTCTGCATAAATAATCCTTAACGTACCATATATCATCCTAGGAACATTCTTAAACATCTGATACTGATGTAAACGATAAATCGCTTTATATTGATCATAATATCGTTTAAAATACGTATTCAATGCATAATTATGAGAATGATATACCATTGCATCCGGTGCATACACACGTTTAAATCCCAGTTCAATCATCTGCTTCATCCAAATCTGATCTTCTGCAAAATCCACATCTGGATATGGATATTTTTCCCACACACTTCTACGAAGACAGGAATTATTGTCTGCAAAAAATGCTAAGTAATGGCGATAGCCCTCTTCTCTCTCATACCGCTCCTTATCTTCCATCCAGGAAACAGTATTCTCTTCACCAAAACCTTTAAAGTGAGCATTTAAATCTCTAACATCTAATACATTACAATCCGGATATGGCAGATGCCGTCCAAAACCACCGACTACTTCATCATCCATTTTCATGGCATCAATAAAATTCTCTAGCCAGTATTCATTTACCGGAAGTGCATCCTGCGTAATAAATATAATAAACTCACCGGTTCCTTTGCTGGCACCATAGTTTCTGGTTTTGCCATGTCCAAATTCTTCCGGTGCAATCTCATATAATCTGCATGGATATTTCTTCACAATTTCCACTGTATTATCTGAGGAACCTGAGTCCACACAGATGACTTCGTACTCATATTTTGTTTTCTGTTCAAAAACTTTTGCTAATACTTTATCTAATAACTCCCCGCCATTCTTTACAGGGATTACAATCGATGCGTCCATCGCCCCTCACTTTCAGCTACTTTACTTCTTCTCTTTTGTCTGTAACGCCGCAACTATCATTCGTTTTACTTTACGTGCCGCTCTATATGGAAGGCTACGCTTTGGTTCCGGCGGATTATTGCAATAATTTTCTTCTTTTACAATAGTATACTTAGATGGCATATCCGGATACAAATCCGTTAAAGATGTACCTGTAACAAACTGCTGCCACGAAGTTTCCATCTGTAAAAACAACTGCCATTCTTCATCAGAGATTTCAATAATCTCCATTAATACTTTTCTTTGTTCCTCAGGCATAACATTCAATGTTCCATTGAACAAAATACTTCTAAACAAAATATATTTTAACGGAATTGCAAAATCAAAATTCCATTCATAATCTAAAACATAAATTTTATCAGCAAAAATAATATTTGCAGCCACCATGTCCATATTGACATTTTTCACTGCTTCATAACCTTCTAATACAGCTAATGGATCAACTGGCTCTGCCTGTTTTTCTCCTTCGACCGGTTCCGGTTGCGGAATCTGCCCGAAAACTGTCCGAAACTCATCCGTTACATGAAAGTTCTCCTTACCGCTGACATTCATAATAATATCTTTCAAACGACGAATTTCACTCCATGCATCTTCTAACCGTCCTTGTTTCACCGCCTCATCGATCACCTTATCCAAACGCTGACCTTCGATATATGGGAATCTCACTACTCCATCCGCTACTGCTTCGCATGGTACTAAGCAAACATTCTCTGTCAGATACGGATTCGTTTTTGCAAGTTCTGCCATTCGGTTCACATGCACATTAGCTTTTTTATTTACTGCACGTTTTTCTACAAGCTTTTTACCATCTTCTTCAAAAATACGGGTAATAATTTTATACTCGTCTTTACGCTCTACAGAACACTTCGCAAAACTTGTCATTTGTCCGGCTTTCTCTAGTATTTCTGTAGCTTTACCCGGTTTTGTAGCTTCCACAAAAAATGAGTTAGAAAACTCATGGAATAACCCTGCTTCAATCATGGTATCCCAGACTTTTGTCTCATCAAAAAACACCATTCTGTCTGCATCAAAATTACGCAAATTATTCACCAATTCACCCTTTACCGGTAGGAAATCATCCGTGTAAATAGTCGTCGGAAGTTTATAATCCGGATATGGATATGCAAACTGTATATTTTCATACCCACTACCTTCGATAATTTCTTTCAAAACTTTTTTAGAAAAAGTCTTCACACTATTGGTAGTGGTATAACCTTCAATACCTTCAAAATATTTGCCCACATGATCTTCCCTGCATCCGGCAAAATATTTCAACCCCAACTGATTCTCAATCGCAATCAGCACTTTACCATTCGGCTTCAACAAGCCTGCAATTTTCTTCAAAAAAGTACGATAAGAGTCATTACCCGGAATATATAATTCCCCATACTCTAACACACCAATCAGTGTTACATAGTCGAACTTTTCTGTCAAACCTGCTGCCACATCATTAAAATTACCAACGATAATCTCGATATTTTCTTTATCTCGATTGCGGTAAGCATTAATCATACTTCTACGTTTTGACAAATCAATCGCAACTACCTTCTCAGCTTTATCAGCAATCGCACCGGTAATCGCTCCACAGCCCGCACCAACTTCTAAAACATGTGCCCCTTCTTCAAACGGATACCAGTTCAAAATATTGGTACGCACTTCTGAAAGATGATATAAAATTGGCCACGACTTTGATTCGACAATAATACTCGGAAATTCACTTCTATCATGATTCTTCACAATATCAAGCAAAGTATCCTCTATATCCCCATCACTATACAAATCCTGTCCAATATAATAGTCATAGTTCATGACTACGTTTCCGATTTTTTCTGTGTTCATACTTTTTAACCTTTTATATATTTATTTGTAACTAACTTTTGCTCCTAAATCTACAAAGCCAATTGTATTCCTATCAGACACTACCTGTATATTACATACATCATACAATCTGCTATATACCGTAAACTCTCCATTCACATAACCGGTACAACCTAAGCAAAGCAAATAATCAGCCCCTTGCAGACTCATATTCTGGCGGAAAGAAACCGTTACAACCTGACCTGCCTCTACATGGTCTAAATTCTGCTCTTCTAACATCGTGTTAGTTCCTGTTACCTCTGTACCCTTAATATCTTTCATTGTGTATGCAAAAATAGGATTGTCAACTGGCTGATAGAATTCTACCTTCATACGAACTTCAAATTCTGCACCTTTATAAATAGATGGGCTTAAATTGCCATCTGCATCTACTATTGCATAATCAACAATGTTTGCAACACCATTGCCATATTCTACCGCACCGGAATTATTCACCATACAATCTTTCCAGAATGTACCTGTTTCATTATCCACACTAGATGCTGCTACTTTTACTTCCTCTTCCTTTGCTTCTTCTGTCTCTTCCGTATACTGGTTTACTAAAATCTTCTTGTACACGTTTACCACTTCTGCTGATGGTCCTACCATAACCTGATTTCCCTTGTCAATCAAAAGAGTCCTGTCACAGTACTTGATAACACTACTCAAATCATGTGTTACAAACAGAATCGTCTTACCCGCTTCTTTAAAACTCATGAACTTCTGATAGCACTTTGCCTGAAAGAAAATATCACCAACACTAAGTGCTTCATCTACAATTAAGATATCCGGTTCTACATTGATTGCTACCGCAAAAGCCAGTCTGGCAAACATACCACTGGAATAACTTTTTACCGGTTGGTGAATAAACTCCCCGATATCCGCAAAATCAACGATTGCCTGCACACGCTCGTCCATCTCTTCTTTCGTAAACCCAAGAATCGTACCATTTAAGTAAATATTCTCTAATCCGGTAAATTCCGGTTTGAATCCGGCACCAAGCTCTAATAGAGCACTGATTTTACCATTCACTTCTATCGTTCCGCTAGTTGGTGTTGCAACACCTGTAATCAACTTAAGCAAGGTAGATTTACCCGAACCGTTCGTTCCTATAATACCAATACACTCACCCTTATACACCTCTAAATTAATCCCATTTAGAGCATTATGAGGTCTATGATACTTACGTTTTCCAAAGAAAAGCAACTCCTTTGCAAAATCCACCGGTTTATTATAAAGTTTATATGTTTTAACTATATCTTTGATCTCAATTATTTTTTCCTGCATTACTGCCTGCCTTTTTATATTTTATATAACAATCCTGATCTCCATTCGCAAAATTACCTTGGCTCTGAATTGTTACAAGTGATCTGCAAAGTAGTCCTTCATCTCACGGAAAATCTTACCGCTGATAAGGCTTAAAATGATAACAAATGACCAAAAATATATGGTTGTTCCGATGTGGTCTGTTATCCAGCCACCGTGCATATAACAATCACGATAACCTGTTACAATATAATACATTGGATTCAGGCGGAAGATATTCATCGCCCAATCCGGCCAAAAACTCTCATCCCACATAATCGGAGTTACCCACATACCAAGCTGGGTCACCACACCTATTAATTGGGTCATATCCTTAAAGTATGGTGTCACCGAAGCCGTCATATATGATACCGACAAAATCAGACAAATCTCACAAAACATATAATATATAATCTGAATCATTGTAATGCCCGGCATTTTACCCATAACCACAAAAATCACTGTAGCTATTACTACTAAAAACAAATGCACAAATACAGATGCAATTACTTTTACTACCGGAAGAATCTGGATTTTAAACACCATCTTCTTAACCAAATAACTATATTCTACCAAACAATTAGATGCATTCTGCCATGCATCCACAAAGAAAAACCATGGCACAATTCCAGCAATCAGATAAAGCAAAAACGGATATTCTGTACTATCTGGTGTCATCTTTAATCCCATACCAAAAATAATCACATAAATGAGTACTGTAATCACCGGCTGTACAAATGCCCATATAATCCCAAATACTGAACCGGCATATTTTGCCTTAAAATCACTTTTTGCCAAACTAAAAATCAGGTCACGGCTTTCCCATACATCTTTCAACAACGGAGTGTTATCACTCTTCTTAGACATTCTTGACCTCCATCTAATCAAATTACCGCCAGTCTGTGTACACAAACTGGTAAATGAAAGAATTTATTCCTTCATTTTTAGCTCCTTAATCGATCCCCACAATTTGTCTCTATCTGAAAAAAGTAAATCTTCTTCTGTCATTCCTTCTGGCATCGGCCATTCAATCCCCACTTCCGGATCGTTCCACATAATGCCACCTTCATCGTTTGGATGATAAAAATCACTTACTTTGTAAAGGAATTCTGCATAATCAGATAATACAATAAATCCATGAGCAAATCCTTTTGGAACAAAAAACTGTTTCTTATTCTCTGCTGAAAGAATAACACCAAACCACTTGCCATAAGTTTCTGAACCCTCACGCAAATCCACAGCCACATCAAACACTTCACCATTAATAACACGCACCAACTTATCCTGTGGATAGTTAATCTGAAAATGAAGTCCACGAATAACACCTTTTTTAGATGCTGACTGATTGTCCTGCACAAATTGACAATCGATTCCCACTGCCGCAAAATCATTATAATTATAAGACTCCATGAAGTAACCGCGGTGATCACCTCTCACTTCTGGTTCAATTACTTTTAAACCTGCAATTCCGTTGCAGTTATCTGTTACTGTTATCTTTCCCATAATAGAAAACTCCTCGTTCTACAACTCTTTTTCATAACCATTCAACACCTCATAACTTGATGGTTATTCTCTTTTATAAGCCCTCTGCCACTTCCATCAGATATTTACCATAATCTGTTTTTAATAATGGCTGTGCAAGCTCTATAAGCTGCTCTTTATTGATAAATCCACGTTTATAAGCAATCTCTTCGATACATGAAATATATAATCCCTGACGTTTCTGGAAAGCGGATACAAAATCTGCTGCTGCAAGAAGCATATCGTGATTACCTGTATCTAACCATGCGAATCCTCGTCCTAACGTCTCAACATTTAATGTTCCACGATTCAAATACTCGTTATTAATACTTGTAATTTCAATCTCTCCGCGTGCAGACGGCTTTACATTTTTTGCAATCTCTACAACATCATTGTCATAGAAATAAAGACCCGGCACTGCATAATTTGACTTTGGATGTTCTGGTTTTTCTTCGATAGATAACGCCTTGCCATTCTCATCAAATTCAACAACACCATATTCTCTTGGATCTCTTACATAATAGCCGAAAATAGTAGCTCCCGCCTCATTCTGTGTGCGTTCTGCCACATTTTTCAACACCTTTGTAAAACTCTGTCCATAGAAAATATTATCTCCCAAAATCAATGCTACAGAATCATCACCAATAAATTTTTCACCAATAATAAATGCATCTGCCAAGCCTCTTGGCTGTTCCTGAATCGCATATTCAAAACGCATACCAAGCTGCGAACCATCACCAAACAAATCTTCAAATACCGGCAAATCTCTTGGTGTAGAGATAATCAACACTTCACGAATCCCTGCTAACATCAAAATCGATAACGGGTAATAAATCATTGGCTTATCATAAACAGGCATAATCTGTTTTGAAATCGCTTTTGTCAACGGATATAAACGAGTTCCGGAACCTCCGGCCAAAATAATACCTTTCATAATCTTTTTCCTTTCGTAATGCATTTTTTAATAAAGAGTTCGCCAAGCGAACTCGCCGCACGCGAGCAGGCCATATGGCAACTTCTGCTCTGCGAGGTTTACATCTAATTGCATTTTGTTTACAAAATGCACAATAGACTAATAACAATTTTGTTTCAAAACCGTCATTAGTCTTTGTACATTAGTTAATCATTTATTTGTACATCTCTTTGTAGTATTTCTGATAATCTCCGCTAGTCACATTCTTCATCCACTCTTCATTTTCAAAGAACCATGCAATTGTCTTACGAATACCTTCTTTAAACATAGTCTCTGGTTCCCAGCCGATTTCAGCTTTAATCTTATCCGGTGCAATGGCATAACGTCTGTCATGTCCCTTACGATCTTCCACATATGTGATTAAATCTGTACTAACAAGGGCTTTTCTTGGATCATCTTCAGGGAGCATTTCCTGTAATGTCTCAAGGATGATATTGATAATTTCGATATTCTGTTTTTCGTTATGTCCACCAATATTGTATGTCTCACCGAGACGTCCATTCTCCTGTACCATGTCAATTCCTTTTGCATGGTCATCTACATATAACCAGTCACGAACATTCTTTCCATCCCCATATACAGGAAGTTTTTTACCCTGTAATGCATTATTAATAATCAATGGAATTAGTTTTTCAGGGAACTGATATGGTCCATAGTTGTTAGAACAATTTGTAATATTCGCCGGGAACTTATATGTGTCCACATATGCTTTTACCAGCATATCTGAGCTTGCCTTACTAGCTGAATATGGGCTATGTGGGTCATATGGAGTTGTCTCATAAAAATATGCATCCGGATCATCCGGCAACGAACCATACACTTCATCTGTAGAAACATGCAAAAATCTCTTACCTTCTTTAAAAGTACCATCTTCCTGCTCCCATGCAGCTTTCGCACAATTAAGCATAACTGCTGTACCTAAAACATTTGTCTTAACAAACACTTCTGGATTACGGATACTTCTGTCAACATGACTCTCTGCTGCAAAATGTACTACACGATCGATATCATTCTCTGCAAAAATTTTCTCGATAGCTTCTTTATCTGTAATATCTGCTTTTACAAATGTATAATTATCTCTATCTTCAACATCTTTTAAATTCTCTAAATTACCTGCATAAGTCAATGCATCCACATTGATAATTCTGATTTCATTGTCGTATTTACGGAACATGTAATGAATGTAGTTTGATCCAATAAATCCTGCTCCACCTGTTACTAAATATGTTCTCATCATTATCCTCCTAAAGTATAATCAATTCATTATAGCACATTTCGCACCTGTTTACAACGATGTTCATTTCATTCTCATCATTGTTTGCTTCCTGCGTTACTGTTCACTCGTACCTCGTAAACAGTAACGATTCATGTTCTTACGCCACCCGACAGCACATGTCTGGTAACTGTTCTAAGTTCTTATACTCTATCAATCGTATAATTCATCTTCTTTTTCGAAAAATTCGGATTATAATACGGATCTCCATATTCAAAAATATCCGCCCATTTTTTCAACATATAATCTGATTCTTTCTGCAGTCGTTCCTGCTTCTCTGGGGTATTTTCATACCCTCTGGATTTCGACTCATAATGTGTTGCCATAGCATATGGAGTATAAACAATTCGATATCCTGCTGCCCCCATCTTCAAGCACAAATCAATGTCATTATATGCCACTGTCAGTTCTTCTTCCAAGCCGCCCACTTCATCAAAAATCTTTTTCTTCACCATCATGCAAGCAGCTGTAACAGCACTATAATTCAGCTGTAAATTCGCTCTATGCATATAACCATGGAACTTACTGTCCATCCCCACAAACATGCTGTTAGCAATACCACCAAGGCCAATTCCCACACCGGCATGCTGAATCGTACCATCCGGATATAAAAGTTTAGCCCCTACTGCTGCCACATCATCTCGCTGACAATGTCCCAACATCTCTTCCAGCCAATCCTCTGTAAGAATCTCAATATCATTATTCAATAAAAGAAGGTATTTTCCTTTTGCATACCCCGCACCAAAATTATTAATCGCAGAATAATTAAAGAAATCTTTCCAAGTCACCACACAAATGCGGTTGCCATTTATCAGTTTTCCCTCCATCAGTGCATCCGCTGTGTATGCACATCCTGTAAGCTTTTCATAACAAGCAAACGTCTCTGATTTCTCACTATTATTTTCCACAATAATCACTTCGTATTGTCTGTATGTACTTTTCGTCACAGATGCAATACATTTTTCCAACATGGATGCCTGATCCTTATTCGGAATGATAATCGATATCAGTTCCGGATTATTCACTTTATATTTCACACGATAGAAACCTAGATTTCTCGTCATTGAAACCTCACCTTCTATCCCTTTTGCTTTCAAGTGATCTTCTATTGCCAGCTTTCCAGCCTCGTACGCATACATCTTACTTGCCGGATTCTCTGCTGTAGAGCCCGCCGAAGTTCTCCAGTGATAGAGAATCCTTGGCACATGTGCTACTCCTTTTGCAGCATCCGTACAACGGAAAATAAAATCAAAATCCTGTGCTCCGTTATATTTGCTTATAAAACCGCCCACCTGTTCCACAATTTCACGTCTCACCGTAAACAAATGTGTAATATAGTTATTCGTTCTTAACAAATCAATATTATAATCCGGTTTAAAATGTGGATCAAAATGTTCTGTCAAATCTTCCGAAATTTTATCCTCATCAGAATAAACCGCTTCTATCACCGCAGTGGTCTTCTTCCTCTTTACAAGGGAAGCTTTTCCTTCCGCCACCCCAGCTGCTACAAGCGTCTCATATAATGCTTCCGGTGGCAAAATATCGTCATGATCCAACAAACTAATCCATTCTCCTTTTGCCATTTCAAAAGCTTTATTTGTATTTTCTGCAATCCCGAGATTCTCATCCAAATGGCGGTAGCTAATTCGTTTTTCATCACCATAGCGTTGTTTTATCACATCATTCAGTTTTTCATCCGGACTTCCGTCTGCCAAACACAACTGCCAATTTGGATAAGTCTGCATTATAACAGAGTCTATCATTTCACATAAATACGCTTTTGGTGTATTATAAAGCGGTACACAAATGCTCACCAACGGCTGATTCTCCCAGGATTTTACATCTTCTCTCTGGGTACTCTCCTGCTCCTTTGTTATTGCATGCTTTTTGTACCATTTATCATAGGATATTTTTTGGGAACGCAGTTTTTCGACCGCTCGTATATACAGTTCACGGAATCCATACTCTTTTAAGCATGCAATTCCCTTTTTTATCATATATTTATTAATTCTCATCCAAATATTCCTTCAACGCATCATGCCAATCTGCCATACGATAATCGCTTGTCAGTTTTAACATGTAGTTATCTAAAATAGAAAATACAGGTCTCTTAGCAGATGCCGGATTCATCTGTGCATACTGCTCACTAGTCACATGATTTACTTTTGTGTCTTTACCTGTTAATCTAAAGATTTCTTCCGTAAACGCTGCCCAGTTAGTATCTCCTTCGCAGGTAGCGTGAAATGTTCCATAATTCTCAGTACTTTCCAGATAACGTATCATTTTAGCAAGTTCTTTTGCACTCGTAGGAGTTCCAAGCTGGTCACAAACTACATTTACCTGTTCATAAGTTTCTGACAAACGAAGCATTGTTTTTACAAAGTTCTTGCCATCACCATATAACCATGCTGTACGGAAAATAAAATGTTTCTTTGCAAATTCCTTCACAAATTTTTCACCTTCTAATTTGGTTTTTCCATATGCACTTACAGGGTTTGGTTCGTCAAATTCCGTATATGGCACGGTGCCATTTCCTTCAAACACATAGTCTGTAGATACATGTATCATTTTCGCATCTACTGCATTAGCCGCAATACTCAGATTTCTTGGTCCAATTGCATTAATCTGATATGCCAGATCCCACTCTTTTTCACAAGCATCTACATTCGTATGAGCCGCACAATTAATAATTACATCCGGTTTCTCTGCAAGGACCAATTCCATCACTGACTCAATTCTTGTGATATCAAGAGCTACTACTCCTTCGCCCTCTACCACATCTGTATTCACAAATGTCACTTCATCCTGTTTATATGCTTTTCGAATCGCACGTCCCAACTGTCCATTGCAACCTGTCACCAAAATTTTTTTCATAACATATCCCTTCATAGTTATTCATATTGTAAGCACTCAGAGTACCATTCGCAAAACTACCTTTTCAAAGTTTCCGTTTTGCTCTGAATAGTCACCTCATATTTTACATTTATTTTCTACTCAGTCGATTTAACGCTGAGAAAAATGCCTTTATAGAGGCTCTTGTGATGTTAGAGCTGACACCCACACCAAAAGTCTCTTTAGCAGTATAATTATCACGCATATGTATATACGCTGCCGCCTTTGCCTGCGACCCCTTCGCTAACGCATGACCGGTATAATTAAGTACTGCCACATCCACAATATTCACCCTGTGTTTTACTGCCACTTTTACTGCATCAATCGGTCCTTGTCCTTTTGCCCTAGAATAAAGAGTAGTACCCATGTATTTAAAATCAAGCTCTACTACAACATCATCCTGCAGTGCACTTTGCTCATTCACTTTTGCCTTAATATATTCAAATGGCTTTTTGCAATCTAAATATTCATTCTGGAATGTTTTCATAATCAAGGCCGGTTCTATCTCTCCGCCCTTTTTCTCTGAAATCTCCTGAATAATATCTGCGAATTCTCGCTGCATTTCCTTCGGCAGCTTAAATCCGTAGATATTCTCCATAATATAAGCAACCCCACCTTTACCAGACTGACTATTAATGCGAACTACCGGTTCATATTTCCTACCTACATCCGCTGGATCTATCGGCAAATATGGCACCAGCCATTTTTCCGTTCCACGTTCTCGCATTGTCTGAACACCTTTATTAATAGCATCCTGATGGGAACCCGAAAATGCCGTAAATACAAGTTTTCCAGCATAAGGATGTCGCTCATCAATATTCATCTTACAGCATCGCTCGTAAACCTCAATAATTTCATTTACGTTCTCAATGTGTAATTCCGGATCTATCCCTTGTGAAAACATGTTATATGCAACTGTCAACAAATCCACATTACCGGTACGCTCACCATTACCAAACAATGTCCCTTCCACACGATCTGCCCCTGCCAATAATGCAAGCTCTGTAGCTGCAATTCCTGTACCACGATCATTGTGGGGATGTACACTCAAAATCACATTTTCCCGTTCTTCAAAATGTTTATTCATCCACTCAATCTGATCTGCATATACATTTGGCGTATTCATCTCCACAGTAGCAGGTAGATTGAAAATAATCGGATTCTCGTTCGCATGATTCCATTCTTTCTGCACTGCCGTGCAGACCTCCAATGCAAACTCTACTTCTGTACCTGTAAAGGATTCTGGAGAATATTGTAATTGAAGATTCCCAGCAAAACGCCTCATGCCTTCTTTCACCATCTTAGTTCCAGCAACAGCAATCTCTATAATCTCCGCTTTCTCCTTATGAAATACCACATCCCGTTGTAATGCCGAAGTAGAATTATAAATATGGAATATCACATTTTTTATTCCTTCAATAGCTTCCAAGGTTCTATTAATCAAATCTTCTCTACATTGTGAAAGCACCTGCACTTTCACGTCATCCGGTATCATATTTTCATCTACTAATTTACGCAAAAAATCAAATTCAATCTGTGACGATGCCGGAAAACCAATTTCAATTTCTTTAAAACCGAGCTTTAACAAAAGCTTAAACATCTCTACTTTTTCTTCTACGCTCATAGGTTCTATTAATGCCTGATTTCCATCTCGCAAATCCACAGAACACCAAATAGGTGCTCTCTGTATTTCTCTATTCGGCCATTCGCGTCCAGGGTAATGCAGCACCGGCACCCGTACATATCTGTCAACGCCTAACATAATAATACTATTCTCCCAAACCGTTTTCTACCGCTGCCACAACAGCACGAAGAGCTTCCTCCTCATCTTCTCCTTCACAAATCAGTTCAATTTCACTACCCGATTTGATACAGGCTCCTAAAACACTCAATACACTCTTTGCATTAGCAATATCGTTTCGGTACTTAAATGTAACTCTGCATTTAAATTGCATAGCTTCATTACAAAGCACTCCTGCGGGTCTTAAGTGCAACCCCGTAGGATTTATTATCACCACTTTTTGACTCACCATAAATTTTACCCCTTAAAAACGTCTTCTCCCAAGTACTGTTTTATAACATTGTCTTCGTAATCAATTCGGCTAATTTCCTTGCCTCCATCTCAATTATGCTCTGATCTTTTCCTTCAATCATAACACGTACCAATGGTTCTGTACCCGACGGACGAATAAGCACACGTCCTTCTCCATTAAACTTCTTTTCTAACACCGTAATTGCCTCTGCAATCTCCGGATATTCCATATAATCTTCTTTCTTATGATTCGGAACTTTTGCATTGACTAATGCCTGTGGCAACACTTCCATTACCGAAGCAAGTTCTGACAATGGTTTCTTTGTCTCAACCACAACACGTAAAAGATTCAACGCACTAAGCAAGCCATCCCCTGTGGTATTATCATCCAGAAAAATAACGTGACCCGACTGTTCACCACCAAGGTTATAACCATTTGTCATCATGTTTTCTAATACATAACGGTCACCCACTTTAGTTTTCTGAAGCTTTATACCTTCCCTCTGTGCCATCAACGTCATACCCAGATTCGTCATAACTGTTACCACTATGGTATCCTGCTTTAATATACCCTTTTCCTTCATATGGAGACCACAAATCGCCATAATCTGATCACCATCTACCAACTCACCATTTTCATCGACTGCAAGCATACGATCTGCATCACCATCAAATGCAATTCCTAGCTGGGCTTTTTCATATACTACCCTTGCTTTTAACTCATCCATATGTGTCGAACCACAGTTTGCATTAATATTCGTTCCGTCCGGTTCTGTATGAATTGCGACTAAATCAGCTCCCAGGTCTTTTAATGCTTTTACGGACGTATAATAGGAAGCCCCTTCTGCACAGTCGATAACAATCTTCATGCCTGTCAAATCTACCGGCACACACTTCTTCACAAATTCCACATACTGGTCTACCAAATCAAAACGATATTCAATCTTTCCAACACCTGAACCGATTGGAAGCACTACATCCTTCATATTGTTATTAATCAGAGCTTCAATTTCATCTTCTAACGCATCTGACAACTTATAACCTTCACCATTAAAAAATTTAATGCCGTTAAATTCCATCGGATTGTGTGATGCTGAGATAACCACCCCTGCATCCACCTTATGTTTTCTAGCAAGATATGCAATGGCCGGTGTCGGCATTACGCCTACAAAAATCGCATTTGCACCTACGGAACAAATACCTGACATCAATGCACTTGCTAACATTCCACCGGAAATTCTTGTGTCGCATCCAACGATAATCGTTGGCTGATGTTCCTGCTCTTTTGTCAATACATATGCTCCTGCCTGACCTAACTTCGTCGCCAATTCAATTGTCAACTCAGATCCTGCTATACCTCGCACTCCATCCGTTCCAAACATTCTTGCCATAATTGTTAGTCCTCTTTTCCTTAATCTGATCTATTGCCTGCACTCTCAGTTGTACCTGTATTCGACTCTCCTACCCCAGCATTTTCTGTGCTGTTTTCACTTGCATTCTCAGTACTATCAGCACCTGCCTGTGTAGAATCTTCTGGTTTTAATTCTTCTGAACCTTCCTCTTGTGTATTTCCAGTAGTCCCACCACTGTTTCCACCTGTATTACCACTGTCTGTACCACCCGAGCTGCCAGTCGCTTTTATCTCTATTTCTGCAAAAGCTGCTGTCATCTTATACACCGAATGATCCAATTCAAACTTTATATTGATAACATGTTCTCCTGCCTTCAATCCATCAACGTCTATCGTACCTTTAATATCTGATACATTTAACGAATTATGTGCTGTCCTTCCCGCAGTAATATTAACTATTACATACCGCTCAGCATGAGATAATTGATAACCTGATTGTAATCCAATAGCCGTAATATTATTAACCGGGATTTTATATTCTCTGGTCTCAATAGGTTCAATCTCAGCTGTTATGTTCACTTTTGCATCTGCACTACTCACCAATGACACTCCCATATCCAGATATGACGAAATGTCTATCTCCTTCTCAATCGTCTCTCTTGCACCTGTCAAATCCAAAACTTCTGCCGGGATCTTAATCTCATCCACCATATTTAATACCGCAGGTACTCCTTTCACTTGCACCATGACTGGATCACAAAAAACATCTACCAGCTGATAACCCGTTTCCGGAACACCTTTTGTCGATAATTTTAACGGAACTTCTTTGGTATTCAATATCTGTGCCGAGATTCGAACTGTCTCCACACTCATCTCCAGCTTTGTCGTATCTATCAATTCACCATCTGCATCGTAAAAGGATGGAACTACGTTATCTGTAATATCAGTCGACATACCCTCTACATTCACAGTCGCAATTACATTATCAATAGAATTCACTACAGACGCTGGTCCTGAAACCTGAACTACATTTGCATTGACAATCTCTACTACACCCAACGCACAACCTTCCGCTACCGTTCCTAAAGTATTTGGCTTAATCTGAAACTGTTGCTTCCCTAAATCTTCTAAATCCACATCCAAATACAGTTGTTTTGTCTCAATCGTAATCTGATTTGCATTACGCATAGCCGAAACAGTTACCGGCACACGATATCCGCCACTCGCTTTTGCTTCAATTTTCTCCATATCTGCAGTTGCTGAAAAATCAGTTCCGGAAATCCCTTCCCATACACTTCGCTTTGTAGTGTAATAGAATGTAACAGTATTGCTATCATTTAATACATCCATGTATTTCCCCATATCAGTAATATATTCCTGATTCTTCATAAATACGCTAACTGTCATGGATTTTCTTACTGTTGGGTCTTCTGTATTTACGACTACCATCCACAACACCGTAGCCAAAAAAAAGGCCAATAATTTGAGACCGATATTATTCACTAATTTCCCGCCGAGTGTTTTTAACATCTTTCAGCCTCCTTTTTATTAATTCTAACAGCGTCACTTCCGCTTCTCTCTTCTGAAGGAACGTAAGCTTATTCTTTAAAAACTCTGCATCTACATTACGATACAACTCTCCTCCAATCGCTATAGATACTTTTCCAGTCTCCTCGGACACTGCAATTGTCATCGAATCACTAACTTCACTGACACCAACTGCCGCACGATGTCTAGTCCCCAAATCCTTGCTCAAAGTCAACGAATCTGACAATGGCAAATAACAGGTCGCAGAAACTACGCGATCTCCTCTCACTATAACAGCACCATCATGAAGCGGTGTATTTTTTTCAAAAATATTAATCAAAAGCTGGCTTGTAACAATTCCATCTACCGCAATACCTGTGCGCTCATATTCCGTGAGCATCATCTCGTCTTCTACAACAATTAATGCACCGGTTTTCACTTTTCCCATTTCAAAACATGCACTTACCAATTCTGTAATCGTTTTATCTGAGAACTTACCAACTGTCTTATTTCCTTCCAAGCTAAAAAAGTGCATCAAAATCTTATGTCGCCCAAGACTTTCTAACGCCTTACGCATTTCCGGCTGAAAGATAACTGCAATTGCAATTACTGCCACACTTACAAACTTTTCAGCAATCCATAATATGGTATTCATTTGAAAAAGTGCCGCAAACAAAATGAATACTAAAACCACCAAAACACCCTTTAATACTGTCCACGCTCTTGTATTCTTTATCCACACGAGCATGTAATAGAACAAAAACGCTATTATGGCAATTTCAATAATATCCGTAACCGCAATTGCTTGTGGCAAATGTGCATATGTTGTTATTTTTTCCCACAGTTCACTCAACGCTACTCCAATATCCTGCACGGTCTCTCACTTCCTTAATCATTAATTTAATAATTCCTCATCAATGTCCATTTCTTCTGCGAACTTCTTCTTTGTTATACGTTCTTTATCATCATTTTTATGAATATGCTTTACTTGCTTATCAGAACTGGTCACTACTGCCTTTGGAACCGCTTTTACATAGTAATAATACTCATCATCCTCAAATTGAAGTCTCTCTGTTCTAGTATAATCCAGATTGAAAAACATAAACTGCATCCCCCATGCAAGAAAAGCTGATATTCCACCTCCAAGAATTACCCCAAAAATCTTCCCTGGTATTCCTAGCAGTAAATATCCTGAAATCAATCCAATTATTTCGATCAAAACACCTGCAATCCATGCAATCATCCACGCATTATCAATATCCAATCTTCGAATGATATATACAACAATTGTAGCAATTGCAAAAATCGCTATCACCAAAAACATTTCTTTATTCATCAAAAGCTGATTCAATGTAATAGTAATCTTAGATGTCGCACTTGTCCCTGCATCCGACGCACTATTCAAGGTTGCCTCGTTCTCGTGTACTCCTTTTAAAAAGAAATATATTACGGAACCACATACTACCGATACCACAGAATACATTTCACCAAGCAAACCCGAACCAATCGGTACAGCATATGGAATTCCTAATTTAAAACAAACCGGCATTAACACTGCATTATAGCCATATCTTGGCGAAAATCTATAATATACAAAATAGATAAATGCAAATATTAAAGCTCCTACCACAAATACTTCCAATGCCAATGCATATAAATCCAGCAATACAACTATCGCAGCCAGTGCAATCATCGCATTAACCGGAAGTACCGAACAAAGTGCTGCCAGAATAAGTGCTACTGGCATCGTGCTCAGCATCTTCATATAGCCTATATTGACATTAATCAGCGTAAATGTAATAACTCCTAACAAAAATCTTAGCAATGGTATAATATACGCCTCATATTTCCCATAAATTTGAACCAGTTTTTCTTTTATTTCAAGTAATGCCACCATAAAATTCACCTAACCTCTATTTATTTGTTAGTGTTCAGTTGTACCTCGCAAACAATAACAATTATTTTCACTCCTGCTGCGATGGAGATTTTAATTTCTCTTCTCGTTCATAAATCATATTAATCTCTTTTAAATTCTTATAATATATCTTCACCTGCTTACGTCTGTAACTATACCGAATCTGATAAACAATATATGTCACCGTCAGATAAACCACCATAAAGATACCATATTTAACTAACACAACTTTGAGTAAGTCAAAAATATATGCACCATTAAGCATCTTCATCAATTCCTGTGTATCATATAATCCCCACATTACACATAAAAGCACAAACGCTATCGTTCCTGTAACCAAACTACCTAAAAGCTGCATTGAAATATAGTCGGTTCTTGCATATTGAATCATTGGTTTGCAGGCTTTGCCGTCGTTCTTATCAAACATTGCCATCTTAATCATCGGCTTTAAACGTTCTTCATGTATCATAAACAAAACCCCTTTTCATTTTTTGTAATTATTCAGCCCTTCCTTATTCCGATGCAAAAATCCATTTAAAATCACATACGGCACTGAATTTTTTGCACACTCTGCACATAATTATACATTCTCATTAAATATTATAGCATAACAACCTATATTTTCAAATTAATTTTGAATGTATATTTTTGTAATATTCTCTTAATTTTTTTCATAAAAACAGCCGTTACTATGATGTTCTTTTCAACTTCATAATAACGGCCACTCTATTCATTTTACTTATGACAAGAAACGCATTTTATTTCCTTTTTTATTTCCTCTATTACCATCAATTGTTGGTGCAGTTGGACGCCCAATCACTGACCCAAATTCATTTGCCATTGCAGTCCTACATTTTTCACAAAAACGCCCACTACAAATCGGTATTCCACATTTTTCACAGGTTATTCCATCTTCCGTCGGATCTGATAACACCAATCTATCCTCACGAATCCATTGTTTAATCTGTTTAGCGGACACTTCTGTAGCTGCTGAAACATCTGCAACAGATGCACCACGATTCTGATAAATATATTCTTTTACTTCTGCAAACTTATCCTCCAGTGCATCTCGGCATATCGGGCACAAGACCTGCCCGCCAATATATTGAAACAATCTGTTACATCCCTTACAATTCTTTATCTCCATTTTACGTGCCTCCCGACTTTAATAACCTTCTCCTATACATATACACAAAAAGTAAATCTCTTCAACACCTATTGTCTTTAACACTTCTCCTACTGCGTCTACTGTTGTACCTGTAGTATAAATGTCGTCAATCAATAATATTTTTCTATATTTTACTATATTTGTTCGAACTTGGAAAGCCCCTTTTAAATTATCTTTCCTTTGCCTGTCATTTAATTCTTTTTGAGGTACCGTATTTTTCACCCGATACACGAAGCGACTTTCTACTGGGAGCTCCAACTCTCTACCTAATGCCTTCGCAAATACCTCTGCCTGGTTATAACCTCTTTGCCACATCTTCCCCCAAAACATAGGTATCGGAACAATCACTTCTACCCCTATTCTCGTTATCCAATCCCTGTATTTCCATATCGCCACTTCCGCAAAGTAATCCGCATATTCTCTTTTATTCGCATACTTAAAACGATACATCGATAGTTTCATTTCTTTTTGATAAGAAAAAATTGCTTTTCCCTGCAGAAAACAATGCTTTTTTCTGCTACAATCACCGCAATACTCTTGTCTCTCATTTTCCAATTGTTTCCCACACTTTTTACATGCCGGCTCTTTTATTAACGGAACTTTTTTCTCACAGGCATTGCATATTTTCTGTCCGTAAGGAATTGCTTCATCGCACACCGGACAGCATCGAGGAAAAAACAGTGCAAATAACACTTCTTTCCACTTCTCAAAAATTCTTTTCCACTTTTTCTTCTCAACTTTTTGTCTCATGACTCCCTTTCCAAAAATCTCTCCCCGGAGTTCATGGCAAACTTCTTATCACATTTTCTCTCCATCCATTTTCTCACGGTCCGTGCTGCAAATGCACAGACCAACTAACATAGTTATAACATTTCTTCCTTCAGTCGATTACACAATCCACTATATCGCTTCTGTTGCGAAATATTCCCTATCATTTCACCAAAAGTAACATCATTCCCTACCAATGTAACGCACTTCCGTGCTCTTGTAACAGCGGTATAAAGAAGATTACGGTTCATCAGCATAGATGGTCCGCTAAGCAAAGGAATTACCACCGCCGGGTATTCACTTCCCTGCGATTTATGAATCGTAATTGCATAGGCTAGTTCCAACTCATCCAAAATCTTAAATGAATACTCTACCATTCGTTCTTCATCAAATTCTACTGTCATTGTTTCTGCAAATTCATTAATCTCGCGGATGATACCTGTATCTCCATTAAAAATCCCCATACCTTTATCAATACACAAACCAAAACGGCTTCTCACTTCCCATTCCAGCTGATAATTATTTTTAGTCTGCATAACTTTATCACCTTCCCGGAACAAAGTATCGCCATACTCTTTTTCTCTTTTTCCCTGTTCTGGCGGGTTTAAATACCGTTGCAAAATACCATTTAATCTTTCAACACCCAAAAGACCTTTACGCATCGGTGTCAATACCTGAATATCATATTCCGTAGCATCTACAAATTTCGGCAACTTTTGCTTTATCAACTGTAATGTCACATTTATTATGGTATCTGCATCATATCTTTTCAGGAAGAAAAAATCCATGCTTTTATTGTCAAGCGTTACCTCTTCACCACGATTTATTTTATGTGCATTTACAACAATATCACTTGTAGAAGCCTGACGGAAAATCTTTGTCAACTTTACCACATTACACACTTCAGAATCAATAATATCTTTTAACACGCATCCCGGCCCTACACTTGGAAGCTGATTCACATCTCCAACCAATATCAAACGTGTTCCAGCCGGAATCGCTTTCAGCAGTGCATTCATCAATGTTATATCCACCATGGACATCTCATCAATAATGATTACATCTGTTTCTAGAGGATTCATCTCGTTCCGTTCAAAGCCGGCACTTCCTTCCATTCCTCCATTTAATTCTAACATTCGATGAATCGTTCTCGCTTCATAACCCGTAGTCTCACTCATTCGCTTTGCAGCTCTTCCTGTAGGTGCCGCAAGAAAAATATCCATTCCTTCCATCTCAAAATAGCGAATGATGGTATTAATGGTAGTTGTTTTACCCGTTCCAGGACCACCTGTAATAATCAGCAAGCCATTTTTCACTGCCTCTTTTACAGCCGTCAACTGTTGTTCATCCAACTCCATTCCTGTCTGTTTCTGAATTTTTCTTACTCTTTGCTCAATCTCGATATCTACCGCATCGTAACAAATATCCAATTGTTTCAGCATCGTAGCAACATTTGCTTCCATGTAATAAAAAGACGATGCATAAATCTGAGTCTGTTCCTCATGCTGCTTTAACATAATTCGCCGTTCTATCGCCAAATCCATGTAGTGTTTTTCTATGAATTCCGGTGCCACCCCTAACAACTCACCAGCACGTTTCGTCAATTCTTCCTGCGGCAAATAAGTATGTCCCTCATTAGATGCACCTAACAACACATATAAAATTCCGCTCCTGATTCGAAAATCAGAATCGCTCCGAATACCTATCCTAGATGCAATTTCATCTGCTGTTTTAAACCCTACGCCTTCAATATCATCTGCCAGTCGATATGGATTTTCTTTCAGTATTCCATACACATCCTGTCCATACTTATTATAAATTTTAACAGCAAGATTCATTGTTATTCCATACTGTTGTAAATATATCATTGCCTGACGCAAATCTCGTTTTTCATTTACCTGCGTAGCAATCTCCATCGCCTTACGTTCGCTAATTCCTTTTACCTCAGCTAAACGCTCTGGTTCTTCTTCGATAATTCGAAATGTATCATCTTTAAATCTCCGTACAATTCGCGCCGCCAATGCTAAACCTATTCCTCGTATCGCACCCGAACCCAGATATCGTTCAATTGCTTCCTCGTCCTCCGGTGCCCGTTCTTCAAAGCTCTCTACTTTAAATTGTCTGCCATATGTAGCATGTTCTATATAATCTCCTGTCGCTTCAATATTTTCTCCCTCTGCAATAGAAGAAAATATTCCCACACAGGTTATTTCCTCTTCCTTGCTTACCAAATGCAATACTGTATATCCATTATCTGCATTTCGATACACAATATGGTCTACATATCCCACAATTTTTCCCATTCTTCTTCTCCGTTCCAAATCATTCTTTATTGCAAGACATTTTTCATTCATAGATTTTTCCCATGAATTGAAAACGGGGCAATTCGCAAATCTGCGCTGCCCCTTTTTACTCTTACTCAAGACCGTAATTACGTTTCATCTGCTCATACAGTTGCTGTACAAAACTATTACCCGTCTGATCTAACATTGTATCTGAAATTTCTTCAATTACACCATCCATATGAAAATCTGTCAATGTTGACATGGATGCATCTTCCTCTTCATCTTTCAATGTCATATTTTCTTTTATCTCTTTAATTACTTCTTCGATAAAGTAAGATGAAAAATCTTTGCATACTTCCATCAATTCCTCTTCAGACGACTTCTTATTTACACCATTCAGTGTATTTTGTACTTTATCTGCATTAAAATTATTTGTTGCACTATTTACATTCAACATAGATGCATCTAATGAAATACTCATACCAATAACCATGCCCTTCCAATACCTGCAAACTTTGAGCCGCCGGCACAAAGTTGCGTGTGAAAAATTTATTTTCACACTATTCTCACATTCTACTAAATCCGTAGTTTCATCAAATTTGACCCTTTACTAGCGTCTCAAATTATTTGCCTGCTCTAACATCTCATCTGATGTAGTAATCGCTTTCGAATTTAACTGATATGCACGCTGTGCTACAATCAAATTAACCATCTCATCAGCAACCTGTACATTAGAACCTTCTAAGTAACCCTGTACAATTTTACTTGGGATTAATCCTGCTACATTTGCTTCATTTAATGCTGGTCCCGATGCATCAGTCACAGAATATAAAGAACCTGCTTCTCTTTCTAAACCACCCGGATTATTAAACTGAAAAACACCAAACTGCTGACCTAAATCTATAAATACACCGTTATCATCCATATATCCAATCTGACCCTTTTCCGTAACAACCGCATTCTCCGATGTAATACCATCCGGCAGCACAATTGGCTTACCATTGGTATCCAAAATCGGACAACCATCTAAAGATGCAAGTGTTACACCAGTTGGTCCAATTCCCCAACTCATATGTCCATTTCTCGTATAATAAGTCTGACCGTCAGCACCTCTTACTGCAAAAAATCCTGCTCCGCTAATCGCAAAATCTGCCATACTTTCACTCGCCTGCAATGGTCCCTGCGTAAAAATCGCTGTATTAGATGCTATTCTTGTACCCAGGCCAACCTGCGCACCAATTGGTTTCTGTGCACCGTTTGCAGTAGTGGTTCTTGTCTGAATCGTTTGATATAATAACGACTTAAATTCTGCTTTCTGTGTCTTATATCCAACCGTATTAACATTGGCTAAGTTATTAGAAATATTATCAACATTTGTCTGCTGCGCACGCATACCGGTGGCTGCAGTGTAAAGTGATCTCATCATAATCGCTTCATCCTTCCACATAGTCTTCCTTTGAAGACCCTACTAAATTATTGTACTCTTCCTACTTGATTAACAGCTTTATCTAATGTCTGATCCATAGAATTCATAACCTTTTGTCCTGCTTGATAAGCTCTAGAAATCGTAATCATATTTACCATCTCTGAAATAACATTTACATTAGATGCTTCTAAACAACCTTGATCAATCACCGCATCTGTTTCTATCAATTCAGCTCCGTCTACTGCATCGTATAAATTCTCACCAAACTTCGCAATGTAATTATAATCCGCAAAATCTATCAAACCAATATTGCCTACCAATTCGTCATTTTGATAAATGTTTCCATTCGCAGTTACTGTTATTGGCAGATTTGGATTCACCTGAATACGTGCATTCGGATCTGAATTCGATGCACCATTCTGATTCAACACAAAGTCTCCATCTTTCGTCACCAGATATCCCTGTGTATTTACAATAAATGCACCATCTCTCGTATATTTCACACTAGTATTACCAGCCTTATCTGTATAGGAAATTGCAAAAAAACCATTTCCATTAATTGCAAAATCAGTCTGATTATCTGTCACTTTATAGTTACCCTGACTGTAGTCAGTATAAGTCTCTCCTATATGGACTCCCATGCTCATCATTCCAAGATTCTTTCTCATTCCAAAATGAGAAGTATCTTTGATACGAATTGCAAGTTCATCTGCAAATGTCTGAGATGTTGTACCTTCCTTTTTATATCCGTTGGTATCTGCATTCGCAAGGTTGTTAGATAATACATCTAATCTTTTCTGTTCATTTACCATGCCGGTATATGCTGTATATAACCCCTTTACCATTCACTTGCTCCTTTGCATTGTTACTTAACGCAACACATTTATACTTATATCGGCAAATCCAAATAAAAATTTAGATTTCCTCACGTTTTCCAGCTAAAAATTCTACGTACTTACCTGTACCTACAGCAACACATGTCATAGGTTCCTCTGCTGTCATAGTATTAATACCTGTTCTGTCCTCGATTAATTCCTCTAAACCACGTAACAAAGCTCCGCCGCCTGTCAAAACAATCCCACGGTCAGCAACGTCTGCTGCTAATTCCGGTGGTGTTTTCTCTAATACCGAGTGTACAGCTTCTACAATCTGAAGCGTAGCTTCACGTAATGCTTCCTCTGTCTCTTCCGAAGTAACTGTAACTGTTTTTGGAAGACCTGTTACAAGGTTACGTCCACGAACATCCATTGTCTCAACCTGTGCCAATGGGAAACATGTACCAATCTTAATCTTGATATCTTCCGCTGTACGTTCACCAATTAACAAATTATGTTTCTTTCTCATATAACGAACGATTGCCTCATCAAAGTCATCGCCAGCAATCTTAATAGAAGTACTTACTACAGAACCTCCCAAAGAAATAACTGCAATATCCGCTGTACCACCACCGATATCTACAATCATATTACCGCAAGGTCTGGAAATATCAATCCCTGCACCAATAGCAGCTGCAATTGGTTCTTCGATAATGGACACTTCTCTAGCACCTGCCTGATAAGTAGCATCTTCTACAGCCTTCTTTTCTACTTCTGTTACACCACTTGGTACACATACACTGATACGAGGTTTACGGAACGTCTTCTTGCCCATTGCTTTCTGGATAAAATATTTTATCATCTTCTCTGTAACGGTATAATCCGAAATAACACCCTGCCGAAGAGGTCTTACTGCTACGATATTACCCGGTGTTCTACCAAGCATTAATCTCGCTTCCTCACCAATCGCTTTTATTTTATTCGTATCACGGTCAAATGCCACTACGGAAGGCTCTTTTAATACTACACCTTTTCCCTTAATGTAAACTAATATACTGGCTGTACCTAAGTCAATTCCAATATCTGTGCTTAACATATCAATTTGCTCCTTTCTTACTTCTCGTTTACTGCCCACTCCGTTCTCAGTAAATGATTAGCTACTGAGCAAAGTGTAACATTCTCGTTTCTATGGAATATCCCTTGCCTTTTGGGCATAAGGATACATTTAATCATATTTTTACTTATACTATTTTATTATATACAAAAAGTTTCGTTTTTGAAAGTATTTTTTACCATAAAGTGCCTTTCTTGGCAAAAAGTAAGAATTTCTTAATAGTTTATTTACGTTTTAGGTATTTTTTCACATATTGACCAGTATAGGATTGCTTATTTTCAGCCACTTCTTCCGGTGTTCCACATGCGACAACGGTTCCGCCACCATCTCCGCCTTCCGGTCCCATATCAATAATATAGTCTGCCGTCTTAATCACATCCAGATTGTGCTCAATTACCACAACCGTATTACCCCCCTCTGCCAGACGATGTAAAATCTCTGTCAACTTATGCACATCCGCAAAATGTAACCCTGTCGTTGGCTCATCCAAAATATAAATTGTTTTACCCGTACTTTTTCTACTTAACTCTGTAGCAAGTTTTACTCGTTGTGCCTCACCACCGGATAGCTCTGTAGACGGCTGTCCCAACTTCACATAGGACAATCCCACATCATAAAGTGTCTGAATCTTACGATGAATAGTCGGCACGTTTTTGAAAAATTCCAGTGCTTCTTCCACAGTCATATCTAACACATCATATATGTTCTTACCCTTATAACGAACTTCTAATGTCTCTCTGTTATAACGGCGTCCTTCACAAACCTCGCAAGGAACGTATACATCCGGAAGAAAATGCATTTCAATCTTGATAATACCATCACCGGAACAAGCCTCACAGCGACCACCTTTCACGTTAAAACTAAAACGACCTTTTTTATATCCTCGTTCCTTTGCATCCGGCGTGCCTGCAAACAAATCACGTATCATATCAAACACACCCGTATAAGTCGCCGGATTAGAGCGAGGTGTACGTCCAATTGGCGACTGATCAATATCGATAACCTTATCCAACTGTTCCAAACCTTCAATACCATCATGCTTACCAGGAATGCAACGGGAACGATTTAATTCACGTGCTAAATGTTTATATAAAATCTCATTTGTCAATGAACTCTTTCCCGAACCGGACACACCCGTGATACAGGTCACTACACCAAGCGGCACCTGTACATCAATATTTTTCAAATTATTTTCCCGTGCCCCACGGATTGTAATAAACCCATTCGGTGTTCTTCTGGTTGCAGGCACAGGTATTTCTTTTCTGCCACTTAAGTAATCACCCGTAATCGAATCTGGGCAGGCAATAATATCCTCTGCCGTACCGCACGCAATAACTTCCCCACCATGCGAACCTGCGCCCGGTCCAATATCTACAATATAATCCGCTGCACGCATAGTATCCTCATCATGTTCTACCACTATCAAAGTATTTCCCAAATCACGAAGATTCATCAAGGCCCCTAATAACTTGTCGTTATCTCTCTGATGTAAACCAATAGATGGTTCATCCAAAATATATGCTACACCAACCAGCCCTGAGCCAATCTGCGTTGCCAAACGAATTCGCTGTGCCTCGCCACCGGATAAGGTACCTGTTGCACGAGTCAATGATAAATACTCCAAACCAACCTCATTCAAAAATCCAACTCGCGCTCGTATCTCTTTCAAAATACGATTACCAATCAGCTGCTGTTGCTTCGTCAATTCCAGCCCTTCTAAATACTCTTTTAGATTTTTAACAGACTGATTCGTCATATCATATATATTTTTGCCACCTACTGTCACTGCTAAAGACTCTTTCTTCAAACGTTGTCCGCCACAGGATTCACATGGCGTAATACGCATAAATTGTTCATACTCTGCTTTCATTATTTCTGATGCAGTCTCTCGGTATCTTCTTTGTACATTTCGAATCAAACCTTCAAATGCCACATCATAAATACCTTCTCCACGCTGTCCCTTATAACGGACTTTCAACTTCATACCGTCTGTACCATGTAAAATCACATACTTAATATTGTCAGGATAGTCTTTAAACGGTGTATCCAAATCAAACTCATATGCTTCTGTCAATGCTCTTAAAGTCGCATAAGTAAAACTATTTTTATCCGTACAAGACTGCCATCCCATAACCTGAATTGCCCCTTCGCTAATTGACAGATTACGATCCGGAATCATTAATTCCTCATCAAATTCCATTTTATATCCCAAGCCAAAACAAGTCGGACACGCACCGAATGGATTATTAAACGAAAAGCTTCGTGGCTCCACTTCATCTATACTAATACCACAATCAGGACATGCAAAACTATCCGAAAAATGAAGTTCTTCTCCATCGATAATATCCACTGTCATAAGACCATCCGCCAATTTCAAAACATTCTCAATCGAGTCTGTCAATCTGCGTTCGATTCCTTCTTTAATAACAAGTCTATCTACTACAATATCAATATTGTGCTTGATATTTTTCTCAAGTTTAATCTCTTCTGTCAGTTCATACAAATTCCCGTCCACAATCACGCGAACATAACCACTTTTCTTCGCCTGTTCCAATAATTTCTGGTGTGTTCCTTTTCTGCCACGAACAACCGGGGCCAACAACTGAATTCTCGTTTTTTCCGGAAGTCCCATTAAGTAATCTACCATCTGATCCACTGACGTTTTCTTTACTTCCCTTCCACAACTCGGGCAATGTGGGGTACCGATACGTGCATAAAGTAAACGGAAATAATCGTAAATCTCTGTCACAGTACCTACCGTAGAACGAGGGTTTCGATTCGTCGATTTCTGGTCAATAGAGATCGCAGGAGATAATCCCTCAATACGTTCTACATCCGGTTTTTCCATCTGTCCAAGAAACTGACGAGCATAAGAAGAAAGAGACTCCATATAACGTCTCTGTCCTTCTGCATAAATCGTATCAAATGCCAATGAAGATTTACCAGAGCCCGATAAACCTGTCAACACTGTAAACGAATCTCTTGGAATATCTACATCGATATTTTTTAAATTATGTTCTTTTGCTCCTCTAATTTTTATATATTTTCTGTTGTTAGAATCCTTCATTCTGTTCTATAACCTCTCTATACATTTCGTGCAAACATCGAAAACATTCTCTCTCGCAAGTCTAAACCCTGATGTCATAATTCTTCTTAGTTCTGAAGAACTTCTTGTAGTATCGTCTTAAGCTGAACCATCTGATCACGATACTGAGCAGCAAGTTCGAAATTCAAATCCCCAGCCGCTTTCTTCATCTTCTTCTGAATGTCCGCAATGAGCTTCTCTAATTCTTCTCTACTCATAGATTCTGGATCTTTCTTGAAGTTCAATTCTTCTTCTGCCACTTTCTTAGATACACTGATCAGATCTCGAATCGCTTTCTTAATCGTAGTCGGAGTAATACCATGCTCTTCATTGTATGCCTGCTGAATCACACGTCTTCGTTCTGTCTCATCCAGTGCTCTTCTCATGGAATCTGTTATCTTATCTGCATACATAATGACACGTCCTTCGCTGTTACGTGCCGCACGCCCAATCGTCTGAATCAATGAAGTCTCCGAACGAAGGAACCCTTCTTTATCAGCATCTAAAATCGCTACCAATGTAATCTCCGGAATATCCAAACCTTCTCGCAAAAGGTTAATACCCACTAATACATCAAATACTCCCAAACGCAAATCACGAATAATCTCTGCTCTCTCTAACGTATCAATATCGGAATGCAAATACTTCACACGAATGCCAAGTTCTTTCATATAATCCGTCAAATCTTCTGCCATTCTTTTCGTCAAAGTGGTAATCAGGATTTTATTCCCTTTCTTCACTTCTTTATTCACTTCACCTATCAAATCATCAATCTGTCCTTCTACCGGTCGCACGTCTACTTCCGGATCTAATAACCCAGTCGGTCGGATAATCTGCTCTGCACGCAATAATTCATGCTCCTGCTCATACACATTCGGTGTTGCAGAAACAAATAGCATCTGGTCAATTTTATCCTCAAATTCTCCAAAATTCAGTGGTCTGTTATCCTTTGCTGACGGCAGACGAAAACCATAATCTACCAGCGTCGACTTACGAGACTGGTCACCCGCATACATACCGCCCACCTGTGGAATCGTAATATGCGACTCATCTACGATAATCAGAAAATCATCCTTAAAATAATCCATCAATGTATGTGGCGTCGCCCCTGCCGGCATACCTGCCAAATGTCTGGAATAATTCTCAATACCGCTACAAAAACCGGTCTCTTTTAACATCTCTATATCAAAATTGGTACGCTCAGAAATACGCTGTGCCTCCAATAATTTATCTTCTCCTTTAAAGAAACGCACACGTTCTTCTAATTCTAATTCAATGTTCTCACAGGCTTTCAAAATCTTCTCCTGTGGCACCACATAATGCGATGCCGGAAATACTGCAAAATGCTCTAATCTACACTTCACTTCTCCGGTCAACATATCAATCTCACTGATTCTGTCAATCTCATCTCCAAAAAATTCTACACGGATAGCCGTGTCACCAAAATTCGCCGGGAATATCTCCACTGTATCGCCACGCACACGGAATGTGCCTCGATGAAAATCCATATCATTTCTCATATACTGAATATCCACTAATGCACGAATAACTTCCTCTCTGCTCTTCTCCATTCCCGGACGGATAGACACCATCATATTCAAATAATCATCTGGACTGCCTAAGCCGTAAATGCACGACACAGATGCTATTACAATCACATCTTTACGCTCTACAAGTGCCGCTGTCGCAGAGAGACGCAATTTATCAATCTCTTCGTTAATCGCAGAATCTTTCGCAATATAAGTATCCGTCTGCGGAACATAAGCTTCGGGCTGGTAATAATCGTAATAGGATACAAAGTACTCCACCGCATTCTCCGGGAAGAACTCCTTGAACTCACCATACAACTGTGCCGCCAAGGTCTTATTGTGCGAAATGATAAGTGTCGGTTTATTTAACTGTGCAATGACATTCGCCATGGTAAATGTCTTACCAGAACCGGTAACACCTAGCAAAGTCTGGAATTGGTTGCCTTCCTTGAAACCGTCCACCAATGCTTTTATCGCCTGTGGTTGGTCTCCTGTAGGCTTGTATTCAGAATGAAGTTTAAAGCATTTTTGTGCATCTTGCATAAAAGCCACCTCCAAATTTCATAGTAAAAAAGTTCGTCTATTAACCAAAAATTGGTCATGGAATTAAAATAATTCGTGATCACTTTTATAAAAAGTGATTAAATTGGCTCATTATTACCGCTGAGGTCTTTCCTCGTATTACTCTATGCACTTTTCACATACTGTTTAAAATTCCTATTAAATATATTCAAAAATTCCCTGTATAGCATCTGATACATTAATCATTTCAGAAATAGGCAATCGGTCTATTTTTTTATGACCTCGAACAGATAAATCTAACAATGCGAGTTTTTCACATTGTATATAACCTTCATTTTCCTCTGTGGACATCCATATATGCAGTGGCCCCGGCATAGAATTTTTAATAATCGGACATCCTATAATTTCACCACTAGTATTAAAGAAATCCTTACTAACAATTAAAACCGGATGTTTGACTTTTTCAATTTTAAGTATATCACCCTGATGCAAAACTTCCATTACCATACCTCTCTTCCGACAGGTTCACCCCAATCATATTCACCATCAAGCATCAGTTTTCCGTCAAACTCCGCTGCACGCTCTTCTAAAGTTTTATGACGAAATGGTTTCACTAACATAATGACACCATTTGATACAGTAACATCTAAAACTTCATTTAATGCAATCCCTGCACTTTTTAATACTTCTTTTGGAAGTCTAATACCTTGACTATTTCCCCATTCTTTTACTTGTGCCTGCATATAAAAACCTCCCTATCCATATGTATATACATAGTATATACTATTCTTACTTAATTATCAACATTTCTCTATATAGTTTTTCTCGCAAATTTGTAAAGGTATCTTCTATAGGTGCCACTCTTCCAGCATTTACATCTGCTTCCGCTTTTGCAAGGATTTTCAAAAGTTCTGTTTTTTCATCCATACCAGACCTCCCAAATTCACTCCCACGACGAATCATGTTCACAATTCCTATTTATATTGCCCATTCCACCTAGTCCAAATTACTGTTTTTAGTATCAAAAGTCGTGGAAAACACGTTTGTTTTGATACAAAATGAACTACATGGAAGCTATCCCGTAGTAGGATACAAAATACTCCACTGCATTCGCTGGGAAGAACTCTTTGAACTCACCATAGAGCTGAACTGCCAAAGTTTTATTGTGCGAAATGATTAATGTCGGTTTATTTAACTGTGCAATGACATTTGCCATTGTAAAGTTCTTGTCAGAACCGGTAACACCTAGTAAAGTCTGGAATTGGTTGCCTTCCTTAAAGCCTTTTACAAGGGCTTCTATCGCCTGTGGCTGGTCGCCGGTAGGTTTGTATTCTGAATGTAATATAAACTTTTTTTGTGTATTTTGCATGAAAACCACCTCAAGGTTTTATAGTAAAAAATTCGTTTATAGCTATATGAATCATAAAAACAATACGGACAAATCATCCTGTTTTATTCGTAATGCACCAGTTATCATCATATCACATATAAGGTAATTTGTCCACATTTTCCAGAACATTTGTTCGCCTGCGCAACATTTGAAATGTAGTCGTCAATTTTTATTTTATACTCCACTATAATATTTTTATTATCTCCGTAAGTGTCAATCGTTATAATTTTTTTACTATTCTTCATTACTTTACTTATCCCTCTTTTTGTACTCTCAATTTTTTTACTTAGACACATTCCTTCACTCCCAATCGAGTAGGAGGGAAAATTAAATAAATTTTCCCGACCTCTCACACCACCGTGCGTACCGTTCGGTACACGGCGGTTCAATCAACTTAACAAGTGACACACCTTTCGGTGTAGTAATCTAACATTGAGACTAATCCAAATCGGGTTAGTCTTTCTTTGTTTATTGCAAAGTTCATCACTCGTCTTTGACAGACATAAGCGATTCTGTTACCTGTGTAAGCAATAGTCCACGCAATGTCATTGTCTACGCCTAGTTTTATTAGGTTCTTTGCTCTGTTCTGCGGAGTTTTCCACTGTTTCCAAATGCACATCCTCAAGCGGTAGCGTATGTGTTTATCCATTTCTCTACATAGATGTTTCATTCTTCCAATCTTAAAGTAGTTAATCCACCCTCTGATGAGTTCGTTAAGTTTCTGCACCTTATAGGCGTTGCTTACTCCCCAACTTCTGCAAGTGAGTTGTTTCATTCTTGCTTTAAACTTCTCTACTGATTTTGCATGTGGTTTCGCCTTATATTGGTGTGCCCTTACATCAAAATAGAATCCAAATCCAAGATATTTTAACCCTTGTGGTCTATCATCCTTACTCTTTGTCATATTTACCTTGAGTCCTAGTTTCTCTTCAATGAACTTCGTGAGATTTCTCATCACTCTCTTTGCAGACATTTCACTTCCGACCATAACAATACAGTCATCCGCATATCTGACAAAATTTAGTCCTCTTTGTTCCATTTCCTTGTCCAGTTCATTCAACATGATATTTGCAAGGAGTGGCGATAGATTTCCGCCTTGCGGTGTTCCTATCACAGATTCCTTGTATTCATCATCTACCATGATTCCGCTGACTAGAAACTTTCTGATGATTGAAATTACATCTCCGTCCTTGATTGTTTTACCGATTAAAGTCATCAGTTTATCGTGATTTACTGTGTCAAAGAACTTCTCCAAGTCAATGTCAACAATCCAATCATAGCCGTCATTCATCATATCTAGTGCTGTGATGATTGCCTGCTGTGCACACCTATTCGGTCTAAATCCATAACTATGTTCATGGAATTGGTTCTCATAGATAGGTGTTAATACCTGTGCTATGGCTTGCTGTACAAATCGGTCTGTTAC
>JAFYVJ010000020.1 GCA_017549185.1 Roseburia sp. | reverse complement strand
CAAAGCCCCCTATAAGTGATTCTAAGAAACCTCCAAGGGCACTGTCCGTGTCTATGCAGATAGTTCTTCCAAATTGTCCAACCTTTGGTGGAGACAAAATATCACGTTTCCGGCATCTGCGAATTAGAATTTCAAACTTTTTGAAACCACAACTAAATTTACTGTTTAAAATATTGCACTTATGAAAGCTTATAAACGAGAAAATCCTGTGGTCGGTGCGTTTTCCATTTATGTTGCTAAACGAAAGTTTATTATACTGATTTATTTCTTTGTAATATATCCCTGTGCTTTTAAAAGTTCTGCACAGAGTACTGCACCACCTGCTGCACCACGAACAGTATTGTGAGATAATCCAACAAATTTCCAATCATATACGTGGTCTTCGCGGATACGTCCAACAGATACGCCCATACCGTTTTCATAATCTACGTCAAGGTTTACCTGTGGTCTATTGTCTTCTTCTAAATACTGGATAAACTGCTTTGGAGCACTTGGAAGTTCTAATTCCTGTGGAGCACCCTTGAAGTTCACCAATTTTTCAATAAGCTGTTCTTTTGTAGGCTGTTTTTTGAATTTTACAAATACAGCAGCGGTATGTCCGTTTAATACCGGAACACGGATACACTGACATGTGATAACCGGACCATCTGCTGGTACGATTTCACCTTTTTCTTCATCAATGTGACCCCAGATACGAAGTGGTTCTTTTTCTGATTTTTCTTCTTCGCCACCGATGTATGGGATGATGTTTTCAACCATTTCAGGCCAGTCTTTGAACGTCTTACCTGCACCTGAGATTGCCTGATATGTAGTAGCCACTACTTCGTATGGCTCGAACTCTTTCCATGCTGTAAGTACCGGTGCATAAGACTGGATGGAACAGTTTGGTTTTACTGCTACGAATCCTCTCTTAGTACCGAGACGTTTTTTCTGGAACTCAATCACATTCATGTGTTCCGGATTGATTTCCGGCACTACCATAGGAACGTCCGGTGTCCATCTGTGTGCACTATTGTTAGAAACAACCGGTGTCTCAGTTTTTGCATATGCTTCTTCAATTGCTTTGATTTCGTCTTTTGACATATCTACCGCTGAAAATACAAAATCAACTTCGGCAGCAACTTTTTCTACTTCGTTCACATTCATAACCACGAGGTTCTTTACTGCTTCCGGCATTGGTGTAGTCATTTTCCAACGACCTCCTACTGCCTCTTCATATGTCTTACCTGCACTTCTTGGACTAGCTGCAATTGTTGTCACCTCAAACCATGGATGGTTCTCAAGCAGAGCAATAAATCTCTGTCCTACCATACCTGTTCCACCAAGAATACCTACCTTTAACTTTTCACTCATGTCTCTAACTCTCCTCTTCGACTCATATCATATACCTGTCTGACAAATCAGTTTCAAACAAATTCCGGTTCATACCACACATTTGTCCGCCCTTTGCAAACAGTTGTCTTTATTTCTAACCATATTATGACTTTTCGTAAAAAAAATCAAGTCTTTCTAATATCACTTTTTTATATAGAAACCATAACCTAATTGAAACTATTCAGAGCAAAATGGAAGCCTCGTAGAGGCGATTTTGCGAATACTGCTCTGAATAGTTTCTATTTAATGTATTATTGGTTTAGATATTCTTTCTCCAGTGCAATTACCTGTTCCATCGCATCTTTTCCCGGTGCACCGATTGTCAATCGCTTATTCACACAAGTCTCCATAGAGATTGCATCATAAATATCTTCCTCAAATACCGGACTAATTGCCTTTAATTCCTCAAGGCTCATATCATCAATCGCAATGCCTTTTTCAATACAATATAAAACAATCTGTCCAACGATTCCATGGGCATCACGGAATGGTACTCCATGATTCACAAGATAATCTGCTGCATCCGTAGCATTTGTAAAACCATTATTTGCAGAACTACGCATGATATCTTTATTGAACTTCATCGTAGCAAGCATTCCATTAAATAACGCAATACATCCTTTTACGGTATCCATCGCATCAAACGAAAGTTCTTTATCCTCCTGCATATCTTTATTATACGCAAGCGGAATACCTTTCATTGTAGTAAGTAAAGAAGTCAGTGCACCATACACACGTCCCGTCTTACCACGCACAAGCTCTGCGATATCAGGATTCTTTTTCTGTGGCATAATACTGCTGCCGGTACTATATGCATCATCAATCTCCACAAACTGATATTCATTGGAGTTCCAGATAATTACTTCCTCTGAAAAACGGCTTAAATGCATCATAATCATAGAACATGCTGACAAATACTCAATCAAATAATCCCTATCAGAAACACCATCCATACTATTTAATGTCGGACCATAAAAACCAAGCAATTCTGCTGTATAGTCACGGTCTAATGGATATGTAGTACCTGCAAGAGCACCGGAACCTAATGGACAATAATTCATACGCTCATAAATGTCATGTAAACGCAGTCTGTCACGCTTAAACATTTCAAAATATGCCCCCATATGATGTGCCAGTGTAATAGGCTGTGCTTTCTGCAAATGGGTAAATCCCGGCATAATGGTTTCTGTATTTTCTTCCATAATATGCAAAATTGTCTCTAATAATTCTTTCAAAAGAGCATCGGTATCCTTTACCGCCTCTCTTGTAAAAAGACGCATGTCAAGTGCCACCTGGTCATTACGGCTTCTTCCTGTATGTAATTTTTTACCGGTATCACCCAGACGCTCAATCAATTTTGCTTCTACAAAACTGTGAATATCTTCATACTCTGTTGAAATCTCCAATGTTCCTGCTTCGACTTCACTAAGAATCTCCTGTAAAGTCTTTACAATGTCATTCATCTCCTGCTCTGTTAAAATGCCCTGCTTACCAAGCATTTTTACATGAGCGATACTACCCTCGATGTCCTGTTTATAAAACTTCTGGTCAAATGTAATTGACGCATTAAAATTATAAACCAACTGATCTGTTTCTTTGGTGAATCTTCCACCCCATAACTGTGCCATAAATTATCCTCACTTTTATATCTTCTTAATCTATTTTAATTCTGCTATTTATCTGTATCCTCAAGGATTCATATAACTTAGTCATAAATTAAATGCATTAACTATTATCTTCTCTGGCAGCGATTTCCCTGTCACGCTGTGTCTTTGAATACACACATCCGCAATAATACTGACGATACATCCCATACTCATTTGACAACTCAACAGAACGTTTATAGCCATTTTTCTTCTTAAAATCCGAACTCAAATGTGCCACTTCATAAATTGCACCCAACTTCTCACCAATTTCATTCAATTTTGCGGAATTTTTCAGTGGACTGATGGATAATGTAGTCGTAAAATAATCCATTCCCAACTCTTGTGCCAGCTTTGCTGTCTCCTCTAACCGAAGCTCATAACACCGAAAACAACGCTCCCCACCTTCCGGGCAGTCTTCATAGCCTTTTACTACTTCATAAAAACGCTCTTTTTCAAAAGCACCTTCTATAAAAGAAATCGGATGTTTTGTCGGAAGTTGTGCGATGAATCTCCGTTGTTCTTCTACACGCTTCCCGTACTCCTCTTCCGGATAAATATTCGGATTATAATAAAAAACGGTTATTCGAAAATAATTAGATAAAAACTCCAGACAATAAGAACTGCAAGGTGCACAACAACTATGTAATAACAGTGTCGGCACTTCTCCTGCCCTCTCATGCCTTGCGATGATTCCTTCTAATTGTCTCTGATAATTAATAGAATTCATGTATTACCTTTCAATTACTTTTAACAATTGCCTTACTCGACATTCCCAAGTATGATTTTTCAAAAATTCCTGATAGGCATTCTCCTGTATCTCCTTACAGAAAGCATGATTTATCAGTAATTCTTCTGCCATATCTTTAAGACTCTTTTCATCCTTCATGGAATAGAGCATAATATTATCTCTGTTTTTTAATTTCGTACTCAAATAAGGATTCTCATCCGAAAGTACCGCACAATGATTCGCCATTCCGGCAAAAATTCTATCATGTGCTCCATGATTAAAAAACGGAGAATTATTCAGTAAAATGTGTTCCTTTGCTATTTTTTCAAAAGAAAGACCAAACTCTACAGGTACTTCTCGTTTTACAAGATTCTCATCCGTGCTTTTGTATTTGCTCCAGCCTTCACCTACAATTTTTACCGGAATCCGATACTTCACAAGACAATCAATCGCTTTTTTTCGGAAATAATTGCGTACATAAGCATCTACCGGATACATATGATTCATAAAAAGCGCAAACCTCGCATCGTCCAATTCCATGCCCTGCTCTTTTAATACCTCATGGAAAACATCTTCCATCGTAACGCTTGGTTCATTAAGTCGCCTCTCTAACACTTTTTTGGATAATGTTTTTACCGGTTCCTGGGCAAGTTCTATCATATCATATAATTTTTCTTCTGAATCATAAGAACCTATAAATAAAATACTATCCGGTACCTGACTCCGCTTTTCCTTTGTAATTGCTTCTGTAGCACCTAATGGCATAAACAACGTACTTTTTACTCCCGAATAATATCTTTTCACATAATTTTCTTGTGCCTCGTCCAGTAAAATCGCATGAAAATTCCGGGCCTTAGCTGATAAACAATTATAATGAAACAACGGATGATCCAATATGTAATCATAAAATGGTCCATCTATCAAATCTAATACCGGAGTCCCGTCCTCCTCCGCCAATTGTGGCATTAGGGAATTAAAATCCAACATCAATTTATATGATTTTCCTAAATGTGGCTGTAATACTGCATCAAAGTCTGATTCTCTGGTAAATTCGCAATACTCCACCTCATATCCCAGTTTTTCAAATGCAGCACCCATCTGACGTGCAAAGAAAAAATGAGAATTATAACAAATCTCTCTGGATGTAAAAATCAGAATTTTTTCATTATCATTTCGCATATGATATTCTCCGTGACACAAGTGCTGATTTGTATTTGAATTTCTATATATTCACTATTTCCAATCAGAATCGCTCACTTTGCCAAACGATTCGTGCATGCGCCATGCTGCTTTTGCATGTGTGCAAAATAGTTACGGGTATTATAACAATTTCTTCTCAAAAGAACAAGAGTAACTATTCCGTACTTCATAGTTACAAACAAGATTAAGTTCATCTTCACAACTCGAATTATAATTGATATAATAGTGAAACTAATATTTTAAAATGAAAGGACAAATGATAATTATGAATCAATGGGTTTCCATGTGGGGAAATGCTGTTTCCATCGCAGAACACCGACCAGAATCCTATGCAAAAAATATCACATTACGTTACCCAATTTATGTACCATTTAATGGTGAAGCACTCCGTTTTACCTTCGACAATTATTGTGGTACAGAGGATATTGATATTACAAAGGCAACTGTAGCCATCTCTCATACAGACATTACTGAAAAGTTCTCTCTAAGTTGTCCTATGAGCGAAGATGAGATTTATGATATCACTTTTTTCAGCAGTCCGGATGTCACAATTTTTCCAAAAGACTACGTCATCAGCGATCCCGTATACCTTAATTTAAAAGCCGGAGATACGATTTGTGTCAATTTATATTTCAAAGACTATACCTGTATGCGTTCCGCTGTTTTAGTCACCGGACCACTTTCAAAAGGATTTTTTGCTATCGGAGATTATACTCATTCCGAAAATCTTCCGATGGAACTTACTAAGTCTACAAACTGGTATTATTTTTTAAGTAATATTGAGATTTTATCTTCACAGGAAAATCATACCATTCTATGCTATGGAGATTCCATTACTGCACAATCCTGGCCGGATTATTTAATGCTTCGTGCTTCTGAGAATGTTAATAACCATACAGCCGTTATACGACGGGCAGTAAGCGGTACCCGTGTGCTACGCCAGTATGATTGTATCACCTATCAGTCATACGGCCTAAAAGGGAAAAATCGTTTTCTGCATGAGGCACCTGCTTCCGGCTGCGACACGATTATCATCCAGCAAGGTATCAATGATATTATTCATCCGGTAGGTACGGAACATAATCCTTTCCGTCCGATGAGCGATTTACCTACGGCATCAGAACTGATTGATGGTTTGAAATGGTACATAGAAGAATCTAGAAATCTGAATTATAAAGTATATTTGGGCACACTTTTGCCATTTAAAGGATGGCGTACCTACGCTCCATTCCGCGAAGATTTACGAAATGAAGTAAACGCCTGGATTCGTACCACAAACGATATCGATGGCTGCATTGACTTTGACCTAGCCCTCAGAGACGCAAAAGACCCGTCTTCTTTCCGTCAGGGCTTCGACAGTGGAGACCACTTGCACCCTAGTGCAAAAGCATACAAAACCATGGCAGATACCGTCCCACATACCTTACTCTACTAAAGCCCTTGGCATAATCCGATAAACTTTCGTTTAGCAGAATGCAGACATAGAAGAACAATGAACATTTATTTATTGACATTTACAAACACCTTATTTACAGAAGATTCTTTAGTATTTCAAACTATTTGTAATTTTGAATTTTAGTAATTGGGTATTGT
>JAFYVJ010000019.1 GCA_017549185.1 Roseburia sp. | reverse complement strand
CGCTTTTAGCAAGAGCTTTGGGGGAGTACACGAAAATTCCGGTATATGAGGATTTTATCGTGAGAATTTGTGATACCAAGCCTCAAAAACTGCTAAATCCTGAAGAAAGACTAAATAATTTGAAAAAGGCTTTTATTCTAAAGAAAAATGGTGTAAAATTGAAAGTAGTTGTAATTATTGATGATATTTACACTACAGGTAGTACAGTGGATGAAATGGCAAAGGTATTATTGAATGGAGGAGTGCAGCAAGTGTATTTTCTCGCATTGGCCATTGGAGAAACAATATAATGTTTGCGGAGGGTATTATGAACGTAAAAAATTGTCGAGGATGCGGACGTTTGTTTAACTATATTTCAGGAGCATTTTTGTGCCCTGCATGTCGTGAAAAGATGGAAGAAAAGTTCCAAATGGTAAGAGAATATATACGTGAGAATCCGGGCGTTGGTATTCAGCAGGTATCTGAAGATTGTGATGTTGAAACCTCGCAGGTAAATCAGTGGTTACGAGAAGAAAGATTGGAGCTTACAGAGGGGTCCCCTCTTATGCTTGGTTGTGTAAGCTGCGGCAGTTTGATTCGTTGCGGAAAATATTGTGAGAAATGTAAGTCCAATATTACCAATGGATTTCGCAGTGTCATGAAAGGACAGCAACCGCCTGTGGAGCATCCGGCTGAGAGAAAGAACAGGGATAGCCGTATGAGATTTTTGGACGGAAAATAGGAGTCAGAAATGATTAATGAAGAAAAGATTGTGTTAATGACAAAGCTGGCGGCCTATGAAAAGGGTGAAGGAAAGCAAAATATGGCAGTCGGTAAATATTTTATGGGGGATTATATATCCCTTCATATATTACGAACCGTGCTGAGCGGAACCTTTGCATTTTTATTGGCGGTGGGTATTTATTTGCTGTATTATCTTGAGGATTTAATGGCAAATCTGTATTCGCTGGACTTTGCGGCTATGGCACGTAATGTAGTAATGTATTATATTATTTTTTTGGTAGCATATGGTTTGGTAACTTATATTTTCTTTACATTGCGTTTTTTTAAGGCAAAGAAAGGTATCAAGCGGTATTATCAAAATCTGAAAAAATTAAATTCCATGTATCATCAACAATCATAATGTGGTATATGCTCCAAGAAGATTATTGGTGCGGAGGAGAAGATGAGAAATTTATTAGAAATAAGAGATCAGGTTATAAAAATATACAATAAGACCGAGTTTATTGTAGTGCCTGTTTTGAAATTTATGCTGGCCTTTTTGATGCTTAGTATTGTCAGCGGCAAGATGGGATATATGTATCAGCTGGATAATTTGGGGCTGGTGCTGATTTTATCGTTGATGTGTTCTTTTTTACCAAATGGTTTTATTGTATTCTTTGCCGCGGTATTAAGTATGGCTCACATTTACGCATTATCTTTGGAAGTGGCCATTGTAACATTGGCAATATATATGATTTTATTCCTGGTGTTTTTCCGGTTTTGTTCCGGCCATTCCCTGGTGTTGATATTTACGGTCATATTAGCGGCCATGAAAATTCCTTTTATTGTGCCTATTGTAGTAGGGCTGGTTTCTACTCCGGCCGCAATGTTTGCAGTCATATGCGGTTTAATTGGTTATCAGATGTTAAATACAGTGGTAACCAATGCTATGGCAATTCACACCATGGGCGACGAAGCTGCTATGGCAAAGATTCGTCTGGTGGTAGATAGTTTAGTGAAGAACAAGGAATTATTAGTGATGATTATTGCCTTTTCGTTTACTATCGTTGTGGTCTACCTGGTTCGAAGACTTGCAATTGATTATGCATGGACAATTGCAATGGCAGCAGGCGCTATTGCAAATTTGGTGCTATTGTTAATTGGAGACCTGATGTATGACACAAATATGTCCGTGGGCGGAGCAATTTTAGGATTGTTATTAGCGCTTGCGGTAGGCAAGGTGTTTGAGTTCTTCTGCTTCAGTATAGATTACAGCAGAATCGAAAATGTTCAATTTGAAGATGATGAATATTATTATTATGTAAAAGCCATTCCCAAGATGACTGTGGCTGCACCGGAGAAGAAGGTTAAACGAATTAATATGCAGACCCAGGGAGATGCGGGAAGACCTAAAAACTTGGATAAGAATCCTGCACGAGAGAGAAGCGTTGTGGTGGAACGTGTAGGAGAACAAAGACGTAAAAGAACTACGAATGAACGTATTGCCGGCGGGAAAAGTGTTACCGTGGGAAAACGTGAAATAAGTGAGATAGAAGAATTTTTTGACAACTTAGATGAAGAGTAAGGAACAAAAATGGGAGCAGTAAAGGACATTTTTCTTAGTTTAAGACGGTATGTGAGCAACATAGAAATAGGCGATATTCTGGAAATTTTGATTATCGCCTATTTGGTGTACCATATTATGCTTTGGATTAAGACTACCCGTGCCTGGGCTTTACTGAAAGGACTTATTGTTATTGCGGTATTTGGTGCACTGGCTTTTGTACTAAATATGCAGACCATTTTGTGGTTGGCTGAAAATGTATTGGGATATGCGGTAATGGCACTTTTGATTGTGCTACAGCCGGAGCTTCGTAAAGCACTGGAGGAGCTTGGTAAGAAAAATCTGATGGCAGCAGTATTGCCTTTTGATTCGTCAACCAAGGAGGTTGGTATTTCGTTGAAGACCATTGATGAAATCACCAGAGCCTGTGTAGAAATGAGTAAGGTAAAAACCGGTGCGCTCATTGTAATCGAACAGGAAGAATCCCTGGCAGAGTATACAAGAACAGGTATCGATGTAGATGCAATTGTCAGCAGCCAGTTGCTTATTAATATTTTTGAACATAATACTCCCTTGCACGATGGTGCAGTGGTTGTAAGAGGCGACAGAGTGGTTTCTGCTACCTGTATTTTGCCGGTGACGGATCAGACCACCTTAAATAAGTCCATGGGAACCAGACACAGAGCCGGTGTTGGTATTTCCGAAGTGACAGATTCAGTTACAGTAATTGTTTCTGAACAGACAGGAACGATTAGTGTTGCGGCAGACGGAAAGATCCAAAGAAATTATGATGGTGAAAAATTGAAAGCAAGATTGATGGAATTAGTGGATACAGGGGGAGACGAAAAGAAACAGAAAATCAGAATCATGAAAGGAAAGGAAAAGACAAAAGAATGAAGCAGAAACTAAAAAAATTATTCTTGGATAATTGGGCGCTGAAGCTGATTTCTTTGGTACTTGCATTTCTGCTATGGTTCGTGGTAATCAGTATTGATGACCCTGTTAAGAATAAGACACTTACCAATATAAAGGTTAATTTAATTAATACAGAGGGCTTGGAAGATAAGGGCATGGTCTGGGAAGTTTTGGACGGAACGGATATGTTGCGTACGGTTAGCTTTGATGCCCCTTTGAGTGTACGTGAGGTTATTGAATCCTCAGACATTATTGCACAAGCAGATTTGAGTGAGATTACAGTGGCGGATACCGTTGCCATTGAGTTTATCTGTCCGAAGTATGGTGGTCAGATAACGAATATCTCCGGCAATATTTCAAATGTTAAGCTGCAAATAGAGACGAAGGCAACCAAATGGATTGATATTAAGCCGGTACTTGTAGGAACTTTGCAGGAAGGCTGTATAATAGGTAAGACGGTTTTAGAGCAGAATCGTTTGGAAATCGCAGGTCCACAGTCGAAGATTGATGAAGTGGCACGTGCAGTGGTAGAAATTAATGTGGCAGGAGCGGGTCCCGGTGAATTGTCCGCAAAGGTGGATATTCGTTTGCAGGATGCCCAAGGAAATGAGGTTACTTATGCTAATGTAACCCAAAATACCAACGCAATCATGACTACGGTTGAAGTGCATGCTACAGAGGAAATACCGGTTGAGTATCAGTATATGGGAATTCCGGCAGAGGGATATTTGGATACGGGAATCTTTGAAGCTTCACCTAAAACAGTGCGAATAGCGGGAACTACCAGTGCGTTAAATCGTATTAGTAAAATTGTGGTTCCGAAATCAGAAATTGATATTACCGGAGCGACCGGCAATTTAGAACAGGTAATTGATCTGAAAAATTATATTCCCAATACAGTCTATTTTGCAGACAGTAATTTTGATGTGAAGGCTTAT
>JAFYVJ010000018.1 GCA_017549185.1 Roseburia sp. | reverse complement strand
TCTTCATTGTCTTTTTTGCTTTTTCCACTGTATTTTTCTCCTGTGCGTAAAATTTCTTTCTTTTATTTTACATCAACAGGAGAATTACAGCTTAAAATATGGCATTTTTATTGCGAAAAGTTTTTATTCTGAATCACTGCAGTACTTTAGTTACACACAATTTCACCTCAAGAATCTGAATCAAAAACTTTTCCAGACATCAAAAAAAGTGCTAATTTCACTGATTCCTCAGTAAAATCAACACTTTCTCTTAGTACGGGTGAAGGGACTTGAACCCCCACGGTCTCCCACCAGAACCTAAATCTGGCGCGTCTGCCAATTCCGCCACACCCGCATATAATCCAGCATTTACAAGGGTTTCAGAGAACCGCGCCAGATTTTTTGCTTTACCACCGCGCCAGATTCCTTATTTTGCCGAATCTGGCGCGGTTACTTAGGTAAGAATACCATTTAAATCGCAGAACGTCAAGCTTTTTTCACTCTATTTTTTCAATGTGCAGCAGTCGTTATTTCAATTGCTTTTCTAGGAGTTTTAGCACCCTTTCCGCAAGTTCTTTTTCGATTCTCCTAGCCTCATCCATATTCTCCAATAATCTTTTATGGCTCTCCTCATAATTCTCTATCATGGATTTTCTGTTTGCCATATATGAATCAAGAGCAGAAACCATACTTGTATTTCTACTTTGTCTGTAATTATCATAAATTTGTTTATCCATTTATATGTATCTCCTCTTGTAATATTTCTTTTAGTTCATTGATTGTGTCTAGCTCAAAAGCATTTTCTTCAAGGCTTCCTAGTTTGTATGGCTGTCCGCCATCTGTAATCTGTTTCATTCTAAATACAGATATTTCCCATCCGTCCTCACGATTGAACCAATAGGCTCTCCATGCGTCACGATATTGTTCTTCTGTAATAGGTGTTGGAAATTCCTCTGGCTTAACAGAGAAGTAATTGAAATCCACAGTACTTCTCCATAGAATCCCCTTTTGTTCTAAGACACTTAGCCAATGGCTCAACGTCTGATATGTAATATCCATTTCGTTTTTCAACAATAGCACCATAGCATAAAAGGGTTGCTTTCTAAATTCTTTGTCAAAGAATAATCTGTATAGAAATATCTTCAATCTTACAAAATCCGTTTGTGGTGCAAAGCCTAATCTTTCAATACAGAAATTGCGGAAGCGTGGTGGTGTGCGGATGATAGTTAAGGTAAAAGTATTCCCACGTCCGCAAGTAGTATATACATATCCTTGCCTTGTTAGTTTGCGTTTGATACTGTCTAAGCGGTCTGTTTTAAAGAGTTTTATTAACTCGTCTCTTGTATAGGTTTTGGTATTCAGCATTTCTCGTTCTGGGCGTTTTACACAGAATTTTAATCTGACTATTTAAAATAGTCGTGTTAATACTTTGTGTAAATTCTTCCTACATTCCAATCCATAAATCAGAAATAAGTTCTTCTGCCTTTCTCCTTTTCTCATCTGATAATTTATAATCATTGTGCAGAAAGTTGGCAACACTACGTGCATTTTTCATGCCTAAATAATCTGCTATATATTGATTATCTATATCACATGTTATTTTTAATATTTTTAGTTTCTGGATAATTTCTAGTTGTGTCATTCTCAATAATTCCTTTCACATGATTTTTTCATGTATCTAAGCAAAAATAAAAAGCCATTGCGAAGTATCGTAAAAATGCAATGGCTCTCTATCTATGCTAAATACCTTATTATATATAAAAATCTTCATAGGAAGATTAATTAAACTTGATTAAGAGGGGCGTATATTTCGGGAAAAATATATACCATTTTCAGAATTGTGTGGTGTGGTGGTTTACTCTCTCTCCAAATGCTAAATCGAATCCCAAAAACGAGCGTAAACCATATAGTCACAACACAACCACATTGCAGAAATTAATTTATTTTATATAAATATTATAACAAAATTTTTTTGACTTCTCAAAAAGAAGAGGAATTGAAGCACGCTTCAATTCCCCCTTAGGACAGGGCATCCGCCCTGTCTTATTCTTTTAATAGTTTGTAGAAAGTTGTTTTCTTTGTGCCTGTAAGTTCCATAGCCTTTACCGCACTTATATCGCCTTTTTCCCATTGTGCGATTACTTCATCCCAATTACTAGGCTTTTGTGCTTTTGGTCTGCCATAATCAGCCCATTCTCCACGTGCTTTCTTTGCTTCGATTCCCTCTTGTTGTCTTTTTTCTTTCTTCTCAATTTCTGCCTGTGCCATTGTGGCGTATAATTCAATTAGCATATTATTGATTGTTTCCATAATCATTTTTGCCATTGAGTTATCAAGAGAAGATAAGTCTTGAGTAGTAGTAGGGATTTCTAAAATCATTACACGTACTTCTTTATCTTGGAAGTATCGTAATTCTTTTAAAGTGTCTTGTTTGTTTCTTCCCAATCTATCTAATTCGGTAACGATTAGAATGTCTCCGCTTCTCAATATATCCTCTTTTAATACTTGATAGCGAAGGCGGTTGAAGTTCTTTCCTGTCTGTTGGTCTGTATATATCTTTTCTAGTTGCAAGTTATTGTTCTTGCAGAACGTTTCTATTTCTGTAATACCTCGGTCTAAGTGTTGGTCTGTAGTTGATGTTCTATGATATCCGTAAATCATTCTTTTATCTCCTCTCTTTTGTTATATTTATTATATCAAAAACGTTCGTAAATGTCAACTCGATTACGCGAACGTCTGTAAAATCTTTTTGATACTTTTACGAACTTTAAAAGGATATGTTTTTGCTCGTCCGCAAATGTATACTTTTGCGAACTATCCTTTTTGAACTGTTTAAAACCAAAAGAGAAGTAGTGGAATCCTGTTGTGTGCATGGAAAATCATAAAAAGATATGCAAAGTTTTGTTTGTATTCTATCAAATTTCAAATGAGATAACGTAAATTCCGTTAGGTTTCTATTGGATTTATTAGGACTTGTCAAAACCTACAAAGACCTTTGTGGAAACTTTACGAAAATGCGTTGAATCCGCTCGGAATATTGCTTGTTTTGTGTGCAACTTGTATAATTTAGGTATATACAAAAGAAAAGGAGACCAGACTAATGCGAATTATTATTGATACTGACAGAGAGCAAATCATTGTTCCAGATACTTTCTACAAAGCTATTGATAAAAAGAATGATGTTTTAAAACAGGCTGGCGTTACAGACAAAAAAATTGAATATGAAGAATATGTAAGAGAATGTTTTGAAAGAGCAATGGAAGCTCCTTGGATTCGTAAGTCAGATTTAGCAAAGAAGAGATAATATGGCAAAGAGAATTACACCGGAAGAAATAGTCCTGTTCCATGAACTGTTTGCGGAATGTCACAACTACGCAGAAGTAGGCAGACGGACAGGCAGAAGTGCTAGTACAGTAGCAAAATATGTAGGTATGAAAAATAAACCTAGCGTTTTGCAGTACACCACGCATCAGATAATAACGAAGTAAAAAGAAAGCAACAGGGGTTTGTTCCTGTTGCTTTTTGCTATTATTACTTATTTGAGTGTTCGTTTTTAAACAATTTACTTTTCTAGATGCTAATTTCGCCCTGTTCCAAGGCATTTATAGCATTGGTTGTACTCATAATCATCATATCCATCTAATGCCGCTTCAAAAGCACTTCCGCCATAATAATATCTTACTAGACCACTTCCGTCACAAGCACTGCATTTGGTACTACTAGAACTATTGCTATAATTAGAACTATTAGAATAATTAGATTTATAATCATTATTCGTAACATCAATATGGGTATAAAAATTAACCCTGAAATCCTCCCGGTGATATTCACATGAATCTTGTAGTTCGTACATATCTTTTAGAAAAGAAGTCTGCATTTCATTAGATAAAAGTCGGAAGTTATTGTCTGTATTTATAAATACATTATAATAATAAGTGTTTGCATTGCTATCATCAAGTCTTGACGTTATTTTGGCATTATTTAATTTATATTCAGTACACAACTCATTTAATGCTTGTTTATAATTTGATACAACCTTTTCTTTTGAGGGTGGAAGTGTTACAAACCACATAATAATACATAATATACACAAGAAGATTGTTATTTTTACTCCAAAATCTTTCATGCTTAGCCTCCTAGTATGTGAATAACGAAATAATCGAAATGATAGCGAGGAATACCATAAAGCCTCCGACCATAATTTGTCCGCCACCGCTACCGTCATTAGCTTGATGTGCTTTTCCGTTTGTAAAAAATGCCAATCCTAATAATCCTAATCCTAATATCATCATAATAACGAATCCCATCTGTATTTCTCCTTTCTTTTATTATCAAATTGTTTTAATATAATTTTCTCGCTATTTCATCCAGATAGTCTCTGTTTTTTGCCCAATTATTTGCTTCGTAGATTTGATAATCATAAGCATCTTTCATAAATTTTAACTCATGTATAATTTTTTGAGCATAAGAATTATATTGTTCTCGAGCTTCAAAAAATTTTTCTTTATATTTTTGATGTTCTGCTACTGCATTATCATACTCTTTTTTCTTTTGGGCATTTGCAAGTGTGGAAACATTATCTGCAAGACTTCCTTGAACAACTCCTCGTGTATATGTGGGTTCACTTGGCTTCATCATCGAATAAAGTCCAGCATAATTAATAGCATGCGATAAGTACATATCCCTACTAGAATAAAGAAGTTCTAATTTTACACCTTGTTTTAAAGCAAATTCGATTATTTCATTTTGTTTATTTTGAAATTCTTCACGTTTTTTTTGTGCTCGAGCGTTTTCTTCTTCACGTATTTTTTGCAGGGCTTCTTGTTCGTGTGCATTATTTGCAACAATAAAGATAGATACAATAATTATTATTAAGATAAAAAATAAAAACATAGTTATTTCCCCTTTTCTTTTTTGATTGGTTTAGGACATTCTGCATTTATAGGTATTCTCCATGGACTTCCCTTTTTGTCTTGTTCTACGTCTTTGATTAGTCCATTTTTGCACCAATTAGAAATAGTGCCTTGTGAATACCCCCATTTTTCAGAGGCTTGCTTTGTTCCCATATACTCCATGTATTACTACCCACCTTTCTCTTTCGTACTTTGGTATCAAATATATTTTAACGGATATTCCGTTAAAAATCAACAATACTATTCACATTCTGTAAAATAAAACAGAGGTGGTGTATATGAAGCATTTAGAGCGTATCAAAGCATTAAGAGAAGATAATGATTACAACCAGACAGTAGTAGCAAAGGCTATCCATGTAGCACAAACTACCTATTCTGACTATGAACATGGCAAAGTTAGAATACCTTTGGAGTGCATTGTGGACTTAGCAAGGTTCTATGATGTGGATATGAATTATATTATTGGTGTTAGTGATATAAAAAAAGAGTTCCCTAAAAAATAAAGCGGTAGAGGTATGATGTAAACCTTTACCGCTTTTGTTGTACTTATATGCGTTTATATTTTACGTCTAAAACTGTTTCGTCTATCTTAGTAAATAGTTTATAAGTATCTGCTTGAATGCCTTTTAAAAGGCGTATATGCACACTTAAAAGGCTAAGTGCTACGTTGGTATAGTTACCCTCAACAATTCCATGTGATTCTAATTCTGATACTGTAATCATGGAATCTATATCTTTCATAATCTCGTTTAGGTCTGACATAATGTCATACAATCTTTCTTCCATAGCTTGCTACGCTCCTATCACTTTTGTTCTCTTTGTTGGCGTGTGATTCTTTCTCTTGAAGTTATCAAGTGGATTAAATAAATCTAAATCCATTGCAATATCCGTTCCATATAGATTTACATATTTCATAGTCATTTCTATAGTTTTGTGATTCAGTAAATGTTGCAATTTAACTGGGTTTCCGCCTGCTATTATATAATTCTTTGCAAACGTATGTCTAAATAAATGTATAGATGTTTTTTCAACTCCTCTACTCCTGTTATATTCTGCAATAGAATCCTCTGCACTTCTAGCCTTTAACTGTTTCCCCTCATACTCTGGGAATAAATAATCCTCACTATCAAGTGCAGATATGTATATGTATTCTCTCAAAATATTCACAATAGCAGAAGATAATGGCATATACTTTTGTATCTTATCTTTATTCCATGTTAGTTTCACTCTGCCAGAAATCAAGTCCAAATCCTTAACCTTAATATTAATTACAGAACTTAAACGTTGTCCTGTTGCAAAAAAGTAATTAATCATACACCAATTCCGTAATTCAACCCAATTTGTTGTTTTGGGTTTTTCAAGTAGCAACTTCATTTCCTCGTCTGTATATGGTTCTTTTAATTCTTCTTCATATTTCGGAATGGTAACTTCAATTTTCTCCATATATCCTCTGCTGTTGCAAAACTTAACAAATCTTCTCAAATGTACCATTGTAGTAGCAATAGATATTACTTTAATACCTCGCGATTCATGATAAAGAATATATTTATCCATTGTCTTTGAAGTAATGTCTGTTAATAATGTTTCTTCCCCAACCCATTTAATGAACGCATTTACATAATCTCTATATCCTTTCTGCGTAGCCACGGATAATCCTTTCACTCGATTATGTTGAAAAAATTCTTCTGCTCCTGTTCTAATCGTACATTCTTCAATCTCGATTGTTTTAATAATTTTTCTTCCTCTTGGCATAAAAAAAGATTCCTTTCACGCTAGATTTTTTATTGAAAAAATCTAGCGCGTCTGGAATCTAATAAATACCTTATCAGCTTAGATTATATGCGGTTTTCAGGCGGATACGAAGTATCCGACTTACCTAAATCTGGCGCGTCTGCCAATTCCGCCACACCCGCTTGACACTTGCTTAGTATAACGTAACAATCTCTAAAAAGCAAGTGCATTTTTTACTTTTTCATATCTTTATCAATGAAACCTATCATATTCCTCTCATCTTCACAACGATAGCTTCCAATTCTTCACTAACTACTTTTGCGGCCTCATAATCGGAAGCCTTTAACAACCCTTCGATTCTAGCTTCTAACTGTTTCTTTTGCTGTTCCATTTCCAAATAGTCTTTATTAAAATGATTTTCATAAATCATTTTTCTAAAAGAGCGGATACGCATCTTGCGCACCGATTTTTCCTCTACTAAAAGAACATAATCCACACAATTAGCAATACTATAAAAATCATGCGACACCATAAGAACCGCACCTTTATACTCTGCCAATGCTTTTTCCAATGCCAACTGCGAATACGTATCCAAATGACTAGTCGGTTCATCTAATAATAGAAGATTTGCTGTTCCACAAGCGATTTTAGCTAGCTGCAGTAAATTCTTTTCTCCACCAGACAATATATCTACTTTACGATTCAGTTGATCTTCCTCGAAGCAATAGTCTGCCAAATAACTTTCTACCTGTGCCTTTGTATCAAAGCCCAATTCATCCATTTCTTTATAAATCGTATTCTCTTCGTTTAAAGTTTCTCCGTGAATCTGAGACAAGAAACCAATTTCCGCTTCTTCGGACACGTGAATAGCCGGATGATTATTTGCAAAAATCTCACGAAGCAACGTTGTCTTACCGGTACCATTTGGACCTACAATTGCAATCTTTTCTCCTTCATGCAATTCAAAAGACACTGCCTCTAAAAGAAGTTCATCAAAACTCAAACTATAATTATCCACAGAAAGTAATACTTTTCTATCTGCAGCAACCATCTCCGTTGACTCTACGCTAGCAGATTCCACTTCCGGTTCCATCTCATCGCCTATTTCTATCGGAACTTCTGGCAATTTAATCTTCGGCTGACGGATGTTTACAAAAGGTTCTTTAATTCTTCTTGCTTCTAAACGAGCCAATTGTGTCGCTTTCGCCTTTAAAGAACGTCCTTTTTGTGCACTATCAATCATAGTCGCCTCTTTTCTAAGACGATCCACCATTTTTCTAGTACGTTCAATTTCTTCTAAATCTTTTGCCGCAAGTTCCTGTAACTCAATCTTTTTCACTAACAATGCTAGGTTATAGTCCATATAGTTGCCATCGAATTCCTGAATATCCGCATTTTCCAAATGCAAAATTTTATTAAAACAATGATTCAGCAAATAACGATTATGCGTCACCACAAGAAGCGTTCCCCTATGGGCATTAATCAAATCACGTAAACCATTCAGATTATGAAAATCCAAGAACACATCCGGCTCATCCATAATCAAAAGACTCGGCTGTAAAATCATCTGCTTAATAATCTGCACCAGTTTAAACTCGCCACCACTTAATTTTGCAATCTCTAAATTCTCTAACTTTTCTAAACCGGCAATCTTTAACTGTTTACGAATATTAGACTCATAGTGGTCACCATCCATCGCCGCAAATTCGTCCAAAACCTTCTGATATTCCTCATAAATAGCTTCTAAATCCTCAGCCGTTGCCATCTCCTCGCAAAGTCTAGCGTTTTCTTCCTGATTACGTACAAATTCTTCACTCAAAAAGTCAAACACAGTAATCTCTTGATCTTTATTCGATTTCGACACCTGACTCACATAACCGACACGAAGATTCTCTTCTTTTTTTATTTTACCATCGTAGATATATTCGTCCGTATTCATCAACATATCAATCAATGTCGTCTTACCGGTTCCATTACTGCCGATGAACGCACAATGCTGTCCATCTTCTAATGTAAACGAAATGTCTTTATACAAATCCTTATCTGTGAAAGAAAAGGTCAGATTTTCTACTGTTATCATATTATACCTCTGCTTTATAATAATTCACTTTTTTCGTAAAGTGTATTGGGACAAAAATCCTGTCCCGTTACCCACATTAATTTTCTCCATTGAAAAAATACTACCATGAAACGCATCTCAAAACAAGAAAAACCGCACCTGTGATTTCTCTTAGGTGCGGTTCTAAGATTATTAATATGTTAAACCAAAGTTCATTTCATAGTAGTTGCCTGCTGCATCACGGTAAGCATAAGCTTTTCCGTTCTCATCTTTGAGTTCTTCAGGCATGTACAGGTCTTTATCATAACCAGGTACATCGTTAGGGCTAATACATACGCCGTCTGCATTTACTGCAAGTACCGCATCATTCTTTGGCATTGTGATTGGAAGCTTACCAACCGGTGAGAATCTGCCAAAGTATACGTCTAAGATTGCAGATGGATAGGTATCATATCCTAATGTAAGAGCATCTACATGTGGCTCTACATTACCAAGCAACCATGCTAATACTACGTTTACGTTAGCGATTACTTTACCACCATTTGCACGAACTGCTGCAGCGATTTTGGCGATGCGGTTAGCACCTGCTAAAGTAGTCTCTTCATGTGTGGAAGTCTCCGGACGACAGAATTCGTCAACGTCTGCTACCATTTTGCCTTCGCAGATGTCAAGTTCAAGATATCCTTTTGTAGCACTGAAGTATGCACCTGATTTTGGATTTAGCATCAATAATGCATAATCTGCCTGTGCGGGATCATCTACCAATGTTACATCAGTTAACATTTCTTTCAAGCCTTTTGTAAGCTCTACTGCTTTCTCAGGAGACTGATGGAATGCTTCTGCATAAACTTTTTTACCTTCTAACTTATCTGTTGTAAGTGGTAATATGCCATCATTTTTAAGAAGAGTTACACTCTTACGATGTGCATCCATAGCATTGTCCCAGTCAGACTGTGTAGCTGCCACTTCAACAGCAACCTTAGGATCACGGTAAGTATCTTCGAATAACCCTAATTCGAACATACCCTGTAATGTTCGTGAAACTGCACGATTTAATACTTCATCTGTAAGTACTAACTGTTCTTTTGTGAATCCTTCTGGAACTTCATGTGTATCATAGTAATCATTTGTATTACGAGCATATGCTTCTAGGCCAAGTGCACGGTCAAAGTTACCACTGATAACGTCTACGCCGGAATTGTTCACAGCAAAACCTATACGTTCTGGTTTATCAAGCATTTCAACACCCCAGCACATATTGTGAACGATACCTGTATCAGAGTTAATGTAACCCTTGAATCCCATTTCATTGCGAAGAAGTCCATCAATAAGTGGTTTATTATAAGCAAATCCAAACGGTTGCATTTCAATTTCTTTCCCTCCTACAACCTGAGCCGCACTCTTTTCTTTCGCTGGTTTTGCATAGTATGGCATGATAGATGCCGCATTCTTATGAACAGATACACGGAAACCCGGAAGGTGATATTTCTCTAAGCTGCCTGGTGTCTGATATACGTTCCACTGACCTGCTTTGTAGTGTGGGTCATAACCATTTTCACGAGCACCGCCACCAGGGAAATGCTTCATTGTAAGAGCAACACCATCTGTAGTAACGCCATCTTCACTCCCCTGTACGATTGGAATCATACGTTCTGCAATCTTGCAGATTAAATCTGTATCTTCACCAAATGTACCATAAGAACGCTGCCATCTTGGATCTGTCATAACATCAACCATGTACATATAACCTTTACGAAGATTCGATGCATTCCATGAACGACGGATACAATCTGAGAAATCGTCTACGATGCTTAAATCATCTGTACCTTTGATAGCTGCTGCAATACCCATTGTTCCCGGCCATGCTGCAAATACACCTGATGCATCATTCATACCAAATACAGGTTCTGCATACTCATTACGTGAGTTTGATGCTGCCATAACCGGAACAAAATGCTCACATTCTTCTGCAACTGCCTGTAACTGATTCATGTAATCAGCTAAATCATCTGGTTTTGCATTTGCACGTAAAATAATATGACGTGCCCACCATTCTTTTAATAATTTAGAAGTACCTGGAATATACTGCTCACCAAAAATATTTGTTACCGTATGCTCTGCTTCATCTAATATACCTGATTCATCTAATGTATATTCAGGAATATCTTTACTTCCCATTGTAAGCGGTGAAGGGTACTTACCCATACGCCAGTCAGAAATAAAAAGTTGGCCGATTTTCTCTTCTGCTGTTAAAGTCTCAACGTATGCTTTTGCACGTTCTGCTGCCGGAAGTCTCCAGTCATTTACCTTTGACACTTCTCCTGTGCCATCAATATCTTTGAAATATAATCCATCTTTTTCGATAATTTTACGGGTTACGGTACTTACTTTTGGTCCGTTCGGATTCTCGTAAACCTTATAATTATCACTTGCTTTTACCGCCATAATTCCTCCCAATCAATCTCTTCATTTTTATAAAAATACTTATTGTCATGTTCGCCAATTTGGCGGAGTACCTTGCATGGATTACCCACTGCCACTACATTTGCAGGAATGTCCTTCGTCACGACACTACCTGCTCCAATCACACTATTATCCCCAATCGTCACTCCAGGTACTACTACCGTATTTGCACCAATCCACACATTATTACCAATGTGTACTTCTCTGTTATACTGATATGCCTTCTCACGAAGTTTAGAATTAATCGGATGATTTGCAGTAGCAATCGTTACATTCGGTCCGAACATCACTTTGTCGCCAATATAGATATCTGCATCATCCACACAAGTCAGATTAAAATTCGCATAAACATTGTTCCCAAAATGCACATGCTTTCCACCCCAGTTTGCATGAAAAGGCGGTTCAATATAACAATTCTCCCCCACGGAACCTAGCATCGCTTTCATACATGCCTCACGCTTCGCCCCCTCGGATGGACGACAAGCATTGAAATCATACATACGCTCCTGACACTGTATCTGCTCTGCCATAATTTCTTCATCTGCGGGATCGTATACTAATCCCGCTAACATTCTCTCTTTTTGTGTCATTATATTATCTCCTTTGCCTTATTTGAATCCTGTTGATACAAATTTTTCATTATGTCAACCATATTCACATATCATTTCGGCATATATAAAAAAACTCCATTTTTTGTTTACATAACATATTTTTTAGGAGTTACGATAATATATATTCTGTATATGCCGAAAACTCTATATTAACCTACCGAATTCTATTCTTTATCAGTATATCCTACAATTTAATTCTAGTGTAATATTTTTTGTCATCTTCATGATGAATATAGGCACCATTTTTCAACTGCACCTGTAAGGATGCCGGATTGTCCTTGTGGACAGACATGTAGATTTCATCTTCCTTGATGATTTCTCTGGCTTTTTCGATGGTCAATGCCAGACCTTTGGTGGCATAGCCTTTGCCACGGTGCTCTTTCTTGATACCATAACCGATGTGCCCCGGACCATTTGCAAGAAAATCGTTTAACTCATGGCGGATACGGAACAAGCCTACAATTTCATCGTCTTCCCAGAGGAAGAATTCTGTTCCAGGAACATGACCTTCCGGCAAGTCGATACCCTTTGAATTATTAATTAGCCTTGGCAAAACTACTTTTTCAAATTCTTCCCTCGAAACACTTTCATACTTATTTGTGAAACCATTCTCATCTGTCGGCTGTTCAGTTGTGAATAAGTATTCTTGTTCTATATCTTCCCAATTCACAGCTTTTAAATATAGCATTTCTATTTCCTCCTCTACTAACGCTTAATATAATAGCATATCAAATCACTATACGAGTCTGTATCTTCCTCGTAATGCCGCTCAATCATAACTGCCTCTTGCATCATCCCTGCTTTTTGCATAACTCTGCCACTGGCAGGATTCGAGCTGTAGTGTTTTGCTTCTACTACATGAAATTCACATTCATCCAACAAATAGTCGATAACACCTTTTAATGCCTCAGTTGCATATCCCCTGTTCCAATATTTTGAGCCATAGCAATATCCCAATTCGCAGTAATGATTTTTCTTACTCATATGAACTGCACTAATATTTCCGATAAGTTCTTGGGTATCTTTTAATTCGACAACCCAATCATATGCATTTTCATCGTATGCTTCTATCCATTTTTTAATTAGCTCTTTAGTAAATTCCTTGTTCGGATGTACATTCCAACTAACGTACTTTGTGGTATTTTCATCAGTTGCCCAGCCATCATACATTCCATCGACATCACCTAATGTAAATTTCCTTAAAATCAACCGTTCTGTCTCCAATGTTTTTGTACCTAAATCTTTCATAATAGCACTGCCTCCTATAAATACAAATTCATAAAATCAAAATCTATATGTTCGCCACGTATCTTCAGGAATCCCTTGAACGTACCGAACTTCTCAAATCCGAACTTTTCATATAAATGAATCGCACGTTCATTATCACTTCGTACCTGCAATGCTACGATATCTACCTTCGCAACATTCTTGGCGAAATCAATGATATGTTCCATTAACATACTGCCAACACCTTTGCCCCACATATCTTTTCGTACTGAAATCCCCATGCTTCCGCGATGACCAATTCGTGGATGCTCTACGCTTGAAAAGTCAGCTATACCGACAACCTCGTCTCCATACTTTGCCACAAAAAAAGCCTGTCTGTCGGAGTCCACACGTTTTCTTATCATCTCTTTTTCCTGCTCAACTGTTGCACTGATACCTTCCGGTCCATACGTCAGATTATCCGTCTCTCCGCCAATTATCTTCGAATAAGCAAGAATTTTTTCTGCATCTTCCGGTACTGCTTTTACTACTTTGATTTCTTCCATAATATACTCCTCCTACTTTCCAAATACAAAAAGAAGCAACAAACCTATATGTCTGCTACTTCCCTGAATACAAGTATATTATCCTATACGAATACCACTTTCCTTCAATCGATGCACAGACATATAAGACCTATCGACTTATAGCTGTGCCAAACGTGCTAGCTATAAGAAAATACGTCTACAAATTCCGTTCACTCGATTCGGCATAAAATTGTGGTTCATCGTTTTACTCCTCTTAGAATTATTTGAATATGATGTTAACACTGCACAAATATTCTGTCAATACTTTTAATGCCAGTGTTCTTCGACTAGTGCGAGGGCATCTTCACTACTCATTGAAAACTTCTTCACGAGTCTCTGCACTGTATCTTCTTTTGTCTCATTAAATTCTTTACAAGTCTCAATTACAGCACTTATTGTCTGACTGATTCCCTGCTGTAATCCTGCCTCTCGTTCCTCTCTCAATTTATCCGATGGCAATGGTAACACTTTTCCTCCCATAACATCTCCCATCCTTTCTCTAAGTTCCGGTTGTTTACGCAACAAATAGCGTACAAGCTCCCGCATCATTTGTAAGATATCTTGAAAAGTTCCCGACTCATCTTTTTTTGTAGCTTCCGCTAAGCATTCTACAATCTCTCTATACTCCTGTATTAGCATTCTGATTCTAACTTCATCTTTTGCAATTACAGAAATCTTCTTCTCATAATTAATGATATAGTACGGCAATAAAATCAGCAAGTTCTTTTCGAAAATTTCATCTATCGAATAATTCCGCAACTTCAAAACCGGCACACGATATAATATTACCTGCCCGTCAGGCATCTCAATCTCCATCACTTCCTCATCAGGCATTGTAGCTGTCGTTCGTAGGTATATCACACATGACCGTGGAAACCTAATCGTCAAAAATAGTACTGCTTCCCATGCTCTTTCTCCTTTGTAACTATCTAAAGAATAAAAAGCATGAATTTCCGGAAAATCTGCTTTGACTAAATTATATCTCAAACAACGCAAAATCGCACTCCGCGAATCGCGCAATCTTTTCTGTATTTGTGTCAGAACGCGCAATCTATATCTTCTTCGCCCGGCACATATCAAACCGTTTCTTCCCGCACTACAAGCCCCTGCTCCGTCAGCTCATATACCTTTGTCGCTACTTCCTCAATGTACTTTCTATCATGAGATACCGTCAAAATCGCCCCTCCGAAATTTTTCAACATATTCCGAATCACCGGATTTGATAACGGTGAAAAATTTCGAGTCGGCTCATCTAAAATCAGTACATTGCTACCGGACATACTCATTTTAAGAAGCAAAAGTTTCGCCTTCTGCCCACCGGACAAATCTCCAATCTTATGCCCCATTTCGTCCGCAGTATACTTCATACTGCCAAGATAAGTACGCACTTTAGATACCTCATCCTTATCACCAACTTCACACAGGAAATCCACCGGCGTCTGCTCCATATCCAACAATTCTTCATAATTCTGTGGCATATAAGATACCTTGATATCCTTACGTTCCAACATCTCTTCTGCAATCTTACGCAGTAATGTCGTCTTGCCACAACCATTTCTTCCAATGATACAAACCTTTTCCGGTCCTCGCATATTCAGAACCACATTTTCCGCCAGCACACGCTCACCAACCATAAGCTGCGGCACTTCATATTCCAGCACAACCTTCCCAGCAGGAATAGAAGCTTTCTCACCGAACTTTATAAAAATAGCATCCTCTGTCTCTGGGATTTCAGTCATGTTCTCGTACTCTTTTTCAAAACGTGCTTCATATGCTTTGATTCTATGCATACTCTTCTTCAAAAGCCTGCCACCTGCCGGATCCTGTCGACTAATCACGTTCTGCTGATGTTCTACTTTCTGCTGAATCTGCCGGAACTTCTCCTGCTGCTTCTGATACTCGCTTCGTTCCTTTCTCGCCTGCTGCTCCTGCTTTACCAGTCCTGCTGCACGATGATTCACATAGTCCCGATAAGATGACTTAATAACCGTGGCTCTAGAATCCATTTTTCGCTTAATCTGCTCCAAATGCACAATCATATTCGCTGTATTCTCAAGCAACACCTCATCATGCGAAATATACAAAATCGGCAACTCGCTCTCTCGGATAAATTTTTCCAGCCAATGAATTGTCGCAATATCCAAATCATTAGATGGCTCATCCAGCAGTAAAATATCCGGCTTCTTTAAAATAATTCGCGCCAACTGCACCTTAATTTTCTCGCCACCGGAAAGCTGCCCCATTTTTTGTTCTTCATAAAAAGTCTCTGCCGGAATCTGCAAAAATCTTGCCACCTCAGAAAGTTCCTTCGGTGTCACCTCAAAAAACATTGGCATTTCACACATGAACTCATAAACGCTCAACTCTTTTTCACGTTCAGGCAATTCCTGTGCTAAATAACCAATCTGCAAATTGTTCCGAATAATCTCACCGGAATATTCGATATAGCTCTCCACTATAGTTTCATCGTAGATGAGTTTCAAAAGGGTAGATTTACCATTCCCTTCCTCTCCTATAATTGCGGCCTTATCTCCCGGATTAATGGTCAGACTAAAATTATCTAAAAGCACCCGATTATCTTTCAAATGGGTAATCATTAAATTCTTAATTTGTAGCATATAAGCCTCCTTGTTTTCCGAAGGAAAATGCGACTGTCCTTACAGGAGCAGAGGCTTTATCCTCCTTGTACTGCTGCCAAAGCATGGAACACTCCTAATTACCCTATTTTTTCACACAAAAAGAGAAGGATTATGAGCAAATAACTTTTAATCTTCTATTTTCAATCCTTTCAAAAAACATTCTATTTTCCTTCTACAATCGCCCATCTGCATTGTCATCCAACTTTATTAGCTCACATACTCATATAAACGATACATTTTCTTAGAAATTGCTCCGCCAAAAACACGTTTAAAAATAGCTTTTTCCATGCCCGCCAATTCATTCACAAAAACCTCCGGTGTCATTTCATGTTCCTTCACAAAATGCAGACCGGTTCCTTTCTCTAAAAGGTGCGGTTCGTCAAGTCCATACACTGTAGTAACCCCTACGTCATTAATTGGATTTTTATATTTCGATGCTTTTGCCGCAAAAGTAGTATAGCAATCCATCAGCACCTTCGTCTGTTTAAAGTGTGCACATACTCCCTTTAACAAAGCCTGCAACTCTTCTAACTGCATGTACATACTCACACCTTCCATTACCACAATGGCATTGGCGTTTTCCGGTAATGCTTTCAGCCACTCTATCTTTCTCGCATCACTCGCAATCATATGATAACATTCGTCTTCCTGATAGAAACGACTTCGTTCTTCGATTACTTCCGGAAAATCCACATCAAACCAAACATGTCCATTTGTACCCACACGAAGCACACGGCTATCCATGCCACAGCCGATGTGAATGATAACCGCACTCTCGTCGTCCGCCATCTGTGCTCTCAGCCAGTTATCAAAAACCGCCGAACGCATTCCCATGTAATACGCAAGCCATTTTGACTTTGATTTTCCTTTTAAGGCAAAGCCCTCTGCCGCCCAGATTTCTTCTACTTTTTTATCTGGCAAAATGATTCCTTTTTTGCTTACATATGCTTTACCGTAGAGCGGGATGTATAATGTTTTATTTATGTTGTTCATTTTTACTCCTCTGCAACCTCACCATGCACACTAACTCTGCCACCATCCGGACATTTTGCATCAAACTGCTTGGCTTTCTCATTCCCATAATCCAAACTCGCACCATTCTGTAATGCAAACACATACGGATAAATCTGGTTCCAAAGCTCATGACATAGCGGCGGGCACAAATCTTCTACGATAAATTCTTCACCACTTTTAAAATAACCGTTTCTGCAATTACTTTCTGTAATCGTCAATTTCACCTTTGCCATAATTTCTCCCTACACCATCCGCACCAGCCCCAGCACCAACAAGTGTGCTGGATAAAATGCATAATAAAAGTACTGCAACGCCTTATTATGTGGTCCCTGTTTTCCACGATACAACCAAATTGGAATTAACGCAAACAGCGCAAATCCCTGTCGCACAATAAAATGTGTCTCCCCAAACAACTGCACCTCATAAGCGTAACCACTCAACATTTCCACATTAATATACCATAGCAACAACGCCTGTCCGAGGAAATTCCACCACTTTCGCCCTCTAAAAAAATAAAAGACAAGCACCATCAGTACACCGGCATAATTATAATCTACGAAACCTACCAGCCCCAGAACAAAAGCAAGTACAACCGACGCTCCACCTACGAGCCCACGTCGTACCACGCCGCCTTTTTCCTTCGCCCGTTCATTTATATAAATACACAAAATACCAATCAAAAACGTCCACAACACATTCTGATGAATTGGATAGAAAAATCTGCTTCCCATCACCAGATTAAACGGTATCTCTGATATTACCGCCCACATCAATAAACGCATCACATATTTTTTCAAATTATGCGTATGAAAATATCCCTCAACAATCATAAATGCAAAAATCGGATATGCCACACGCCCCACACAAGTCAGCCAGTCATTTCCTGGCACCACCGTCGCCCACAGATGATCACACAACATAAAAACCATCGCCATAATATGTAATGACATTGATGTCATTTCAATACAAACCTTTTTCTTCAAAAAATCCCTCTTTTCACAATTATTCTCCACACAAAACCTATATTTAAAATTATATCACGTCTCCCTTATTGCACAAGAAAAAATATTTGATTGCATTTATCTACTAAAAATGTCATAATACAATTAAGAAGTTATGATTATCAAAAAGCAAAACAAGGAAGCTAAAATCAGCTGCTCCGATAAAAGTTTTAACTTTTGGGGACAGTCACATTATGCTTCAGAAAATAAGGAGGCTTTATGGATATTGCAAATGTAAGTTCTGCATTAAGTGCTGTGTCATCTTACAACATTGGCACCTCTACAAGTCCTGTATCATTACCGGAAGTAGTAAGCGTTGCAATGCTCGATATGACAATGGAATTGAACGAACAATTAAATGCGCAGATGATGAAAATGATGGAGCAATCTGTTAATCCTCATCTCGGTGGCAACATCGATATTCGTATCTAAATGAACGCAGAAAGGGCAACCGCAATCGCGGCTGCCCTATTTGTTTGCGCGCCATGGGCGCGCTCTAACGGGTGAAAGTCCCGAACACGCCTAGGCAACGAGGAAGTGTATAGCTGAACAGCAAGGGTGTCCATCGCGAGGTGGAATCTGAAGGAAGCTGTAGGCAAACTCTTGGTC
>JAFYVJ010000017.1 GCA_017549185.1 Roseburia sp. | reverse complement strand
TGACGAGGCTGGCGTAGAAGGTTTTTATATCTTCTAAGCTGTGTCGTCTTATCATCTTACCCTTGCAAGAGTTTATCTAACATATGTTCGATGAACTCTTGTTCTTTTTTGTTGCTTCAAAAATCGCATTTTCCTATAAAGTCAAAAAGGGTGCCGCAACGCGACACCCTCTCATAAAAACTTTTCTTATTTTTTCTTTTTACTTCTTTTAAAAATCTGTGCTCTGAACAAGATAATATTCAATACTGCAAAAAACGCCACCGCTATCAGTAATGTTCCGATCGGATTCTCCGGTGCCTGTGCTGCAATCAGCATAAGTGGTAACCCAAAGATAATCGCAGGGAAGTTCTGATATACCATATTATCAGAAACCGGTGTTTTAAATTCCACATCTAGCTCACGAAGAAGTACAATACCGGTACTTGCCGTTCCTGTTAACATACCGTACATCGCAACAAGCTGCTCATCCTGATAATCCTTGAAAAGTACACGAGATACAATCCAATTATATAAGAATGTAAGCACTGCTCCAACTACACCAATAATAAGTAGCACGCCTATATAGCCCTTCATTGTACTGATTCGAATTGCCGCAATACCTGCCACCACCATGATATCGTAGAATACGTTACGAAGTCGAATCATCATAAAGTCATTCACATAATGTTTTTTCAAAATTTTCTTCTTCTCTAATATTGCTAAAAGCTTTTTCATACCCGTCGCAACCAATACACCAATTAAGAAGTTAAAACCATAAATAATCGACTTCAAGCCCGGAACCGACTCACCAATCACATAAATAAGACCATATGTAATCATGTAACTGACAAGGATAAATGCAATCTGAACCGTCAAGGTATCCATGTTTTCAAACAATGGAATCTCGTCCTGTCCATATGCTTTCTCAATTTCTTCTCTTACACTTCCAGTTTCCTGCCGTTTTAGATTATTTTTACGTTTCAACCATGAAAGATATAAAACGCCACCGATGCTGGCACTTAAAAAGCCCATCGTAGCAATAGCCAAACCAAAGCTCTTACCACCGACAAAGCCATACTGTGTCTCATAAATACCGCCATAATTCATTGCCTGTCCCGTACCCTGACCATAACCAAATGGTAAAATCATACCTGCGGCCGGAAAAATATCTGTCAAAAATTTCGATATTAAAATCGTAAGTCCAAGTCCGGTAATTGCCTGTACTAAATAAGTACTTACGGTGGTCACACCTGTATTAAAAATCTCTATCTTTCTTTTTGCTGATGCATTATTATCTGCACTTTCAAATGTTGAAGCTATAAACCCTAATGCCAATGCATGATAGGTAATCATCTCTAAAATATCAAAACCATTTCCACCCATGAATTTGGTATAGAACATGCTCTTTCCGCTAAATGCCATATATATACCTGAAATACCAAGCAAGATAAATCCACCTAACACTGCGGTCGGCATCAGTGATTCTCTTAAAACCCTAAAAGCCTTCTTCAATAAACTTGCCATCAAAAGTCCGAGCAACAACATTGCAAAAACATTCATGCCACCCCATACTTCAACATCCCAAAAGTTCATAAGCACCTCCTATTCACTTAGCCAATTGCTTCTAAAGCCTGTGCCAAGTCTGCAATCAGGTCTTCCTTATCCTCTAAACCACATGACATGCGAACCAATCCACTTGGTACACCAGCTGCGATTAACTGCTCCTCTGACATCTGTCGATGCGTAGAAGTTGCTGGATTTAAACAACAAGTTCTTGCATCTGCAACATGCGTTTCAATTGCAGCTAACTTTAAGTTCTTCATGAAGATCTCTGCTGCCCCTCTACCACCTTTTAATTCAAACGATACAACACCACAACCACCATTTGGTAAGTATTTCTGTGCAATATCATAATACTTATTACTCTTTAAGCCTGAATAATTTACATAGGTCACCTGTGGATGACTCTCTAAAAATTCAGCAACCGCCTGACCATTTTCGACATGGCGAGGCATTCTAACGTGAAGAGATTCAAGTCCAAGGTTTAAGATAAACGCACTCTGTGGTGACTGTGTACAACCAAAATCACGCATCAACTGTGCCGTACATTTTGTAATAAAGGCACCTTCTTTTCCAAAACGTTCTGCATATGTAATTCCATGGTAAGAATCATCCGGCTGACAAAGTCCCGGAAATTTATCTGCATGTACCATCCAGTCAAATTTACCAGAATCTACAATCGCACCACCTACTGCTGCACCATGTCCATCCATATATTTTGTTGTAGAATGAGTAACGATATCTGCTCCCCATTCAATCGGACGACAGTTTACCGGTGTTGGGAATGTATTATCAACGATAAGCGGCACCCCATGCGCATGTGCTGCTTTCGCAAATTTTTCGATATCTAATACCGTTAATGCAGGATTTGCAATTGTTTCACCAAACACTGCTCTTGTATTTTCTTTAAATGCTGCATTTAATTCTTCTTCTGTACAGTCAGGTGAAACAAATGTAGTCTCGATACCCATTTTGGCCATAGTTACGGAAATCAGATTAAATGTTCCTCCATAAATAGAAGAAGACGCCACGATATGACTGCCGCACTCACAAATATTAAATAACGCAAAAAAGTTTGCTGCCTGTCCGGAAGAAGTAAGCATTGCAGCACTACCGCCTTCTAATTCAGCAATCTTAGCTGCTACATGATCACAAGTCGGATTCTGAAGTCTGGAATAAAAATATCCGTTTGCTTCTAAATCAAAAAGTTTACCCATGTCTTCACTAGTTGCATATTTAAAAGTAGTTGACTGGATAATCGGAATCTGGCGTGGTTCACCGTTGCCCGGTGTGTATCCCCCTTGTACACATTTGGTGTTCATTTTGTAATTGTTCATTGGTATGTCCTCCTTGTTTTACGAAGCAAATTCCTACTCTGCCTGCGAAGTTTACCCACTGGCGAGGAGAGGATTTAGCCTCCCTTATATCATATCGAACTTATCCGATAATTTTCTCACATATTTAAAAAATATTATAATAACTTCTCATATCACATGCAAGCATTTTAATACAAGATAGTACCCAATACTCCTGCTGTCAAAATAAGCATAATTGGTGAAATTACTTTCTTCTGTCTTTTTTTATAAATCCAAGAATTCAGCAACAAAATAATTGTAATCATTAATGCTGTTACATCCACACTTATCTCTTCCGCAGACATTTGAGGCAATATATTTTCTATAACCATAGACAAGCCCATAGCCAAAATAATTCCTACCATACATGCTTTGATTCCATTTAAACACGCCTGCACATGCAGATTATCCAATGCCCTTTTTAAGATTGTTACAATCAATAGAATAATAAAAAATGCCGGTGTCACAACCGCAGCTGTCGCAAGCAACGCTCCTAAGATTCCTCCCTTACTGCTCCCTACATAAGTTGCCAGATTCACCATAATCGGTCCCGGTGTACTCTCACTAACTGCCACAAAATAAGTAAACGTCTCCTCACTAATCCAACCATAAGACATCACTACATCCCTTATCAATGGTATCGCAGCATACGCCCCACCAAAAGAAAGACAGCCAACAATCAAAAATCCCAACTGCAACTTTAATTCCTTTAAATGCTTTTGCTATCACTGTAATCTCTAAAAAGTTATCAAAAAACCTAGATATCAGATAAATAATTAAAAAAGATGGTACTATCACCCCTAATGTCGCACAAATAGCCCCCGGCACTCCCGCCTGCATATATCCTGTATAAGTCGCACAGTTAATCGCCATCGGTCCCGGTGTAGATTCCGCAATTGCAGTTATGGTAGATAACTGGTCTGATGTAATCCACTTTCTTTTTTCCACACATTCATCTTCGATAATCGATATCATTGCATAACCACCGCCAAAAGTAAATGCACCTATTTGGGCAAAGGTTAAAAATAGTTCTAATAACATCATACTTCCCCTTATTTTATCCATAATATGTCACAATATCAATTTTAAGTCTTTCACCTTCTTTTTGCAACACAATCTACAATTACAAACACTAGCCTGTGTCAGGTCATTTCGATTGCTATCGCAAACAAAACGGCGGAATCTGGAATGACACAAGCGTTGTCTCCACCCACCCTTTTCTGGGAAACATCTCATAAAACCAGCCTGCCGTTCCGATATATTATAGAGTAAAGAAAGGAAGGTATTTTATGACATCTATTTTTTTCGGTGGGATTAAAAACTTATTACATGATAATCACAGTCTCCAGAATACTGTGCAACGCATTACACAAAATCTTGGCAAATCAAATCTCGGAGTGCATCGTGGCACCGCTAACGCTTATAAGCAGACATCATCTCCCAAGAGTTCCACCAAGGACAGTTTTGATATTGCTGAACATATCTCTGAATTATTAAGTCCTGCTTGCGGCATGACTGAAGAAGAAAAAGAAGCCTATTTTAATAAAATCATAGGCAAATTAAAAAGTGGCACAAAACTTTCCCCAGAAGAAATGCGCTTTTTGCAAGCAAAACACCCAGAACTATATCAGCAGACTGCAAGAGTCCAAGCCATGCGCGATGGATTAGAAACGAGGCTCAAAACTGCCACCTCCAAGCAAAAAGCACAGGAGATATTCGCAGACTCACTTTCCCATGTTTCCGATGGTGACCCAATGAAAGAATATGTAGTGGCGGCTTACCACGATGCCATGAAAAACTTTGAGAAATCCGATGAATACAAGGATCTTCCTCAAACCGAAGAAGACGCAAAACGTGAAGATAATAAGCAAAATGAATCTAGACATCTCTATTGATTTTAGTAATAACCAAAAAGCTTCCTAGGCACATACACCTGAAAGCTTTTTGTTTCTGACATTCTTTACACAAATCGGGATTTATAGAAATGAATTGACTTGGTTTTGTGATAACAATAGAGCTATCGGGGCATAGGAACAGAATTTTTTCCTATATAGAAAGTTTATATGCATCCACTTACAATCTACACGCAACACCAGACCTCCTCAAATCCCAATTTTTCACTATCTAATAAGCAGTATCCGGAAAATCTCCTAACCACTACTATCATTCTTTAATATCTACCGTCTCAGCAATCGCCATGGCTTCTTCTTTTGTAAATTCCTTCTTAGACAAACTCAGATAATATGCTCTCTCTTCTCCCTCTTTTGCAAAAAAGAAATACCAGTAATCGCTCGTGGTATCAATGGTCAAAACATCCACTCCATCTTCTTCTAACCAAGCCGTTCCTGCTGCAGTATACAAATCATGATTCATCTGCACAAATAGCGTTTGCCAGTCCAAATCCAGCACTTCCAGCTTTTCACAGGTGGAATGATTCCATCTATCAATCGCACCATCCACCAATTTTCCATTATCAAAACCAAAAACGTCTGTTGCATATGGTATCTTTCCTATAAAACCTGCATAATACCATTCTTCCGGTGCAAATACATCCTCTCCATACACTTCATAAGACTGTGGTAAAATCAATGCCCCGCCTTCCCATCCTCTATATGCTTTATATGAATCCAATGAATACCCCTCCGGTAATTCTATAGATAACCATGCCTCTATACTTTCCTTTGTAGCAAGCAATGGTTCCAGATAGTCTGAATATTCATCCACTCCATCTTCCTCACGATAAATCCAACGCATTTCTCCATCAGATTCTCTAGAAATATCAATACTTTCAAGTGCACCACTTTCCAGCAAATGCCCCGTTTTCAGTTTATAAGCTTCTCCTTCATAGTCATAATAGAAATTAATGTAATAGTTTACTGCGTATTCACTATCAAAGCTGTATTCCGCCCCATTCACATAACTATGAAAATCCAGTTCATGCAATGTATGATTTGCGGCAGCCTCACGAACCATATCAAACGTCAATTGTTTCTTTGCCATTTTGCTTTGATATATCGCTTCCCCACTGTCCGTTGCATTTCCATCTTGCATCGGCAGTTTATTACTTCGCTTAATATCTACTGTTTTTGCAATCGCAATGGCTTCTTCTTTACTAAACATCTTTGTTGAAAGGCTCAAATAATATGCTTCCTGCTTGCCTTCCTCCGCAAAATAAAAATACCAGTAGTCAGAAGTTGTCTCTACTTTCGACATATCGGTTTCCCCCTGGTTTTCCAGTTCAATCAATGCTTCCTGCATGTACAAAGGATATTCATAACGCATCATAAGAGCCTGCCAGTCGAAATCAAATACGCCTAAATATTCTTCCTTACTGCTATTCCAAAGCTTTTCATTCAGCTCCGTTAATCTCCCATCTTCAAACGTAAAGTAACTGCCACCCAAAGGAAGTCTTCCGATTGCCCCTGCATAATACCATTGCTCTGATGCATATAAATTATCACTATACAGCTCATAAGCCTGTGGAACAATCAACGCACTCCCTTCCTGTCGTTCTGAAATTACAGCATCTTTAAGTGCATAGCCTTTCGGTAACTCTACATCCAGCCAATAGCCAATATTTATTTTTCCTGCAAAAAAATCCTCCAATGACTCTGAAAAACCTCCATTTAAAGAAAACAGCGTTGTACCATCACCATTGCTGTACCGCATAATGCGAACCATTTCTATTTCATTCACAGCTTCATCATACGATACCCACAAGGAATACGTTTCATCGTTATATTCCAACTCACGAAAAGAGATCAGCGCCCCTTCTTCCTGCTCATAATTTTCAAATGCAAAAAAGTCCGTACTTGTCCAAGCGTTGTTTTTCTCAATTTCCTGCACCAACTCAAAAGTTAATACATTTCCTGCATCTATGGTGTCTTCGGATTCATTTGTATTTTTTGTCATAAACACAGCAAATACAAACAGAACTATCGCCACTGCTAAAATTGCAAGGATTTTTACCGTTTTCTTATAGTGCATCACATTTTTTATTCTTTCCTTGGTATCGCCTTCTCCAAATGCAAGCGGCATTGCAAAAATTCTATGCGCTCCGGTCGCCAACTGTAGCAACGCTGTCGCATACTGTGTTTTCTCTTCCACTCCAATGCGTCCAATAGTCTCCTCATCACATGCCATCTCCATATCTTTTTCAAAAAGATGGTATGCCAACCATGCTAGTGGATTGAACCAATGAATGCAGACAATCATGTATGTGACCAGTTTCCAGACTGCATCGTTTCTACGGATATGCGTTTTTTCATGCTCAATCACATATGGAAGATACGACTCTTCCACACCTGACGGCAAATAAATTCTCGGATACACGAAACCCAAAACCATCGGCACCGGAAGCTCATCCACGCAGTACACACCCTCTGCCTTCTGCACACAGCACTTTACCTTTCTAAGCAAAATCCCATAACGAATGCCGGTGTACAAAAACAGTACTATTACTCCTGCTGCCCATATCATTTCTGCCACCTGCAAAGCATTTTGCATACCCAATTTTTTGTGTGATTCCTGCTTATATTCTGTACCCGAATTTTCCACATCAGATCCAAACTGCCCTTCTATATTTTCTACATCATTCTCACGTATTTCTTCCATTGGCCGCTCACTCTGCACACTATCACCTATCCATGCATTACCTTGCCACTGTTTTATCGCATACTCTGCATAGTCTTTATTGTAATCACTTGGTGCAATGCTCCAGAAACCCACAGAACTGCTCCATTTCCATGGACATATTAACAATAAAAACGGTATCATCCACAAAAGCATAACGTACTTTTTCGATACACCTAACAATGCAAAAATCTTCCGCAATATTAATACTACCAGAATTGCCACAGATGCCTGTGCACTCATCATTCCTAACGATATCAAAAATGAAGCCATCATTTCCATCATTTCCTTCCTTTCCGAACCAATCTACCTCTACTCTTCATCTCTTATCAAAATCGAATCTTCTATTCCTTATTCGTTTTCTTCAATAATTTTCTTCAACTCTGCAATCTCTGTCTTACTTAATTTCTTCCGTGAACAAAATGCTGCCACAAACCCCGGAAGCGAACCTTTAAACGTATCTTCCACGAATTGCTCACTCTGTTTTGCGACAAATTCCTCCTTAGAAAAAACAGAGACCACCACACCATTCTCGTTCTTGAAAACTCCTTTTTCACAGAGACGCTTTAAGCAGGTATAGGTCGTAGACTTTTTCCAGTTCAATTCTTTCTCACATAACTTTACTAATTCACCCGATGGTATCGGTTCTTTTTCCCATATCAACGATGCAAACCGCATCTCAACTTCTCCTAATCTGTATTCCGGCATTTCTCAAAATCTCCTTTCTTTTTCTACCCTTTTTACTTTAAAACTCTCCAAGACTGTTCTATATTTAATAACAACAACATATGCATTTCCTATAGGATGAAAAAACTTTTATGATTTAACGTAACAAGATCTTTACTAAATACAATAAAATAGGAACGAATCAGTTTACAACATGTAGACCGCTCTTTTTCTAAAGTCTACACCTTGTAGACTTCTTTGTCAACAAAATCTTTACTTTTCTTCTTTTAAAACATATATCCATAATGTTTTCCGGCACCCACTTGGTAATTACATAAAAAGGACTATAAAAACTTTGCTCGATTCATATTACCCAAAGTTTTTACAGTCCTTTTTCACTTTCTACTGTATCGGTGTTGTATAAATATAACACACTTCTTCCATTTCACTTAACGCAATCAACACATCCGGTTTTGCCTGCACAGCAAATCCATAAATATGCAACCCATTTTCTTCTATATTCTCAGCCATTCCATCCCAGTCAATATGATATTCATCTGCACCTATCATCTTACAGAATTCTTCTCGGTCACCCATATAACGCAGCATACTGATAAAATGAGTCTTCATTGTCTCTGGATCTTTCTCCGGCCAGCCTTGCATTCCATCTTCTAACATAGATAAATGTGGATATTTTTCTTTGTCAAAATTTATACACATACCTCCTAGCGAATAGGAAAATCCCATAATATCATTTACATAATATCCGTCCTCTGTTTTCTCTGCCACGGCACACCATGTACTACCTACCGTTAACTCCTGTGCATCGAACCATTCTATATATTCTGCGTACGTCATTACTTCTGATAATGTAATATATGCCATATAATACTCATTCTGATTCAAAGTATACAACTTTTCATATGCTGTTTCTCTTGTACCGGCCGCTCCCGCACCAACATAAGTTATTTTCATTCCCGGTGCTTCCCGAACAAACGCATTTCCAGTTGGTCTGGTCAACAAATTTACATCATACAGCGTCAACTCCCCTTTTCCTACTTTTCCTGCTACATTGTAAAATCGACCTGTAATGCTGGCATTCTGCACAATATTAATATCATATTCTCCATATCCGTTACTATCTACCACTACATGATTGCGGTATTTTCCCGGCAAAAACAATTCTGAATAAACTGCCATATCAAGACTTATCTGATTCGTGGTGCTATATTCTCCCACTGCTGCCACTTCTCTCGGATTGTAATAAAACTTATCTACAATACCAGGTAAACCAAATATAATAAATAAAACCGCCAACAGCAGCACTACCCCCACACAGATACCCATTTTCAAAAATGCCTTACGAATAGAACCGCGTATCATTTTTATGAACCTTTCTTCCACCGGATCGGCATCTTCTTTTCTTATTTTTCTTCCTTCTCTCTCCTTGTTCTCTATATTCTGTCGTTCTTCTTGTTCCTCACCACACCAACCACTTGTTGTACCTAAATCCTCCAGACCCGGAATCGTTTCTGTTTCAAAAAGATATTCACTGATGGCCTCATGTCGTTCGATATCCGCCTTTATCTGTCTGCTCTGTTCTTCACTTAATTTTCCTGTTCTGTAAAGTTCTATCAGTTCACGATATGTCATATCCATTTCCCTCCAAATAGCTTTTCAGTTCGCGTTTTCCCCGATATGCAAGCACCCTCGCATTTTCCGGTGTCAAATGCAGCACTGCCGCAATCTCTTTTTGCGATAATCCTGCAAAATATTGCAGTAACAACACTTCTCGTTTTGTTCTGTCAAGATGTTGTAATGCCCGGTAAAGCAATCTGCTTTGCTCTTCTTCCAATAACCGTTCTAACATTTCTTCCGCATTTTTGTCAGCCACTTCTTCCAACTCATCCATTCTAACGATGTATTTCTCTTTCTTACTATAATTAAAAAATAGATTCCGAGCCACCATGTATAGCCACGCTCGCATATTAGCATGTCCGCCCGGCAATGTTAACAACGCTTTTAGGAACGTCTCCTGTAACAAATCCTCCGCCAGTTCATAATTTTTACAAAGAGCATACAAGTACAGATACAATTCTTTTTGATATCTTCGATATATCTGTCTTAACACTTCATTGTCCATATCTGCACTCCTTCCACTTTTCTTCGTAAACGCTTTTGATGATTTAATCATCATCTATAATTATATAACAATTTACTCCCACAAATGTTACAACAAATTTTTATAGTCCTCTCCCCTATATCTATAATATTATTCCGAATTCTGCTGAAATGTGAGGAACATTCCGTACACGTGCCTAGAAAAAAAGATCGGCACACAGATTAAAACCAGAATGGAAGAGATTGCAAAAAGAATGCGTCCCCACAAAAACAGGACGCATTCTTTTTGTAAATTATTTTAATTATAGCTTATTTCATACCTTTTACTTAACTACTACCGTGAAACTTTCGCACTCCATTTCCGCCCCTTTAAAAACTCGCAACACTCTTCGAAAATAATCATTTTCTTCCTCCGGTCGCTTTATCTCAATGTATATATCCTGCAACTCAGTAAGACAATCGTATAGTGCATCTAAATTTTTCCCATAATAAACCGGCAGTTCTAATACCTCCTGTAAATACGCATGTGTTACTTCTCTATTACATAACCGAGTCCCATCTAAAACAATCTTTTTCATACTCATTCCTCTCCATATAGCAATTCGAATGAATCATAGTGATCCGGTGTATAGTAAATTAAACCATCATTCAAATACACAATACGTTCTGCTCCACGATTTCCATCTACCGAATTAATATCACATTCGTAGTAGTCTCTGTCTTCCTCTTCCGGCAAAAGCCCTTCATAATTCCCGAAATAATCACCACCAATGCTCATCCCCGGTGCCACCTCAGCCAGATTCCGTTCTGTGCTCACCCAGCCCAATGCTTTTGCTTCTTTTTTCGTAATAAAATTGTCCGGAAGTTCTCCGTACAGATGCAGGTAAGCAGCCACCTCTTCTTTGGAAGTATAAGTACCATCTTCAACTACAAAAACTTCTAACTCTTCTGAAGCAGTTTCTGTCACCTGCTCTATTTCTGTATCTTCTGCAAATTCTGTTACATCTAAAAACTCTGTTTCATGTACAGATTCTGTTTGCATATCGTGTTGTTTCTGTGTATCCTGTACCGGCACATTTTGACAGCCCATCACTAACACGATTTCCAATGCAATTAGCCATCTCAAAATCTGCCCTCTTTTGTTTTTCTTCATGTTATTTCCCTCCCGTAAATATCGGTAGTGTCAAATCTACTACCTTTTTTATTTTTTAAACCTTATATTTTCAAGGAATTCTCACATTTTTGCACAAAAAAGGTGATTACCCCCTAAATCACTAGTATAATTGAATCTGCGAAAACACAATTATCCGTATAGA
>JAFYVJ010000016.1 GCA_017549185.1 Roseburia sp. | reverse complement strand
GTAATCGACCTACAGCAGTTCTTTTGTGTGTTGTCAAGGGTGGCGGACGCCTACCTCAAACTGAAATATCTGCAATTTTCAAGGTTCATATGAGCCTTTTTCTTTTTGCTCAGTTTTTCATAGGTCACTTGACACTACCAATGTATAAATGACGTTTTTATTATACCCTATATTTTTTCATTATGCGACTATTTTTTAAAAACTCCAGAACAGATTTTTCCATTCCAGAGTTTTTTATCACATTTCTATTTATTCCCCAACTGATTTATTTGTCAACGTAGTTTTCCATAATTTAAACTGACTTGGTTTGCCCATATGTGGCAAGTCTTCTCCCCACACCATCATCTTCGACTGGCTTGCAGTCGTCGGATGCCAGTTTGGGAGGCCGTTGCCATTTGGATTTCCGTTTTTAGCAAAATTACAAATAACTTCTCTGCCCCTATAGCGCGAAGTTCCGCTACATTCTTACAACCACAATCTTGCATTACTTTTTCCCAGAACTCAAAGCGGTCTTTGGTTGTCGCATTGCTGTTCATCAGTTTATGAACGCCACCTCCACTATTCATGGCAGCTTTTGTGAACATACCGTAGTTACCAGTATGTCCTGCCTCTGCTTCTAATGCCGGCAAGCACATTTGTGAAAGTGGAAGCGTCCAATATCTGATTGCCGATAAGCGTTACCATATCCACGCTGGTGACGTTGTTTTAGTTCCTCCCGGCGTCAGCCACAGACCAATTTTCTATGAAGAAATGTCAGAGCCTTATTCCCGCATTGTTCTATGGATAAGTACTGACTTCTTGCGTTCCTTATCCGGTTACTGCCCGGACGATTTAATTAGCCGAATTCATGCACAAGAGCACTTTCTGCTTCGTACCGAAGGTACACAGTACAAATATCTAGAGACTCTTTTCAAACGCGGTGTTCTAGAAGTTACAGAACTAGCACCACTTTGGGAAATGTCCCTTTATAGTAATACCGTTACACTACTCGTGCATCTTTGCCGGGCAATGCTCTACACCAGCAGTATTATCCCGATTGAAAAACAAGAAGAAATTGATAAAATTATCACCTATATCGAAAACAACTATGCTGAGAAAATCACTTTGGAAGATACCGCCAAGGCATTTCACATCAGTAGCAGTACATTAGGAAAGTTGTTTTACAATAAACTAGGCATCAGTTTCTATCACTTTGTAACCCAACGCCGTCTGATTAATTCGAAGCAAAAATAGAAGAAGGCAACTCCATGGAAGAAGTTGCCCTCACTTGTGGCTTTTGTGATTATTCTGCTTTTTACCGCGCCTTTAAAAAGGAGTACGGTATCTCGCCACGAGAATATAAGAAATTAATGTCACACGTACTTGAAACATAATGTTAATTAGCGTTCAGCACCGCCATTTACCAAATGCCCGCATCATTCATATCACAAAAATACCGGTTCCAATTTATAGTTTTCCGCCTGAGACATGAACAATTTATAATACAAGCTCTCGGTCTTTTTCATAAGGTTTTCATGGGTATCGTAGTCTGCTACTGTTCCGCCATCAATAATCAAAATCTTATCACAGAATACGGAAGAAGACATGCGGTGAGAAATATAAATCGCCGTTTTGTCTTCCACGAGACCGTTGAATTTCTCGTAGATTTCTGCCTCTGCAATTGGGTCTAGTGCACTGGCAGGCTCATCTAAAATAACCATAGAAGCTTTTTTATAAAGAGCTCTGGCAATGGCAATTTTCTGTCCCTGACCACCAGACATCTCGATACCATCTTCGTCATAATCTTTTCCAAAACGGCTGTCGATACCGTCTTTTAATTCTGCAACTTTTTCCTGTAAACCAACCTCATAAATCAAACGGTTGATTTCATCACGGTCAGCATCCTTCTGCTGGCAGGACACGTTTTCTGCAATTGTAAAATTAAACAGACGATAGTCCTGGAACACTGCAGAAATCGTATTCATATAAGAAAAATACTCATAATCGTAAATGTTACGTCCATTCACATAAATCTCGCCACTGTCCGCCTGATACATACGGCAAATCAATTTCACAAGTGTGGATTTTCCCGCACCATTTAAGCCAACGATAGAGATTTTTTCACCTTTTTGGATAGAGAAGGAAATGTTCTTTAACACTGGCTTCTCTGCACTTGGATATGTAAAGGTCACATCGCGGAACTCTACAGTCTCCACATCACCTTCAAACGGAATCTTTCCGCTCTGTTTCGTCTCTTCTGTTAATGCCATAAAATCCATATATGGCTCCAAGAACTGTAGGAATTGCAACATATTTACAATCGCTTCTCCAAAGGAAGATACCATAGTAGAAAAATTAATTGCTGCCGACACATACATGGTCAACTCGCCCACAGAAAGCAACGGTCCAAAAGTAGTCGTTACTGTACGGATACCTACATAACCATAACTGATTGCTGCAATCCCTTCGCTGATTGCTGCCATTTCGCCCATCGCTTTACCCATTTTAATCTGAATTCTCTCGAAATAATCACAGGTATTGTTCGCATACTCCACAATACGATCAGTAATCATTTCTTCCATGTCATACAAACGAATATCCTTCTGAACCTCTTTCTCTGTAGACAGATTTAAATAGTAACCAAAACGGCGGTTAATCGGAACGATTTCCTGCATCAGTTCTGCCTGCTCCTTGGATACTTTGCTATAACTCAATAATCCAAGTACAATTCCGATTACAAGCGCCACGATAAGCACCGGACCAAGTGTAACCAAAATAGCCAGCAAGCCGGCTAAAGTAAGTGCTTTGGTCAGTACATCAGTGATCATATGAATCATATTCGAAATTGCATTCTGATTTTGAATGGCAAACACCGCACGCTCTTTCAAGTCTAAATAGGTCGGATTTTCTAAATATGAATACTCTAAATTCATAATTTTTTCCGACATCAATTTCAACATTTCCTGACTGGTTTTGGTCTGTCCCACCTGCACAAAACGTTCAAATGTGTTACCAAGGAACGTCATTCCCACATTATTTAAAATAATCAATCCCGTGTACATCATGAGCATTTTCCCATCTTTTGCACCAAGCAGTTCGTTTACTAAAAACATTGGTAAAACCGTATTTAACAGCGTTTTTCCTGCAGTACACACAGACTGTGCAACCAACAGGAATATATATCCCGGCGACACAGACCATGCTAATTTTATAAAATGAAATAACTTTTTCATGCCAACGCCTCCTTGTTTTGCGAAGCAAAATCCGAGCCCTCTGGCGAGGAGAGGTTTTTTGCCTCCTCCTGATAATATTTGCCCTGAATGACAAACATATCGTAATATTTTCCTTTTTTCTCCATGAGTTCTTCGTGGCTGCCATACTCTTCTAAACCGTCCGCGTCAAAGAGCGCAATCTTGTCACAGAAACGGGTACTTGCCAGACGATGAGATATGTAAACTGCAGTTTTTCCTTCTACCAGATTACTAAAGCTTTCATAAATCTCAGTTTCTGCCAAAGCGTCCAATGCCGCTGTCGGTTCATCCATAATCACCATCGGTGCATCCTTATAGAGACCTCTGGCAATGGATAATTTCTGACGCTCGCCACCGGAAAAATCCGTACCGTCTTCATCAATGACTTTCAGCATCATCTGGTCCAAACCTTTTTCAAATCCCTCTACCTTTTTCCACAGGCCAACACGTTCTAGAGCAGTCTGTACACGGGCATCATCCACATTTTCTGATGCACATCCCACATTCTCACGAATCGGGAATGCCAGAATATTTACATCCTGAAATACCGCGGAATAGAGGCTGTATAATTCTTCTTTTTTCATTTCGGTGATATCCACACCATTGATGTAGATATGTCCTTCAGTCGGTGCAAAAAGTCCTGTCATCAACTTTACCAATGTGGATTTTCCCGCACCGTTGACACCAACTACCGCAAGACGCTGTCCCGCAGGAATAGTGAAATTCAAGTCTGTAAAAATTTTTTTCTCCGTACCCGGATAACGGAAGGTCACATGTTCAAATACAATTTCTAAAGTATTCTGCTTCGCATTTGCCATCACATCTGCTTTGGTTTTCTCCCCTTCCACCATCAGTTTGGTATCTAAAAATTCATAAAAATCATGAATATATTCACCCTCATTCCAGATGAAGGACAAGTCCTTACCAAAATCCAGCATCAACGCCATAAGCGAAGTTATCATAGTCACATACATGGTAAAGGAACTAACCGGCATACCGCCTAACACGCGTTGTACCAGTGTTCCGTACATCAGAATATTGGTAAGCAATAAGGTTACGATTCCTAACATTCCAAGCAAATATTCGCGGTTTTTAATCATTTTTTGCAGCTTCACATAAGCATTGATTTCTTCCTGATAATTATCCATGATACGGTTTCTCAGGTTAAAAATACGAATATCTTTACCATATGAAAAATCCTGCGAAGTTTTCTTATAATAAGTGATACGTCGGCTTGCTTTCGCAACTTCCTCCTTGTTAGCGTACTCATAGTCATGTGTCAGCTTAGACGTCCACATAATAACCAGCACATGCAGCACCAACGCCAACAATAAAGCTGGACTTAACACACCCGCCAAAATAATCATTCCCACGAGCGTAAACACCTTCGCCACAAGGAAAGAAATACGGTTGTACACACCTTCGATACCATTTGCGTTATTGTTACCTGCGTTCAATGCCTTATCATATTTTTCAAAAAAGCTTGCATCTTCATGATGACAATAATCCATGCACTGTAACTGCTTTGACATATCCGCCAGATACAAAATACGGATACGCATGTTGCGGGTTTCGATGTAACCCTTAAAGTAGTTCATCGTCACCGCTAATACACCTGCCACCGCAAAATAAACTGCCATGGTAACAGTCAAATTCTTCGCCACATCAATGCCGCCCTGCTCCAAAATCCCAATGGCAAGTTTCGGTAAAAACACCGACATAAACGGGTAAATCGCAGCAACAACGGTATAGAACGCAATTCTACCATATTGCTTTCTATCCTGCTGCCACATGTGTGCTAACATACGCTTTAACACGCTTAGCACATTGTACTTTTGTTTTTGTCCCATATCCTCTTCCTCCAATATTTCTCCCATTTACAAGCGAACACTTTATCATTTCTTTTTCTGAAATTGTGCAATCATCATGTCTGCAAATCTTTTATCCATACGTATTCCAACTTTTCTGTAACTGTTCCATTTTTTTACAGTTACATGCAAAAATTCATTAAAGATTCACATGCAACGAAGGAATTTTTGCACTCTTGACTCTCTTTCTTTCGTTTTGTGCTGTAAATGCACAGAACTTGTATATAATTATATAGTGTACACGAAAAAGAAAAGGTTTGGAAAATTTTTATAATTTTTCCATCCTTTTTATTTCCATTTGTGTATATACAAGTATTGTCTATATTAAGTTTTAATAGAATTCCTCTGCACTTTTATTTTGGGTACTCTCCCCGGAAATGATTGATTGGATTGATAGCAGAGGCGGACTTCTATACCACCTCTGCTATAGATTGATTAGATAATATTTGCTTTCTTCAGAAATTCTTCTACAGAATCCGATTTAGCAGCAAGCTTATGCCATTTTGTCAAAATCTCAAGATTTACTTCTTGCATGATTTTTTCGCGTAATTCCTCTGAGACAGTTCCTATTTCTTCCAGAAGTTCTATGACAGCTTCGGCTCTCCCTGCAGCTCTTCCCTCTGCTCTTCCCTCTGCTCTTCCCTCTGCTCTTCCTTCTGCTCTTCCTTCTGCTCTTCCTTCCATTCTTGCCTCTGCGCGCACTTCTTCACATATTTCTGCACATGCTTCTTCGACTTCTTCTTTAAAGAGTAATTCAAAATGCATATAGCACTCCTCCATTTCTCTGCTCACCTTCACATTTTGCACAGATTTTTGAAGTTTCTTCACAAATTCATCCTCAAAGCTTCGTTCACTTTCCAACAAGTCAGCTTCTACAAACTCCAAAAAATTTACTATGCTTTCAGATACGTCTTCTTTGTTTTTCCCTTTTGTACTCAAGAAGATACTCTTACTTCCATCCATTTGGTTCAACCCTGCTACTTCTAGACATTGATTTGCAAATGTATAGCAATATTTACTTTCTCCAAAAGGATCAAAATCGCAGATAAATATTACATAGGTATCTGGCAGTTTGGTGTAGTCTTCCCCACTACGAATCAATTCCATGTCTATCTGGCTGTGATAATATCTGGCTCTTTTTCCTAGTGCCTTTTTTCTGATAGCCTGCATTTCAACATTGTAATGCGTATTATGCTCATCCTGCGCATAAACATCTAAGCGAACTCCCTTATATTCTGGATGGTATACAATACTTTTCTCTTTGCTGACTTCCACACGTTCAAGCGGAATCTGCAACACCATTTCCAGAAATTCTTTACAGTTATCTTCGTCGCACATTACTGCGCCAAACATGAAATTGTTTTTAATGGTTAGTTCTTTTAATGTTTTTTTCTTCATCATTTCTTCCTCCGATAGCAGAGGAATTCTATATATTTATAGTAACATATACCTATTCACACACGCCAGTTCTTTTTTCTCATATTTACTTTTATAGTGAAAATAACGCCCTCCAAATGCAAAAAATCACTATTCTCAAAAAACAGTGATTTTTCACAGATAATACGTTTTTCTGATATTTTCCTATAAAATTTCTTTTCTAAGCTGCTCTGGTGTCTTCATCGACAATAACGCTGGTGCCACATCGAATACAGATTTTGCTCCACAGTCTCCGCCTTTTGCCATACGATATGCCGCTCTTGCATAAGCGATGAGTACGCTGGATGTAAACTCCGGATTGGAGTCTAACTTCAACGAGTACTCAATAACATGCTTATTTCCACTCACTCCTGTCTCTCCTGTGCGGATAACAAAACCGCCATGTGGCATTTTACTATGATTTGCTTTTAATTCTTCCTCAGTTACAAATGTCACTGTGGTATTATAATCTGCAAAGTAATTCGGCATGGTCTTAATCGCTTCTTCAATAGCCGCCAAATCTGCACCTTCTTCTGCTACTACATAGCAGTCACGAAGATGCTTCTCTCTAGTACTTAACTCTGGTTCACTTCCACTTCGCACACGTTCCACTGCTTCTTCAATCGGAACGGTATACTGGATGGCATTTTTTACACCCGGCACACGACGAATCGCGTCTGAATGTCCCTGACTAACGCCTTTGCCCCAGAATGTATAAGTACTGCCCTGTACCAAAATAGACTCTGCATAAATACGATTCAATGAAAACATACCTGGGTCCCAGCCCACAGAAATGATGCTGATGTTATTACCGGATTTTGCTGCTGCATCCATTTTTTCAAAATATTCCGGAATCTTTGCATGTGTATCAAAACTGTCGATTGTATTAAAATGTGCTGCCATTTCCGGTCCCATCACTGGAAGGTCTGTTGCAGAACCACCGCAAAGCATCATAACATCAATGTCATCCTTCATAGAAAGCACATCATCCATGTGTACCACTTTCACACCCTCGGTCTGAACCGAAACACTTTCCGGATTTCTTCTTGTAAATACTGCTTTTAACTCCATATCTTCATTGCGGGCTATTGCAAGCTCCACACCTTTTCCTATGTTACCATATCCAACTATACCTATTCTAATTTTTTCCATATAAGCCTCCCTGTTTTACGAAGTAACTTCCCATTGTTTCCTCGGAAACATTTTAATTATACACTATTTCACGCAGATGTAAAGATTTTTATTAAAAAACATCCCCGCGTTCCCACGAGGATGTCTATTGTTCATTATAAGTTCAGCTTAACCTCTAATATAATTGCTCAGTCCCTTCGCAATTACAGTGCAAAAATCTATTCCAAATTGCCTTCGGCAATGAGTTTTTTGCACTCTTTCATCATTTTCTTACGATTTGCGCAGTAAATGCTCAAATCTGTAATACAAGTTAACCTCTAATCTCTTTAACTAATGCAACGGCTTCTGCTGTTAATTCTTTAATCTTATCAAATTCGCCAGCGTCTACTAAATCGCCTTTAACCATCCAGCTACCGCCACATGCAACGATTTTCTTGAATGATAAGTAATCTTTTAAGTTAGCAGCACTGATTCCGCCTGTTGGCATGAATTTTGTATTAGTATATGGAGCTGCTAAAGCTTTTAGTGTGCTGATACCACCAAACTGTTCAGCTGGAAAGAATTTGATTACTTCTAAGCCACGTTTAACAGCCTGAGCTACTTCTGATGGTGTGATACATCCTGGTAATACTAAGATGTCTTTTGATAAACAATAGTCAACGATTTCTGGATCAAAACCTGGGCTAACGATGAATTTAGCACCTGCTGCAACTGCACGATCAACCTGATCAATTGTTAAAACCGTACCTGCACCAAGGAGCATCTCTGGATACTCTGTAGCCATAATACGGATACATTCTTCTGCACATGCTGTACGGAATGTTACTTCTGCACATGGAAGTCCGCCTTCGCATAACGCTTTCGCAAGTGGTGCTGCATCTTTCGCATCATTTAATACAACTACAGGAACAACTCCTAAATCGGATACTCTCTGTAATAAATCATTCATTGGAAAAACCCCTTTCTATCTAAAAACTCTTTTCATTATGGCTTCATTATACACTCTTAATGCAAGTAATTCCACCATTTTTTGCGAAGAACATACCGTTTCATCTATCATACTCATATTCAAAGGAAGCTTTATGTGTCTCGAATTTAAAAGATATTCCTCCTTTTTGTTTGAAACAATAGCTTGCACGGCAGTTTAAGCTCTCACGAATGTTACGAACCATATTTCCCGAATTCGGTGCTTTTAACATTTTTCCAGCGGATTCTATCAATTTCACTTCCAATTCCCTATCACCCTGTACAATCCGAATATCACCCTTTTTAAGATAAATTACCTTTGCCCCCAGATAGGTAGCAAAGCGATATTCTTTTCCTTGCCAGAACACTACACCGATGATTCCTGTAAAATGTAATTCCCTCAATGGAATATCTGCAACGGATAGCATAATACTTCCCTCAGAAAAATGGCACTGTGTCCAAAGATATTCTTTCGGGAAAGACCTCCCCCTATCACCTTCCCAGTATCCAATACCCTCTTCAAAAACATATTCCTCATCATTTATACTTAAAGTTCCATTTACCCTATGTTTCATACTAAACACACTATGGCGACACTCCATAAATGGCACTAACGCAAAGGGACCCATAATGTCATACCTCAAAGGCGTAGGCATACCAAATGTCAGTTTTCCTTTTACATGCAGTTGTGGAGTATTGATGCAAAGACGAATTCCCCAAGGACTAAACATATTATTTTCAATGGAAATTTTTCTTCCTTGTTTCCGAAAGGCTTCTATTGGAAAATCAACATTCCAAACATCCTCCTCAGTAATAAGCTGTACCGAACAACTCTTCTTTCCTTCCGTTTCATGAATCGCAGGAATAACTGCAAAGGTCTGTGTATCAGACTGGCACTTCATATACCAACCTTCAAAAAAATTATGCATCCTAATTCCTCTTTCCTAAGCGTCTGTCACAACGCCTTTATCACTTCTTTCCTAAGAATTAGAATGCACAATTCGCTTTTTATTATTCTAAGATTTACCACTCCTGGCTCTGCACTACTGCCTCTGTACTGCGTTTTCCCTGCTTATATTCCAGTTCCTGTGCCTTAATACTAACTCTGGTATTGCTCGGAATTGATGTCGTAATAAACGCATTACCACCGATAACCGTATCATGACCAATCACCGTATTGCCTCCAAGAATAGACGCACCTGCATAGATAGTCACGTTATCCTCAATTGTTGGATGACGTTTTTTACCGTGCAGTTTCTGCCCATCTCTAGTGGAAAGTGCACCAAGAGTAACGCCTTGATAAATTTTTACATTATCTCCAATCTCAGTTGTCTCTCCAATAACGATACCTGTTCCGTGATCAATGAAGAAATATTTCCCAAGAGTCGCACCCGGATGAATATCGATACCTGTTTTGGTATGTGCATATTCTGTCATAATGCGTGGCAATAATGGCACATTTAATAAATATAATTCGTGAGCTATACGATTCACCATAATCGCATATAAACCCGGATATGAAAAAATAATCTCCGGTTTATTGAAAGCTGCCGGATCTCCATCATAAGCCGCCTCTAAGTCTGTCTGAATCAATGCACGAATGTCTGTAAGCTTTTCTAAAAACTGTAACGACAACTTCTCGCCCTCATAAAGTAACTCTGTTTCACTTTTACCTGCATGCTCCGGTAAGTACTTGAGTACAATCGAAATCTGTTTGCTCAGATTATACAATACATCCTCCAACTGCATTGATAAATTATTGCGAACAGTGTATACACGGTAATTTTTATTTTTATAATATCCGGGAAAAATAATATTCTGAAGCTGTGTAATGATTTTCACAATATCATCCCGATTCGGATGATGAAAATCTTCCACCACATCAATATCTCTTCCCTGTTCATAATCTGCCATTAATGTCTCAACAAGAATATTTACATTTTTCTCAAGTCTATGTGCCATTTTTATACCCTCACTTATACATTTTATTTCTTAATTTTTGATGGCTCTATCGTTTTTTCCTGCAATTAAGATTTGTATACAGTCTCTCCATGCAGAAAATTTTCCCTACTCTGCAAACAATGGAGTGGACAAATACCTGTCTCCCGAATCCGGCAATAACACCACAATATTTTTTCCTGCATTTTCTGGCCGCTTTGCTACTATCGCCGCTGCTTTTAATGCTGCACCAGAAGAGATACCCACCAAAATTCCTTCCGTTACTGCAAAGGCTTTTCCTTCAGCAAATGCGTCTTCATTTTCGATTGCAATCACTTCATCAAAAATCTCTGTGTTTAAAATCGACGGAACAAATCCCGCTCCAATACCCTGAATCCCATGTGCACCGGACTTGCCCTTAGATAGCACCGGACTACTAGCTGGTTCCACTGCCACAATTTTGATATTTGGATTCTTTTCTTTTAGATATTCACCTACACCGGTAATGGTTCCTCCTGTACCTACACCTGCCACAAAAACATCTATCTTTCCATCCATCTGCTCCCAGATTTCTGGTCCGGTTGTGGCTTTGTGTGCGGCAGGATTCGCCATGTTATCAAACTGTCCCAAAATAACCGCTCCTGGTATGGCATCTCTTAATTCTTCCGCTTTTGCAATAGCACCTGCCATTCCCTTTGCCCCTTCAGAAAGCTCTAATTTTGCACCATAGGCTTTCAGAAGATTTCTACGCTCCACACTCATAGTATCCGGCAATGTCAGGATAGCGTTATATCCTTTTACTACCGCGACTGCAGCAAGACCAATTCCCGTATTACCGGATGTTGGCTCTATAATCGTCGCTCCCGGTTTTAAAATTCCTTTCTCCTCTGCATCTTCTATCATAGCTAATGCCACTCTGTCTTTTGCAGAACCCGCCGGATTAAAACACTCTAACTTCGCATATATCTTTCCTTCTTCTGCTTTCACACCGGCTTTTTCTACATATCGATCCGCCTTTAAAATCGGTGTATTACCTATTAATTCTGATGTACTCTCTACTACGTTTCTCATATCAATCCCCCTAAAGCATAATAAAAAGAATTTGCATTTCACAACTGACATGTGAACTGCAATTAAAAAACAGGTACCATTATGGTACCTGTATCTACTGCAAGTTTATTCCCCAAGGTATCATAATGCATAAGAATTAAGCTGTATTCATACATACAACCTGACAACAACACATCATACAGATAGTATTTGTCATATTCTTCATGGCATTATGTCCTTTCCTCTATCGAACGAATTCAATAGCTTTTTCATATTGTACGCTCTCCATTCTTAAATGTCAACACTTTAACGTGTTAATTCAAGAAATTTCCAATTTATTTTATTCCATTTGAAAAATCATAATCTGCTCTCTTGGATCATTCCCCTTGAATAAATCTCTACACGCAATTTCATCATAAAACTCTAATTCATCCACAGTCATGAGATACGAAATATATTCCTCTGACGGATAATAAAAAAACAGCAGCATTTCCCTCGGATTATCATAATAAGACTCCATAATTCTTGCCATCACTTTTCGAAGTAATTCTACTGAAAACGGATTAAAGAAATAGCAGGCATTCACTTCCAATGGCACCACATACTCTTCCGCTCTTGCCAACACAAACTCAGTACGTGCTCCTGACACAGCAGCCTTCTGATTTTCTACCGCTCCCTTATAAATCCGTTCATCATATTCAATCCCAATCGCTTTGGCTCTTGTCTGATAAGACAGGAAAAAATCTACCCGTCCTTTCCCACAGCCATAATCTAAAACCACATCTTTTTTTCTAATAAGTCCGCTACTTGCCAAACGCTCCAACACACTATAAGGTGTTGGCTCATATGGGTAACGGTATTGATCAGAATTAGAATCATCGCGGCCGGTTGTTTTTATTTGCAGGAGTTTGTCCCACTTATTTTCATTATCTAACATCTTTTTTCCTCATCCATATTTTACAGCACCAGTGCAGGGAAAAATTGAAACTTAAAGATTTTCTTTAAAACCAAATGCGGATAGTAGAACCTTTGTATTCAAACTATCCGCATTTTTATTAGTCTTAATTACAATATATTATTAACCCGCAATCTATGAATTTTAAACCACCGTATAAATCAACAAATATATCAATGTCGCACAAAGTCCCAGACAGAATAAAATCAATCCATAGGACAGACTTCGACCGATAAACGATACATTTTCTTTGAACGCAGAGTATTTTAATGCAAACCAATGCTCAAAATCCATTTTACGCGGATTCTCTTTCCAGATAAAACAATTGCCGATTGCCTCTAGTGAATTTAAAAACGTTCCCAAAGCATGTGTCATCTCGTTTCCCTCTTCAAGTTCTGTCACACGCGGACTATCTCTATAAATTGTCTTTCTAAAGAATACCACCAATCCATCTGTGAATACATCAAAAAGTCCTGCTACAAAGCTTCCAACTGTAGGTACAATCTTTAAAAGAAGCGGACGATAAAGTACTTCTTCCAAATCTAATTTCTCCGGCCATCTGTTCACATATTTTGTGGTTCCGTCTGCCTGTTTTTCCATCATAAAACCACGTACCACTACAAAGTAAACCACTGCACCAATTAAAATAGATATCACACTACCTTTCAAATTCGTCCAGGTAAAATAATGCACTTCGTGTTCCATGTGCACATGTCCCATAAAACTCTGTCCCATATCTGCAATACGGTTCATCGTCGCATATGGCAATATACCCATAACCGGAATTAAAACAGCACTCACAGTTAATGCAAATGCACTGCACTTCGTCATATAATTTTTACGTTCTTCATAAGATTTCTGTACAACCGCATCATTATTTTTTTCTAAGAACACGGCCACAAAAAGTTTACACATATACGCAAGTGTAAGACCACCGCTGACTAAGAAAATCACTTCTATCAGTTTCATATCTCCTGCACTAAAAAATGCAGATATAAACTCGCCGGCCTCCATACCGTGAATATATTCCACGATACTTTCATGCAGTAAAGTTTTACTTACATATCCGCTGAACATCGGGATACCACCAATTCCAAGTGCTCCCATTAAATAAATTGCAGCAAGCAAAGGTTTCTTATAACCAAAACCACGAATTTCATTCAAGTCCAGTTTATGCAGATTCATATAAATAACGCCTGCCAACATAAATAAAACTAGCTTAAAGACAGAATGATTTACCATATGAAGCAATGTTCCTCTGATTGCTAAAGCATTGTGCTCTGCAAGCAATCCCTGCATACCCACGCCTACTAAAATGAATCCAATCTGAGAAACCGAAGAACATGCCAAAGTTCTCTTAAAGTCAATTGAAAATACTGCAAGCAACGCTCCTAAGAACATGGTCACTACACCAAGTAATAATATGACCGCTCCCCAAAGTTCATCATACATTAAAATCTGACAACTGATAACCAAAACACCAAAAATACCTGTTTTTGTCAGAATACCCGAAAGTAATGCACTTGCCGGAGCCGGTGCAACCGGATGTGCTTTTGGAAGCCAGATATGAAGAGGAAATGCTCCCGCTTTTGCCCCAAATCCAACCAATAAACATACTGCTGCAACATACACATTTTTTCCTTGACACGCCTCGTGTAATAAATCAATTTGCAGTGTTCCTGCCTGATGATACAACAGGAACAGACCCATAAGCATGACCAGACCTCCAATAACTGCAACTGCCAAATAAGTAGCCGCTGCCCGTAATGAAGCCACTTTCTCATCCTGTGCCACCCATACATAAGATGCCAATGACATAATTTCAAAGAAAATAAATGTGGTATATAAATCTGCTGACAAAAAGATTGCTTCTGTAGCTCCTAATGTTACCAGCAAAAATAAATAATAACGGTTTCGATTACGATAATGTCCAAAATACTCCTTAGAGAGCAGTGTGGTCATCATCCACATAAATGCTGCAATCGCAGCATATACTGCCCGAAACCCATCTACCGTAAATTGCAATCCCATACCACAAACTTCTGGAATTACAAAAAGAATTTTTTCAGAGGAACCTGCACTAAATACCAGTAACAAGCTGCATACAAATTCTACTATCGTAAGATCACAAACAAATAAATCTCTGCCTGTCTTATTTTTTCTTCCTATCATATATGAAAGGAACGCTCCCACGATTGGCATAAATACCATGATACACATTATTATATTCATGAGTTCTGCTCCTTTCTAATATAGTCCAATAGAAACTTTTGTAAAGAGATCCACCAGCGGTGCCGAAAACAGTCCCAATAATACTGTGCTTACTGCACAGAAAATTAATGGCAGACACATTTTCCACGTTGGATCTGTAACATTTTTAATCGTTTCCGGATTAAATTCCTTTTTCGGGAAAAATGCACGAATCACTACACTCATCATATAAATAGCAGTCAGAAGAGCTGACAATAACAACCCGGCAATACCAACATACGCTAATGTATTCCCACTCTCAACCGCTGCCGTTGCCAAATTCCACTTACTGATAAATCCTGCCATTCCAGGAACACCCATAAGTCCCATTGCCGATACAGCAAAACAACCAAATACCACCGGCATTCTTTTTCCCATGCCATCCATTTCGTAAACATAACTCTTTCCTGTCTGATGCATAAAGGCACCCGCACACATGAAAGAACATATCTTCATAAAACCATGGAACACAAAATGTGTAAGTGCACCAACAAGCCCTAATGGCGTCATAAGGGTCACACCAAATATAATATATGATAAATTGCTGACCGTAGAATATGCCAAACGTCTTTTTATATGTGTTTCTTTCACTGCTCTGCTACATCCATATACTATCGTAAATATAGCAAATCCCATAACTACATATTGCACCCAGGTTCCTTGCAGAAAATCCACGCCAAAACTATAATACGTTAATCGGATTATAGCAAATGCTCCGGCGTTTACGACGGCAACCGCATGAAGCAATGCTGTAACCGGAGTCGGTGCAACGCCTGCCTGCGGAAGCCACGAAGACAACGGCCAAATAGCTGCTTTTACACCAAATCCCATAAATGCCAATAAATATATCCAAAGCAGTAATGGTGCATGTTCTCCGATTTTTACCATATCCAAAATTCCGCCAAATACAAACTCTGACGTTGTACCATATACTATCACAAATACAATTCCCATCAGTGCAAAAGCTGCACCACCGAGAGAATAATACAAATATTTTCTACTTGCTAAAACTGCCTCACGTTTTAAGGTATGCATCACTAACGGCACTGTAACCAGCGTCAATAACTCATAGAAAAAATACATTGATAAAATATCAGATGCAAACGCAATACCTAAAGTCACGCCATAGGTCATACTATAAAACATGAAAAATCCTTTTTCGTTTTTTTCATGCTCCATATATTCAAATGCATAGAGAGTTGCTACCGGCCATAAAATCGAAATCAGCCCTGCAAACACCATGGTCATTCCATCAATTTTAAACGAAATCGATAACTCATGAACAAAATGAACCACATGAAAGACCTCTGTCGTCCCTCCCATAATGAGTGCCCATACGATTCCCGATGTAAGCAACACAAAAGCCTCTATATAAACAAACATCTGACTTTTTCGTGCAAACGGCAGAACCGGTATAAAAGCACCTCCGATAATCGGCAATAAAATTGCCACAATAATCCAATATTGATTCATATCCGTGTCACCTCACCTTACAAAACCATGTTTACAATTCCTGCAATATACTCTGTTAGCGGTGTTGGAAACACACCTAATAAAATTGTCAACACTGCTAATATCATGATTGGAATTAACATCATTTTTACAGGCTCTTTTTTCTTCAAACTTCCATAATCAAAATCTTTTCCCGGTAAGAATCCGTTCACTGTAATCGGGAGCAGATAACCTGCTGTCAAAAGTGCACTTATCAGTAAAACAACCGGTCCTAACCATGAAAATGTCGCAATACCGGACTCTAATGCACCAACTGCCAAATACCACTTACTGATAAACCCACTCGCAGGTGGAAAACCAATCAACGCTGCAGCTGCAAAGGTATAACACCAAATAGTTATCGGCATCTCTTTTCCAATTCCCTTTAATTCATCCACAGAAGTTTTTCCTGTTTTGTAAATAATCGCACCGGCACACATAAAAAGTGTGGACTTAATCACTGCATGGAATATCACATGCAAAAGTGCACCTGTTAATCCTTCCGGCACAAGTAATGCCATACCAAAAAGGATATATGAAATCTGACTTACCGTAGAATATGCCAGACGTTTTTTAGTAATCTTTTCGCGGTATGCAAGCATAGAACCCATGAACACTGTTATCAATGACAATACAAGCCACACTGTCTGTACCCATGTACCACGGATAAAATCTGCTCCAAAAAGAGAAAATATCACTCGTAATATGCCCAACACACCCATCTTAACAATGATTCCGGACATAACCGCACTTGCTGGAGCCGGAGCTACCGGATGAGCGGTTGGCAGCCACGCATGTAATGGAAACATACCAGCTTTTACCCCAAAACCTGCAATCATCGCAAATGCCGCAACTAAAAGGATTCCCTCATTTCCGGCTACAGCCTGCATGTCTAATGCTCCACCCACAGTAAAGTTCAAGGTGAGTGCATACTTATTCAGGAAGTAAATTCCGAAAAGCACCATGTATGCACCAAAGAGGGAATAGAGCATATATTTTAAACCGCCCATAATAGCCTCTTTTGTTTTTGAATGAAGTATTAACGGCATAGATAACAACGTCATCATTTCATAGAAAAGATAATATGTTATCATATTACCGGCAAATACCAACGCATACAATATGCCAAATACTAATACATAAAAACCAAAATATCTCTTTTCTTCTTTTTCATGCTTCATATATTCAAACGAATAAAATCCTGCCAGCACCCATACAACTGTCACTACTGTAGCAAACAATCTTGACACTGCATCTACCTGAAAAAAGATATTCATATTCTTTCCAAAGGAAAACAATAACACTTCCTGTTCTCCACCAAAAATAACTGCACATCCTAATACAGCTGCAATTATAAGTCCGGCACCACTAACAGTTAAAAGTGCTTTTCTATTTTTAAATTCCGGTTTTACAAGCAGGACCAATCCCCATAGAACCGGGATAAAAATCGCTAATAAAATCAACACAGATTGACCCATCTTTTCTCCTCTCCCATAATCGACCGCCTTCCTACCCGATTACGATTCGTATATCCATAAGAATCAGCACCAGCTCATTCTTATTTAAAATTTGCCAAGCCCATCTTGATTAACTGAATAATCGGTTCTGAATTAAGCCCCAGTATAAGGTTTAATCCAATAAACAATAAGATGGTCACTGTATACAATTTCTGTTCCTTCCATGTACGACAGAAGAAACCTTTTTCCTGCTCAACTTCCGGTTTTTCCGGAATATAAATTCGGAGTACTGTTTTTAAGAAATAAATCGTATTCAAAATTGTACTAATCGCCAAAACGATTAACGTTGGAAACATTCTCCACGAAATCGCATTGACTGCAGCCTCGGCATATAGGAACTTACTAATAAATCCGGCAAATATCGGCATACCAACCATCGAGAATGAACCTATCATAAATCCCACACCTGCTATCTTATTACGATACGCAGCACCTGTGATATCAATAAATTTACGGCTTCCCGCAGAAACATCCGTCAAGCCAATTGCAGCAATAAACAATAATGCTTTCGTAGCTCCATGTGCCAAAATATGGAAGATACTTGCCACCATACCAGCTTCTGTTCCCAAACCAAATCCCATATAGATATATCCGATCTGTGCTACAGAAGAAAACGCTATCATTCTCCGGATATCATTTTCCCAAATTGCACTTACCGAACCAAAAATCATACCGCATAATCCAAATGCAAATAAAACATTCAAAATATGACTGTCTGCAATGTATTCAAATCCGATTACTCTGTAAAAAAGCTTAATCAACAGAAAAATATATCCCTTTGAGACTAAACTCGACAAAATAGCCGCTGACGATACGGTAGAATAACCATATGCATCCGGCAACCATGAATGAAACGGGAACAGTGCACTCTTAATCGCAAGTCCTACCGTCATAATACCGATTGTAACTAACATCGGAACACGATAAGTTCCTGTCTGCATAATAATTGCTACCTGCTCCTGAATATTTGACATCAATAGATGTCCGGTCAAATCATACAACATACAGATTCCCAATAATAAAAGACCGGAACCTAATAAACTCATAATCATATATCGCACTGCTGCTTCAATCGTTCGCCCATTCTGTCGAATCATAATCAAACCACAGGCCGCTATTGTATTAATCTCGACAAATACATACGCAGTAAATAAGTCGTTGGTATAAATGAGTGCTAAAAGAGAACTCAACAGCAAATTTGCTAATATGTAATAAATATTATGTTTTGTTTCTTCTACTTCATCAAATAATTTTTTTCTGCCACCCAGCAAGGATAACAACATAACCACAGACACAAACCATGCCATTCCTGCCTCTAATACACCTGCACGAATCTCATTTCCCCAAGGTGCCGGGAAATGCCCCATCATGAATGTATAGCTTTTAACATCAGCGGTTAAAAAGAAATAAAGCAGCCATAATGACATAATGTTTACTATAATTATCATCACCGCATTTAAACGTTTTGCCGCTTTTTCCGGCAGTACAGATGATACAATACCAGAAAACATGGATATCATAATCGAAAAGAAAGGTACGTTTTGTACAAATTGCATTACAAGCCCTCCTTTCTAAGTCGCTCAGAAATTTCATCCAAATCCAGTGTCTGATATCTCTGATAAAGTCTTACCGTTAACGACAACATCAATGCCGTTACTGACACAGAGACAACAATACCTGTCAATACCAATCCACTCGGAATAGGATTGATATACTTCTCTACGTCCTGAATACCATCCACTACAATCGGTGCTACTCGTCCGGTAATATATCCTTTTTCTGCAAGAAACAAATATATCGCCGTATCCATGATATTCAAACCAATAATTTTCTTAATTAAATTCTTTTGGAAGAGCAGATTAGCAAATCCAATACCAAATAACAGCATCGCTACCTCTTCGCCAATATTTAAAAGGAAGTTTGCTTCAAACATATGCTAAAATCCTCCTTTTTTAAACAATGTATAAAACGCGTACATGGTACATGCCACTACCATACCGACGCAGATATTAAGCGGTAAAATCAAACCGGAACTGATAATATCTCCGGCAGTACCTAACGGAATGCCACTCTCTAAGTGATGTGCTCCTGTATAGAAGGAGTAACTTTTTGCCAGACAATAAAATGAAAGTGCACAAAAGCTAACCCACTTATAGGTCTTCTCCGTAAAAAATTCCTGTGTCTTTTTAAACCCATATGTATTAGTGTACAAAATCAATCCAGCACCAATAATTGCACCGCCAGAGAAACCTCCACCAGGCGATAAATGTCCGTTTAAAATAACGTATATTCCAAAAATAACAATGATCGGAAACAATACTGCTGTAATCTGCTGCAAAATACTATCCGCTTTAGGCTCATACTGTTTCTTTTCGACAGTATTTTTCTGTGCTTTCTTCTTATCATCTCTCATCAAAATGAGTACTGTACAGGTTGCTACAAACAATACATTGGATTCACCAAATGTATCAAATGCTCGATAATCCAATATCATACCTGTTACAATATTCACCGCACCGGTATCCTGCATTCCGTCTTCGATATACTTTGCGGCCACTTCGTTATTGACCGGATTAGTCGGATCACCTTTCGGCGGCAGATAGGATGCCGTTATTACAAGTAATGTTACCAGTACAACACAACACATAACGGATGCCACTTTGTAAAAACGAAAAAACAACTTATAAAACTTGTTATTTTCCGTATCAAATACGTCTTTAATAACCTGTTCTCTATCTTCCTGATGACGTTCTAGCACCTCTTCGTTTGGAGTATTGTCATGCAGTTCTTTTGTCTCAATATTATCCGTGTATGGATCGGCCTCTCCCCTTATCCATAAGTGCACGCGATTTAACAGCTTTTTCTTATATTCTTCTTCTGAAATTGGTCTACTCATTTTCCGTGCCTTCTTCCCTTATCGCATGTATTTTCTTCAATGTCATAAAAAACAATAAACTAGTAACACCTGCTCCAACTGCTGCTTCCGTAATCGCAAGATCCGGTGATTCCAACAATGTCCAAATAATAGACATAACCAAACTATACGACATAAAAATAATAATAGAATTCAGTAAATTCTTTGAAAAACTTACTGATATTGCACATACCACTAAAAAAATAAGAAGAGTATATTCTAACACTTGCATGATTCGTCCTCCTTATCTGCGATTTTCGTCTGCTCACAAAAATCATCGATATGCTCGTTTGTAGTCACCTCTAAACGGGCAATCAAATGGGATGATACCGGAGATGCCATCCATAAGAAAAAAATAACCAGCCCCATTTTTAATGTTACAAACTTAAACCCTGAAAGTATCATCAATCCAAGCAGAGACATACCAAGTCCAAATGTATCTCCAATCGCGGCTGCATGCATACGATTCAGCACATACTTAAATTTAAAGATACCGATTAATTCCAGCACAAATACGCTCATTCCAAAAATCAAAAATCCTGTCCCAAAAAGGAACTGCATCCACTCTATCACCATACTATGACTGCACTCCTTTCTCTTTTTCATCCTTTTCCTTCATATAAACGCCGGTATACACCTTTGTCAATACTACAATAGAAAGAAAACTTATCATGGCATAAATCAGACAGATGTCTACCAGATAATCTTCCTGCATAATCACTGCCAAAATACAAATGCTTACCATAACCATGGTACCTATCATGTTTACTGCCACTAAACGATCGGCAATTCTTGGTCCGATAATCGCACGTATCAGACACAGAATAACCATTAATGCTAAAACAACCAATACCATATGAAAAATCCAGTCAAACTGCATTACTAATCTCATACGTTATCCTACCATCCTTTCCAGTTCTTTCAATCGTTGTTCAAATACAGAATTTTCAATTCCTTCTGCCAGACTCTTATCCAGACAATGAACTACTAATTCATCCTCTTCGATAGCCACTGCAATAGTTCCCGGTGTCAAGGTAATAGAATTTGCTAAAATTACTCTTGCCATTTCCGTCTTTAAGTTCGTATGAAACGTCACAATTACCGGTTCCATCTCTTCTCTCTCGGTCAGAATCATATAAAACACTGTCATATTGGCGCTGATAATTTCTTTTATCAGTAAACAGACATAAGCTCCAAAAGAAACCAGCTTTTTATAAACCAGCTTTTCTTTCCGGATACTGAAATCCATAAACTTGCAGATAAACCAAAATACAAATGTAGCAACCACTAAGCCAAGCCACACAATCTCTGCTGTAATTTTCCCATTAAATACAATCCATACAAAAAAGAATAACAAAAACATGTCTATCTCCCCTGTCTTTCTCTTATTGTTCAAAAAATGTTCCATCCGCATTTTTCGTTAGTTGCAGTCTCATTTCAAAAAGACCAACAACATTATTTTAGCACCTTTCAATCGTTTTTCAACCATATAAATGTACAATTTTTCGTTCTAACCCAACAAAAATATAGCACTTTTCCTATATACCAATGAAGGCAGAGATATAAATCCCTGCCCACTCACCCTCTCTAAACCTTTCATACTTCTTACTTCTATTTCGCTACGTAAGGCAAGCGATCACTTATATTTGTCAACGCATAAATCTTTTTCGTCAATGATTTTGCAAACATGCTAGAATCAATACGCCATGTCCAGTTCTCACCTAATGTAGACGGAAAATTAATTCTGGCTTCTTTATCAAGCCCCAAATAATCCTGTGCTGGAATAATACAAGTATTCGCAGTGCTCATCATCGCCAAACGGATGAAGTCCCAATATCTTTCTTCTTCTGGAACATGAGCGTTATTCATGTATTCCTCCGCATATGCTCGACTTTCTTTATCTAATCCTTTATACCACTGCACCAATGTCTCATTATCATGTGTACCTGTATATACAATACAATTAAAATCATACTTGTGTGGCAAATAATCTGATTTATCTTTAGGATTAAATGCAAACTCCAACACTTTCATTCCCGGATATCCACTGTCTTTTAATAACTGTGCAACAGTTGGTGTCTGAAAACCTAAGTCTTCTGCTATAATCTGTTTTGCTCCAAGTTTTGCTTCTAATCTGCGGAATAAGTCAATGCCAGGTCCCTTTTCCCAATGGCCGTTTACTGCTGTCTTTTCATTCGCAGGAATGCTATAATATTCATCAAAACCTCTGAAATGATCAATTCTTACCACATCGTACATTGTGAAACTGTGTGACACACGCTTTGCCCACCAGTCATAATCGGTATATTTGTGATAATCCCAACGATATAATGGATTACCCCATAACTGGCCATCCGCAGAGAATGCATCCGGAGGACAACCTGCCACTGCATATGGTTCAAAATTTTCATTAAACTGGAACAATTCCGGAGATGCCCATGCATCTGCTGAGTCAAATGCAACATAAATTGGCATATCACCAATAATCTCGATACCATTTTCATTCGCATACGCTTTTAACTTGCCCCACTGTTTTGCAAATAAAAACTGTACATATTTATAAAACTCTATTTCCAAAGAACACTCTCTGTGATAATAATCTAATGCATAATTATAGCGTTTCTTGATATCTTCTGCCCATTCACTCCATGCAGCACCACCAAATCTAGCTTTAACTGCCATAAAAAGTGCATAGTCATTTAACCAATAACCATTTTCCTCTACGAATTTATGATACTCGTCAACCTCAGAAATATTGCTACGTTCGTAAGCCAAATGCAATAATTCAAAACGTCCCTCATATATTTTACCATAATCAATACAAGATGCATCTTTTCCAAAATCTACCGCATCACATTCCTTCTTTGTCAAAATGCCTTCTTCTATCAATTCTTCTAAATCGATGAAATATGGATTCCCCGCAAAAGAAGAAAATGACTGATATGGTGAATTACCATAGCTTGTCGGAGAAAGCGGCAAAATCTGCCAATAGCTCTGTCCAGCCTCCTTTAACTGATCAATCCATTTGTATGCTTCCTTCGAAAAACAGCCAATACCATACTTGGATGGAAGACTGGATACTGGAAGAAGCACCCCACTTGCTCGTTTCATAACACTCATCCTCTTTTCTAATTCATTAAATTATTGTTACATTATATCAGATGTAAACTCTACAATCAATTTTATATTAATCCCGCCCAAAACAGCAAGTGTTTTGAGCTGTACTGAACAGTTACAATCCAACTTCTCTTTTTGCCATTTTATCTGCCAATTCATTACCTTCTATCTCGTCATGAGCCTTTACATGGTAAAAATTAACTTTAATCTTGGAACTTAACTCGTCATAACGCTCCACATATTTTCTAGCAATAGCACTTTCTGCCTTCCACCGTTTTCCGGAAGTCGCCCAATGTCCAATGCCATTATAATCATAAAAAATAACCATATGTTTTACACCCAGCTCAATCCCTTTTTCAATCGCCGCAAGTGCTCCAAATACCTCGCCGGGAATCTGCCGTGACACTACAAATTCTTTCTCATTACCATGTCCTGAAATTGGCACATCCTTACCTTTTATATGCACAATTCCACCAAATCCATATCTTGGTCCTTCTTCATGAAATTCATTAAAGGAACCATCTACAAACGCATAAGCTCCCGGCATAATTGGCGGCAACATATTGGTATCTAAGTGATCCTCTGCAAAAAAAGTTTCTGGCTTAAAATTCTCTACATCAATTACCTCTTCGCTCTTTTTTTGCACCTTCAAACCGCTGCTATATGCATTCTTTCCGCCTTTTGCAAGCCACTCCTCGGCTTCTTCTTCGCTTAAAAATCCCTTAAATACAGGTCCTTGAAATCCTTTTACCTGTGCTTCGCACTCTGCCCAAGTCTTAAAAATACCAGTTTCTCTGCCTCTTGCAACTGCATATACTTTGAACTTTCCCATTCTTGCTTCCCTTTCTCACTCTCCACACGATAATCTTTATTATAACGATTCCCATTCTTCATTACAAGAGCGAACACGTAGCTGTGCATCGTTTGTACGTAATGCTTTTATTCTATAGGAAAGTCATAGACCTTCACAAATTAACACAACAAGGCCTTTCCTCGTATAATCGGGTAGGAGATAGATAATTATTTTATCTACCGACCTCCCACACCACCGTACGTACCGTTCGGTATACGGCGGTTCTTTAGTTTTCACATATTTTCAAATAGAACTCTGTGAATGTTGGATATCCCCATTCACGGAGTTTTGCATTATTCAACGCAAACTGTACCATTCTGTTACTGCTACAGTTCCAAATGCCTTGACGCATATTTGCGTGCCATTGAATAAAGTTTTCATCCATTCCTAGTTCTTTCAATT
>JAFYVJ010000015.1 GCA_017549185.1 Roseburia sp. | reverse complement strand
CTGTCTGTCTGTCTGTCTGTCTGCGAATTATCTCCTTTTTCATCATTTGTGTCAAGTCTCCCTGAAAATTTTTACTTATTTTCTATAATAACACTCCATATTTTACTTTGTCAATAAATGAATTGAATATATTTTAACACTAATAAATTCTATATTCTTTATGTTTAATAGAGAACTCTTGCTTATATTAAGCCTACTATTTTTATCTTTTTTCGTATTTAATCTGATATTTTTTCATCAATTTTCATTTTGCTTTCCTAATTATAAGTAAAAAAGCGACTGTATAGGATGTTTCTCTTGCGTTCTTATCACAAAGAAAATCCATATACAACCGCTTCTTCTGTTTCTATATCTATTACCTCAAAATCTCTAGGTGAAATATTTATTTTGTAGGAACAATTTTGTCCTTACCACCCATGTATGGCTGTAATGCCGTAGGAATATTAACACTTCCGTCTGCATTTAAGTTATTCTCTAAGAATGCAATCAACATACGTGGTGGAGCAACTACTGTGTTATTCAATGTGTGAGCAAAGTATTTGTTACCTTCTTTGTCTTTCACACGGATTTTTAATCTTCTTGCCTGTGCATCGCCTAAGTTAGAGCAGCTACCAACTTCAAAGTATTTCTTCTGTCTTGGTGACCATGCTTCAACGTCGCAAGATTTTACTTTAAGGTCTGCTAAGTCACCTGAACAGCACTCTAATGTACGAACAGGAATATCTAAACTTCTAAATAAGTCTACTGTGTTTTTCCATAAAACATCATAGTATTTTGGAGATTCTTCTGGTTTACATACTACAATCATCTCCTGTTTCTCGAATTGGTGGATACGATAAACACCACGTTCTTCGATACCATGAGCACCTTTTTCCTTACGGAAACATGGTGAGTATGATGTCAATGTGTATGGTAATTTTTCTTCTTCGTTTAATGTGTCAATGAATTTACCGATCATAGAGTGCTCAGATGTACCGATTAAGTAAAGGTCTTCGCCTTCAATTTTGTACATCATAGCGTCCATTTCTTCAAAACTCATAACGCCTGTTACAACGTTAGAACGAATCATGAAAGGTGGGATACAATATGTGAATCCACGGTCAATCATGAAATCTCTAGCATAAGAAATTACTGCTGAGTGAAGTCTTGCGATATCGCCCATTAAGTAATAGAAACCGTTACCTGCAACTTTACCAGCTGCTTCCATATCGATACCATCGAATTTATCCATGATTTCTGTGTGGTATGGAATCTCAAAATCAGGAACAACTGGTTCACCAAATTTTTCGATTTCTACGTTACAACTGTCATCTTCACCGATTGGTACAGATGGGTCGATGATGTTTGGAATGCTCATCATAATCTTTGTAACTTTTTCGCTTAATTCTTTTTCAAGTGTTTCTAATTCTGCAAGACGTGCTGCGTTGGCACTAACCTGTTTTTTCACTTCTTCAGCTTCTTCTTTCTTACCCTGGCCCATTAATGCACCAATCTGTTTAGAAAGCTTGTTTCTGTTCGCACGAATTTCGTCTGCTTCCTGCTGTGTCTTTCTTGCCTGTGCATCCAGTTCAATTACCTCATCAACTAATGGTAACTTATGGTCCTGGAATTTCTTTTTGATGTTCTCTTTTACAACATCTGGATTTTCTCTTAAAAATTTTACGTCAATCATATGATCCTCCTTGTTTTGCGAAGCAAAATCCGAGTCCTTCGACGAGGAGAGGATTTGGCCTCCTTGTTTTTCTAAAGGAAAAATGCGAACCCTCTGGTGAGCAGAGGTCTTTTCCTCCGATTCTTATACAAAAAGCCTTTCATCACACACACGTAAAAGGCTCTACATGCATGGGACGAAAGGCTAAATCTTCCGCGTTGCCACCCATATTGTCAAACTGCTTTCGCTTTTCTAGTTCTGATAGCACAAACTTCCTAATACGAAAAGTAATTTGACCTCTTTCATATGCACGATAAGGGGTGCACCCCGTGGCTTTCACCACTGACTCCGAAAGTGGAAAGATTCTTCTTCTGTACCGGTTCACACCAACCACCGGTTCTCTGTGACAGTCTCCAAATCGTAGCTTTCATCATTGCCAAATCTGCTTGCTATTATAAACTTATTATCCGCAAAATGCAAGGCAAATATTTATTAATGTATCATGATTAACTAATAATTAGTGACAGCTATGACTTCCGCATCCATGACTTCCACAATTACCATGTTCATGGTCATGTCCTTCATGATGATTACATCTCACATCCGGATTGTACACAAGTTCTTGTTTCAAGAACGCTTCTACTGCTGCATCTGCACTTCCTGACACTCCGCCAAAAAGTTTAATCCCTGCATCTGCAAGTGCCATCTGTGCACCACCACCGATACCACCGCAAATTAATACATCTACTTTACCGCCAAATAAAAATCCTGCTAAAGCACCATGTCCCTGACCATTGGTATCAACCACTTCACTAGCAACCACTTTGCCATCCTCGATATCATACACTTTAAACTGCTGTGTGTGTCCAAAATGCTGAAAAATTTGTCCCTCTTCATAAGTTACTGCAATTCTCATACTCCTATATCCTCCTGCATTTATACCATACATTTTTCAGATGCTTTCATACTTTCTTTTATGACTCTCGCCACATTAGAAAAAGCAATCTTCTCTATTACTCTATCACTTATCTTCCTTCGATGCAACTCTTCAAAAAATAAATCCATCTTCGTACAGTCATGAATCTCAAATTTTCCACCAATACCATCAAAATCCGTTCCGATACCCACACACTCTTCGCCTCCGATCTTGATAAAATGCTCCACATGATCACACATACGACTGACACGGCTATGTATATCCTCCTGATTCCAATTCAAAAAAGTCGGCTCAAAGTTAATTCCTGCAACACCACCTTTATTAGCAAGTACACGAATCATATCATCTGTCAGGTTACGTGTAGCTGGTGATAATTCCCTACAATTTGAATGTGATGCAACAAAGGGCTTCTTAGAAAACTCAGCCACATCATAAAAACCACCATCCGAAAGATGCGACACATCTACAATCATTCCCAACTCATTCATATATCGAACTGCTTCTTTTCCGAAATCTGTAAGTCCCATCTGCATCAATGTTCTATCCATAGAGTGATTCTGCCCAAAGCAATTTGGATCATTCCATGTCAAGGTTATTAATCCCACCCCCATTTCATGAAATTTTTTCAAATTCTCCATTTTTCCTCTGACTGCAAAACCATTTTCCATCGTCAAAAATGCTGACAACTTTCCTTCACGCAAGTTTTCCTGCATTTTCTCATAGGACTGAGCAAATGCCATTCTGTTTTCATTCTCTTTTATTGTTTCCCAAAAAGTGTCTGACATCATCTGCAAAAGTACTTCATGTTCTGGCATTTCTTCCATTCCATACCATTTCGGCATATCTCTCTGTGGCACAAACATTGCAAAAAACTGAGCACCGTTTCCAGCCTGATACAATCTATCAATATCAGCCATAGAATTCTCTAATTTTGTAATTGTCTCTTTGTGCTGTGCAAGCCCTATGGATAATGTATCACAATGCATATCTATGTATTTCATAATCATCTCTACCTTTCCTTATCCGGCTATCATAAAACTTTTGTATCATAGTTGCCATACCAAATTATCCTATTACACATTATACTCGTTTCACTTTGACAAATACAATCAACAAGTATAGTTATTTTTATAAATTTAGGTTTTGTCAATCTTTGAAATTTTAGCCGGTAAATTTCTCAACCGATTTAGAGCAGTAATGATTTGCATGGAAAGAGCTTCATTTTGGGTCTATACAAAATTAACAGCAGAACATAAGCTATTTGCAATTACAATATCTTTTATTCAAAAAAGGACATCCCTTCGCTATGATTCTTTCAAAATCTTATAACTTAGAGATGTCCTCATTTTATATTCTTGTAATAAATGTTACTCAACGCTATTTACAAAACATAACCATTTGCTACCTCTGGTTCAAAACCGCTACGTTGTAGTAAAAATGCATTCAAACTTTATTTAATCTCACTATGATATTCCTGAAGTGACTTAATCTCACTTTCCGGATTGTTCTTCACATAATGAATACCTTCTGCTGTAGCCTGAGCTGCTGCAATTGTTGTCATATAAGGAACTTTTGCTTTAATAGCTGCTTTACGAAGATAACTATCATCTGTAACACTATCTTTACCAACTGGTGTATTGATAATTAAATGGATATCTCCATTTGTAATCATATCGTAAATATTTGGTCTTCCTTCGCATAACTTCTTCACTTTTGTAGCCTGAACACCGGCTGCAACAATATTATCATAAGTTCTTCCTGTTGCAACAATGTTGAAACCATCTTCCGCTAAAATCTTTGCTACGCCTACTGCCTCTGCTTTATCCTTATCATTTACAGAGATAAGCACTGTTCCTTCCATTGGAAGCTTAGACTGAACGCCTTCCTGTGCTTTTAAGAATGCTTCACCATAAGATGATGACATACCCAAAACTTCACCAGTAGAACGCATTTCTGGTCCTAATACAGGGTCTACTTCCTGGAACATATTGAATGGGAATGCTGCTTCCTTCACACCATAGTTTGGAATCTGTTTCTCTTTCATGTCAGCGATTGGTGATGGTCTGCCTGTTAACTCAGCAGTAATAATCTCTGTTGCTAATGGCACCATGCGGATATTACATACTTTTGAAACAAGTGGTACTGTACGAGAAGCTCTTGGATTTGCTTCTAATACGTATACTTTATCACCTTCAATTGCGTACTGCATGTTCATAAGACCTTTTACATGCATCTCTTCTGCAATTCTGCGTGTGTATTCTTTGATTGTCTTAACATTCTCTTCTGAAATGTGTGCAGATGGAATGATACAAGCAGAGTCACCTGAGTGTACACCTGCAAGCTCGATATGCTCCATAACAGCTGGAACGAACGCTACTGTTCCATCACTGATTGCATCTGCTTCACATTCTGTTGCATGATTTAAGAAACGGTCGATAAGGATTGGACGGTCTGGTGTTACACCAACTGCGGCCTTCATATATCCTACCATGCTCTCATCATCATATACAACTTCCATACCACGTCCGCCAAGAACATATGAAGGACGAACCATTACTGGGTAACCGATTCTGTTAGCGATTGCTACCGCTTCATTTACAGTTACAGCCATGCCTGATTCTGGCATTGGAATCTCTAATTTTTCCATCATTTCACGGAAAAGATCACGATCTTCTGCTAAGTCAATAACTGCTGGAGAAGTACCTAAAATCTTCACGCCGTTTTTCTCAAGTTCTGCTGCTAAGTTAAGTGGAGTCTGTCCACCAAACTGTGCGATAACACCAACTGGCTGCTCTTTCTTGTAGATGCTTAATACATCTTCAAGTGTAAGTGGCTCGAAGTAAAGTTTATCAGATGTATCGTAGTCTGTAGAAACTGTTTCCGGGTTACAGTTTACGATAATTGTCTCAAAACCTAATTTCTTTAATGCCATAGCTGCATGTACACAACAGTAGTCAAATTCGATACCCTGACCGATACGGTTCGGACCACCACCTAAAATCATGACTTTCTGTTTGTCTGTAGCGATTGGATTCTTATCCTCTCCGTTATAAGTTGAGTAGTAATATGCACTGTTTTCTGTACCGGAAACATGTACACCTTCCCAGTTTTCTTCTACACCAAGTTCGATTCTGTGGTTACGAATCTCTTCTTCTGAAATATTTAATAACTGGCTTAAGTACTTATCTGCAAAACCATTTTTCTTAGCAGAAATAAGCATTTCATCCGAAGGCATTTCACCTCTGCATGCAAGTAATGCTTCCTCTTCTTCTACTAATTCTTTCATCTGTTCAATGAAGTATGCTTTTACTTTTGTAATCTCATGAATTTCTTCTACGGTTGCACCTTTTCTAAGTGCTTCATACATAAGGAAATGTCTTTCGCTGGATGGAGTAATGAGTTTTGTCAATAACTCCTCTTTTGTCAATTTATCAAAATCCTTGGCATGCCCTAAACCGTAGCGACCAATTTCAAGGCTTCGGATTGCTTTCTGGAATGCCTCCTTATAAGTTTTACCGATACTCATTACTTCACCAACGGCACGCATCTGAGTACCTAACTTATCTTCTACACCTTTGAACTTCTCAAATGCCCAACGAGCAAACTTGATTACAATATAATCTCCGTCCGGAACGTATTTATCCAATGTGCCGTATTTGCCACATGGAATGTCTTTTAACGTGAGCCCCGCTGCAAGCATAGCTGATACTAAAGCGATTGGGAAACCTGTTGCTTTCGAAGCTAATGCAGAAGAACGTGATGTTCTTGGATTAATCTCGATAACGATATCTCTATCTGTCTTAGGATCATGTGCCCACTGTACATTTGTTCCACCGATAACCTGTACAGATTCTACAATCTTATGAGATTTCTCTTCTAAACGCTTCTGTACTTCCTTTGGAACAGTAATCATTGGAGCTGCACAGAAAGAGTCTCCTGTATGAACGCCGAGTGGGTCAATATTTTCGATGAAACATACAGTAATCATGTTACCTTCTGCATCTCGAACAACTTCTAATTCTAACTCTTCCCATCCTAAAATAGACTCTTCTACTAATACCTGACCAACAAGTGATGCCTGTAAACCACGGGCACATACTGTTTTTAATTCTTCTTTATTATAAACCAAACCACCACCGGCACCACCCATGGTATATGCTGGACGAAGAACAACCGGATATCCTAATTTATCTGCAATTGCAAGTGCTTCATCTACTGAGTAAGCAACTTCACTACGTGCCATTTCAATACCGAGTTCATCCATTGTTTTCTTAAACTCGATACGGTCTTCACCACGTTCAATAGCATCTAGCTGAACGCCAATAACCTGTACATTGTATTTTTCAAGAACGCCTGCCTCTGCTAACTCTGAACAAAGGTTAAGACCTGACTGTCCACCAAGGTTTGGTAATAATGCATCCGGACGTTCTTTTGCAATAATCTGCTCTAAACGCTCTACATTTAATGGCTCAATGTATGTTACATCTGCTGTCTCAGGGTCTGTCATAATTGTAGCTGGATTGGAATTCACAAGTACAATTTCGTAACCTAATTTTCTAAGTGCTTTACAAGCTTGTGTACCTGAATAGTCAAACTCACAAGCCTGTCCAATGATAATTGGACCTGAGCCGATAATCAGGACTTTATTAATGTCTGTTCTTTTTGGCATATCTGTTGTCCTCCTGGTCTTCTTCAAAATGTTTGTAATTATTCTTACAAATACTCTTACTCTCTATTTTATGTGATTTTAGGACTTTTGTCCATGGGCTATCTCTTTTTTTATCAAAATATATGTCCCAAAATTTTACCCTAAATCTTCCACATTATATACTAAAATTCAAATTAATACTAGTCCTTTTTTATTTTCTTACACGATTTCAGACAGACATTCTACAAAAACATCTAACAAAATTGGCTCAAAACTAATTCCCCGATCTTTTTGCATAATTTCAATTGCTTCTGCTGCTGTCATTCCCTCTTTATACTGCCGTTTTGCAACTAGTGCATCATATACATCTGCAATAGCCACAATTCTAGCACATAACGGAATTTCTTCTCCCCTTAATCCACTTGGATATCCTTCACCATTCCATTTTTCATGATGATATTCAGCAATATTAGCTGCAATTTCAACGAATTTCTTATCTACAATACTACTCATATTATCTTTAATTAACTTACTGCCCGCCGTCGCATGCTGCTTCATAATTTCATATTCTTCTCCGGTAAACCGATCTGGCTTTTGCAAAATAATATCCGAAATGGTAATTTTTCCTATATCATGCATTGGTGTTGCTCTTTTCACATAATTAACAAATTCTTTGGTTAAAAATTCTTTGTAAACACCTTTTTCTATCAGCTTATTTAAAAAACCAGATACATATGTACTTGTTCTTTTTACATGTTCTCCGGTTGTACCATCTCTACTTTCAATCAGATTTGCCATCGTAATAATGATATCCTGCTGCAACTGCGTAATTCTCTGCAATTGTGCCTCTACCATTGCCTCTAAGCTTTTTCGGTAATCCTCTAATTCTATAGTTCTTTTCACTCTCTGCAACATAATCGCCGGAACAAAAGGTTTTCCGATATAATCCACTGCCCCCATCTGAAAACATTTTTCCTCTGTTTCCTCGCTTCTGTCAGCAGTCAAAAAAATAACCGGAACCTTTTTCCATTTTTCCTCTTTCTGCAGCAGTTCCATCACTTCAAATCCACTCATTTCCGGCATTTCAATATCTAAAAGAATTAAATCCGGTAATGCACTTTGCAAAAACTCCAGACATTCTTTTCCATTTTTTGCTTCCTGTACCTCATACCCATTCCTTACTAAAATATACTTTGCCATCGTCAGATTCATGATATCATCATCAACCACTAAAATACTCTTATTCATTTCCCACTCCTCACTTAGCCAGATATCTTCTGCCTTCCTCTACTGTCTGTACATATAACGCTATAACGTTTGTATGATTTTGCAAAATAAAATCCATATTCGCTTCTTTTCCGGCCTTCTCCAATTCATAAGCCAATTCAGAAAGCAAACAACCACCTATACTGAGTGATGTAGATTTCAGAGCATGTACCAACACAGTATATTCTTTCCAGCTTTGTTCTTTAAACGCCTTATTTAAGCCTTCCATCTTCTCCTGACTCAAATCGCAAAACATCTGCAAAAATTCTTCATACATTTCATGCATTCCGCCACAGTATTTAAGCCCTTTTTCCAAATTCAGATAAGCTGTCATAGGCTGCATACCGGTAATTTCTCCAGGCACATGTTCGATTGTATTCTTCACTTTTTTTTCTATCGTATTTTCGAATGCAATTCCCCGTTCTGCTAAATATTTGCATAACATAGACTCAAGCACTTCTCCATCTACCGGTTTACTTAGGTAATCCGTAAAACCTTCTGCTAAATACATTTCCTTAGAACCTGCCAGTGCATTTGCAGTCAGCACAATCACCGGTACATCCTTGCATAGATTCTTTTCATGGCTTCGCAGCTGTTTTAATGTTTCAATACCATCTAATCCCGGCATCATATGATCTAATAAAATTAAATCAAAATATTCCTTTTCCGTAAGATTTAAAGCTTCTTCACCACTTAAACAGGTAGCAATCTGCATTTTAGTTTTTTTCAATAAACTCTTGATTACAAACAAATTCATTTCGTTATCATCTATAACGAGTATTTTTGCTTTCGGAGCCGTAAAACTAGCCTTATACTCTTTTACAGTAGTATGTACTGCCTCATTTAGCTGGAATACACCTATTACTTCCTCAGATATAATTTCTTGTGGAAGAATTACACGGAATAAAGAACCTTTTCCATAAGTACTATCTACCTCAATACGTCCCTGCATATTATTTACTAGCAGATATGTAATCGCCAATCCTAACCCGGTTCCCTCTACGTTACGATTATTCTTTAAGTCAAGACGTTCAAACTGTTTAAACAGTTTACTTTTATCTTCTTCCTTAATACCGATACCGGTATCCTCTATTTCCATACAAAGCATCAGCCGTCCATCTTCTGCTTTGTGACCTTTTACTCTAAATGTGATGCTTCCTTTCAAAGTATATTTCAATGCATTATTCAAAAGATTCAGTAATATCTGACGAATACGCATTTCATCACCTTTTAATACCGATGGAAGATTTTCTTTCACTTCCACTTTAAAATCCAATTTTTTGTTTTTGCTTTTTAGCAAAATCATATTGCATACATCATGTACTAAAGATGCTAATTCATATTCACTATAAACAAATTGCATTTTTCCAGCTTCAATTTTAGAAAAATCCAAAATATCATTAATCAATGTCAAAAGCGACTGACTGGCTCCCTGAATATTACTTGCATATCCCCGAATTTCCTCGTCCTGACATTCTCTAAGAATCATTTCATTCATACCAATTACAGCATTAATCGGTGTTCTGATTTCATGTGACATATTAGCAAGAAAATCACTTTTTGCACGGTTCGCCTGCTCTGCCATCTGCTTAGCTTCTCTAAGAGCTTCACTTTCCTTCACTTTTTCTTCTGCGCTATATATATATATAATACCAATTATAAACAACAGCAATAATAAACCAAATACCCACAGAATCAAAACAGAGATATACTTAATCCCTTCCATTACTGCATCTTCCGGAACACTACCAACCAGCATCATATCCGTCTGTTCTATTTCTGCTGTAAATAAAAAAGTTCCTCCATCTTCTTTACTATAAATGGTTGTAGCAGTCGCAATATTTAACTTTTCGGCAAAATTATCTTGATTTTCTTTCCACACTTGATTTTCTAACAGGTTTTCCCCGTCTTTAAGTATACTCGGAATAATGACTTTTCCGCTGATATCCACAAGCATAATTGTGCCTTTTCCATCATAGCAGCTCAACTCAAAAATTTCCGAAAGAATATCATTCTCATACAATTTGTATAAAACATACTTTACATTATCCCCATTAAATACAGGAACCGTAAATAAAACCCCTTCATTTTCCCGATAGGATACTGCCTGGTTTCCTCGAAATGAATCCTTAATACCACTATAATCTGTAAAAGGAATCACCTTTCCCCATAATGCCTGACCATCTAATGTCAGCAACCCCATTGTGACATTTTCGTCCATCTGACCATTATCCCAGACATTTGTAACATCCTTTTTCTGTTCAATATAACCGGCAACTGCTTCTAATTCCTTCCATTCGCTTTGCATCCGGACTTTCATAAGTTCCGCCATCTTCTGCATCTGCATCGTCACCTGTGATTCCATATGGTCATGAAGCAGCTCCTGCATCTTGCTCTGCATCATAAAACCTACTACCAGCAAAACCAGAACAAATCCAACCGTTCCTATAATAACTCTACTCTTACTCAAAAGCTTATTCTTCATAAAATTCTACACCCTCAACAAACCAGTCAAATTGTTCTAACAAAATCTCGTCTCTGATGATTTCCCCCTCATCACAACGGAGTTTTCCTAAATTATCATAGATTACTCCTGAAAAAACATCTTTTCCTGCAAGAATCTCATCCGTAGCTTTCTTTACTTCCTCTATAATATCTCGTGTAATCTCTTCTGAATAATCACTAAGTCCTACCACTTCTTTATCCATTCCTATCCAGAAATTATCTTTACTATTTGCATTTCCCTGTAAAAACTGACGAATAATTTCTTCGTACAACATTTCCCAACTGCATACCACAGAAGTCAAATATTTATCAGACATTCCTTCCAACGGAACATGGTATCCAATTGAAAAAATCTCCTGCTTTTCTGCTTCTCTCACGACATAATCCTGGTTCTGATGATAAGTAATAACATCTACTCCTGCCTGTTCTATCAACATCTTGGCTGCCGCTGTTTCTGCTACTTCGTTATCCCAATCATTTGTCCACATAACATTCACAACCGCACTCGGATTTACCCTTTTCACACCTAACGTAAAAGCATTAATCCCACGATTTACTTCATTATTCTCCATTGCTGCCACATAACCAATCTGATTCCCCATTGTCTTCATTCCGGCTACAACTCCTGCCAAATATCTAGCCTGATACATCCTTGTAAAATATGATGTAAGATTACTGCTATGATATTCTGACGAATTTCCGTAAAAAACAATCTCCGGATATTCCTGTACGATTTCATACACTTCTTCCGAATATCCGTAACTGGATAAAATAATCATAGAAGCTCCTTCATCTACCAGTTCTCTAATGGCAACCTCACATTCTCCAGTAAATTCTTTTACATTCTCTTTTACCAGCATCTCAACACCCAGTTTCTCACAACTATTCTTAAATCCAATATAGTGCATTCCATTCCAACCATATTCTTCACTGCTGCCACTAAGAATAAATCCTATCTTTTTCCTGCTGTCATCTGCTTTTCCAAATAAAAGAATCGAGCAGACAATTACTCCAAAAATAATACTACATAAAGCTAATGCTATAATCCCTTTTTTCTTATTGTTCATCTATCATTATCCCCTCTACATACCAGTCAAATTTGTTCAGCATTACATCATCCGTCATACTTTCTCCCTCTTGGACGCGTACTGTTCCATTCTGGTCTTTTACCGGTCCAAAGAATACATCCCAAGCACCGCTTTCCAGTTTTTTCATCTCTTCTTCCACGACTTCTGCAATTCCCTCTTTCACATTCTCTGTAAAAGGTGCCATCGACAAAATACCGGTATTCATATCCTCCCAGTAATGCTGCCCATAAAATTTCTTTTGCAGACATTCAAAAATTCTCGGTTCGTAAAACGCTTCCCAACACCATATCGGTGCTGTCAAAAAGGACTTTTCGTAAATATCACTGTTATCATAATTATAACCAATTGCCCATAATCCTCTTTCCTCTGCAATCTCAAGCGGTACATTTGTATCCACATGCATTGCGAGTACATCAATATTATGATTACCTAAAAGTCTGTTTGTCGCTTTCTCTGCCAAACTATCCTCTTCCCAAGAATTTGACCATTCTACATATACCACTGCTTCCGGATTGACTTTTCGAACTCCTAATGCAAACGCATTGATTCCTCTATTTACCTCATCAATCGGAAATGCTGCCACATAACCTATTTCATTCGTCTCAGTCTGCATACCCGCCACAATTCCACTCAAATAACGCATCTGATACATTCTTCCAAAATATGTTGAAAGATTTTCTCTTTCTTCTGTACCGGTCGCATGAAAAAAATAAATCTCTGGATATTTTTCGGCCATAGACACAACCCACTCACCAAAGCCAAAAGAATTGCAGATAATAATTTCACATCCATCTGCAATTAACTCTTCTATTGTTTTCGCACATCTTTCATCTGCCGGAACCGATTCCCGATACTCTACTATTAAATTCAATTCTTCCGCACACTTTTCCATTCCAACATAGTGAGATGTTCCCCAGCTATTGTCATGAATACTGCCATTTAATATTAATCCAACCTTCGTCTGTTCCTTTGTAATATCAGTTTCTTCTTCTTTTGTATGAATCAATACAATTCCAAGAATGATTACAAATAAAAATAGACTTACAACCATTGCTATCTTTTTCATATATAATTCCTTTTTTGTCGTTTTTTCTATTAAAAATATTATCAAACTTTTTTACAATATAATCAAGCACTTTCTTATATGTTCTTTCCTTACCCCCAATAACAATTTAGTCTTAATATTCAAAAAACAGGGAAGAGCATCAAAAACTTGATACTTTCCCTGTTTTCTTTCATTTTACTTTTATTAAATTATACTCTTTTAAATCACTATTTACATCTCCGGTAATTTCGCAAGTGCTTTTTCAATTTCTTCATCTGTCGGGATATAATCGCCCATGATACCATCGTTGAACTTCTGGTATGCATACATATCAAAATATCCTGTACCAGTTAAACCAAATACGATATTCTTTGCTTCGCCTGTTTCTTTGCACTTCAATGCTTCGTCAATCGCAACTTTGATTGCATGGCTGCTTTCTGGTGCTGGTAAGATACCTTCAATGCGGGCAAATTCCTGTGCCGCGGCAAATACTTCGGTCTGCTCTACACTTCTAGCTTCCATCAAGCCCTGATCGTAAATTTCTGATACAACAGAACTCATGCCATGATAGCGTAAACCGCCTGCATGGCTGGATGCCGGCATAAAGCCACTGCCTAATGTATACATCTTCTGTAATGGACACACTTTTCCGGTATCACAGTAATCGTATGCATATTTACCTCTTGTAAGAGATGGACAAGATTTTGGCTCAACTGCGATAATCTTATAATCTGCTTCTCCACGAACCATCTCACCTACGAATGGTGAAATAAGACCACCGAGGTTGGAACCACCACCTGCACAACCAATAATAATATCTGCTTTTACGCCATATTTATCTAATGCAGCCTTTGTCTCAAGACCGATAATGGACTGATGTAATAATACCTGTGATAAAACAGATCCTAATACATAACGGTAGCCTTCCTGATTAGTCGCAGCTTCCACTGCTTCTGAAATTGCACAACCAAGACTTCCTGTTGTGCCCGGAAATTCTTCGTTAATCTTACGTCCCACCTCCGTCGTCATAGATGGAGATGGAGTTACGTTTGCACCATAAGTTCTCATCACTTCACGACGGAATGGTTTCTGCTCATAAGAACATTTTACCATGTATACCTGACAGTCTAAATCAAAATAAGAACATGCCATAGAAAGTGCGGTTCCCCACTGACCTGCACCGGTTTCTGTGGTAACACCTTTTAATCCTTCCTGTTTTGCATAATACGCCTGTGCAATGGCAGAGTTCAATTTATGACTACCCGAAGTATTGTTACCTTCAAATTTATAATAGATATGAGCTGGTGTACCTAATTTTTTCTCTAAACAATATGCACGAATCAATGGTGCCGGACGGTACATTTTATAAAAATCAATAATTTCCTGTGGAATATCTATGTAAGCATTGGTATCATCCAATTCCTGACGTGCTAATTCTCTACAAAATACTTCTGAAAGTTCATCTTCAGTAATCGGCTGTTTTGTAACCGGATTCAAAAGTGGTGCCGGTTTTTTCTTCATATCTGCACGAACGTTGTACCACTGCTTTGGCATCTCATTTTCTTCCAGATAAATTTTATAAGGGATTTCTTTATTACTCATTTTTCTTCCTCTCTTTCCTTATCATTATCATTGCAGATGCTCAGTTCAGCAATTTAGTGTATTAAAGCGATACTAAACCAATTTTCTGCATTTGTCAATAGGTAAATGCTTATTAATTTTTATAAGGAAAATGTATAAATCTTATAACAAAAAAAGATTGATAACTTTTCCCGTACTGTTTATAATATTAGATGTATTGGTTACAGGATATATGTCCTATAACACAGTTATGTTTACGTCATTTATATAGACAGAGAGGATTGAAACATATGGAAAGAAGAGTTGGAACTATTTCAAGAGGTATTCGTTGTCCTATCATTCGTGAGGGCGATAATCTTGTAGATATCACAGTAGAAAGTGTGTTAGGTGCAGCTGAGAGCGAAGGATTTTCCCTCCGTGACAGAGATGTTATTGCATTAACAGAATCTATCGTAGCCCGTGCTCAGGGTAACTATGTATCTATTGAAGATATCGCTGCTGATGTGAAGGCAAAATTAGGCGGTGAAACTGTGGGTGTTATTTTCCCAATCTTATCTCGTAACCGTTTTGCTATTAATTTAAAAGGTATCGCAATGGGTTGCAAGAAAGTAGTATTGATGTTAAGCTACCCAAGTGATGAAGTTGGTAATGCATTATTAACTTACGATCAATTAGACGAAGCCGGCATCAATCCATACTCTGACGTTTTAACATTAGAGAAATATCGTGAATTATTTGGTAAAAATGTGCATGAATTCACAGGCGTTGATTATGTTGAGTACTACTCTAACATTATCAAAGAAGCTGGTGCAGAAGTTGAAGTTATCTTTGCTAATCAGGCTAAAACTATTCTTAACTATACAGACTGCGTTATTAACTGTGATATTCATACTCGCGTTCGTACTAAACGTATTTTACGTGAGAATGGAGCCAAAATTGTATGCGGTTTAGACGACCTTATGAACGCTCCAATCAACGGAAGCGGTTTCAATGAAAAATACGGCTTACTCGGTTCAAATAAAGCTACTGAAGATAAAATCAAATTATTCCCACAGGAATGTAAAGATTTAGTATTAGATATTCAGGCTTCTATCTTAGAAAAGACTGGTAAACATGTTGAAGTTATGGTATATGGCGATGGTGCTTTCAAAGACCCACAAGGTAAGATTTGGGAGTTAGCTGACCCAGTTGTATCTCCTGCTTTTACAGATGGATTAATCGGTACTCCAAACGAATTGAAATTAAAATACCTTGCTGATAATGACTTTGCTAACTTAAGCGGTACAGAATTAAAAGAAGCTATCGCAAACAGCATTAAGTCTAAACAGGATAATTTAGTTGGTAACATGGCATCTCAGGGTACTACACCTCGTCAGTTGACTGACTTGCTGGGTTCTTTATGTGACCTTACATCTGGTTCTGGTGACAAGGGTACACCTATTATCCTAATTCAGGGTTACTTCGATAACTTTACAACAGAATAAGATATTTGATATCAAAATGGCTTGCCACTCGGCAAGCCATTTTTACTTCATAGATTTTCCTCGTATGAAGTCATTTTCCTGTTTGACTTTTCCAATTAATAATGCTAGACTCTTTTTGATTTTTTACGCAATAGAAAGACGAACATTTATGAAGAAGACAACTATAAATCCTAATTCTATCGCCATGGCTCCCGTCATTTTTACACTGGCATGGCCTACTATGTTTGAGCAGCTGATGCAGACTGCCGTTCAATATATCGATACTGCAATGGTTGGCACACTAGGAACGCAAGCCACTGCTGCTGTTGGTGCTACCAGCACAGTAAACTGGCTGGTCGGAAGTAGTGTAAGTGCCCTAGGTGTCGGATTTTTGACCTTTATTGCACAGGCATATGGTGCCGGCAATAAAGAACAGGCTTCCCGCTATACCTCACAGGCTGTGCTCGTTACTATTATAACTGGTATTTTATTTACCATTTTGACACTTTCCTTAAGTAGCATGGTTCCGGTTTGGATGCAGGTTGATCCTTCTATTCAACATTTAGCTGCAACTTACTTTTCCATTATTTATGCACCAATGCTTCCTCGTGCTGCTACAATTATTTTCGGCACACTACTACGCTCTGCCGGTGATACAAAAACACCTATGCGTGTAGGCATTTCGATTAATATAGTAAATGTGATTTTAAATTTCTTTTTGATTTTTCCAACAAAGGTTTTCTCATTTGGTTCTTTTGTCCTCACGATTCCTGGTGTTGGATTAGGAGTTATCGGTGCCGCAGTTGCAAGTGCGATTGCTTTTACTTTAGGTGGTATCTATATGACGATTGCTCTTTGGAAACATCCCGTGATTTCTCCTCGTGGACAAAAACTTACACCTGATAAAGAGATTTTAAAGCCTTGTTTAAAAGTAGCTTTTCCCAACATGTTACAACGTTTTGGAACTTCTTTAGGTTACGTTGTTTTTGCATCTATGATTAATTCTCTCGGAGATATTTCTACAGCTGCACATACCATTGCCAATACGGTAGAATCTGCCTTTTATATTCCGGGATATGGTATGCAGACTGCCGCTGCCACTTTAGCAGGCAACGCTCTTGGTGCCAAAGACAATTCTCGTATGAAAGATCTTGCCCGCACGATTATTTTTATTGAAGTAATACTTATGATTCTCTCCGGTGGTATGCTGTTTATCTTTGCACCGGACATGATGCTGTTATTTACCAAAGATCCTAAAGTTATTCTTCTAGGTTCTATCGTCCTTCGTATGGTCGCTTTATCCGAACCATTCTACGGCGTTTCTATTATCATTGAAGGTATTCTTCAGGGTGTTGGAAAAACAGTTACCCCTTTTGTATACAACATTATCGGTATGTGGGGTATCCGAATTGTCGGCACATTTATTTGTACTCAATTACTTGGCTTTGGCCTGATATCCGCCTGGGCATGTATGATTATCCATAACCTGATTTTATTCGTAATGTTTTTAATCCATTATATCAAAGGACATTGGAATCCTTTGTACACTACACAAAAAGGAGCGGAAATGCCACAAAATTAATCGGTTCATGCAATAAACTTTCGTTTGTCGTATTAAATAGAGAACGCACCGACCGCAGGATTATCTCGTATATAATCTTTATAAGTGCAATATTTTAAGCAGTAAATTTAGGTTGTGGTTTCGAAAAGTTTGAAATTCTAATTCGCAGATGCCGGAAACGTGATATTTCCCGTCCGCTCAAGGTTGAGACAAAGCGAAAAGAAATGTCTGCATAGAAAAGACTGCCCTTGTGGGTTTCTTAGATTCTCTTACAGGCTGAATTTTGACAAAACGTACTTCGCGGAAGTCACATGTTTGAAAAGGGAGCTTAGTCACAGATATTGAATGATTCAATACCTATGAACTAAGCTCCCTTTGAGTTTGACGTCGCGAAGT
>JAFYVJ010000014.1 GCA_017549185.1 Roseburia sp. | reverse complement strand
TAATCGACCTACAGCAGTTCTTTTGTGTGTTGTCAAGGGTGGCGGACGCCTACCTCAAACTGAAATATCTGCAATTTTCAAGGTTCATATGAGCCTTTTTCTTTTTGCTCAGTTTTTCATAGGTCACTTGACACTACCTCACTCATGCTTCTTTTGAAATACCAGAAGTTCCTCTGTCATCCTTTTTGCCATCGTATAATTTTGGAACCATTCTATCAAATGTGTAAAAATATAAACTACCAAAATTCCTACCGCTAACGCCACTACCACTTCTATATTCCTCGCTTCTACAATTTGAGCAGGTATCGCCACATTAATTACAATAATCTCCACTAATAACAACTGTATCATCTTACGAATCAGAAATTGCTTTAAAGTGAGTTCTTTTTTCGCATACATTACTATATTCGGCAGCGTTCCCCATGCTGCATACTGTAACGGTGTTCCAAATGCTTCATAACCGAATCTTACGTCCGGCATAAAATGTGTTCCCAATACCATCATTACACCTAAAATCATGGTCACCAGCATAAAATATGTATATATCATATCATTCACTAACTCTTTTCCCCGCATCAGAATAATTCTCCTTTCAATGCTTTTTTCAAATCGGACACATATTTTCTGGAAATAATAATCTCCTCACCGCTTTGCAAAATAGCGGAATATCTGCCATTTAGCGCAGGTTTGATAGATTTTACTTTCATTAGATTTACAATCAGCGACTTAGAAACCCGTAAGAAATATTTCTCTCTTAAAATCCCTTCTAGTTCATATAACTTTTGTCTGGCTTCATATACCTTTTTCACTCCATAGATAAAAACCGTATTGTCCACAGCTTCTACATAATATACATCTGTCACTGGAATTTCATATTGTTTTCCTTCGATTACCCCCGTTAATTGTCCTTGTCTTGATTTCACAAAAGTGACAATGTCCTTCACCTGATCCGTCACTTCATGACAGCGGATTTCCACTTCTTCCGGCTCACTTTGGACAATTTTTAAGACTTTTATCTCCATATGATTTCTCACCTCATCATTTGCTTTTATAATTAACTATAACCCTTTTGAATAAGAATCTCAACCTTACAAAGGGTAACATGCACTTTATAAAAGTAAGATACAATTATTCCGCACAAAATAATTCTCTTATCAGTCGGGCTGTAACCATCCAGAAACCTCCACTTTATCCTTATCTTCATTGATTTCCACTGTCACTTGCCCGCTCTCTGCCGTATTCCATATCTCACATCCTGCCATTTTTAATCGTTCTAAAGTTTCTTCATGAGGATGTCCATAACTATTATTCGTTCCACAAGAAATCACCGCTACTTTAGGCTGCAACGCTTCTAAAATCACTGTACTGTTAGAATACCTAGAGCCATGATGTGCCACCTTATACAAATCAATCCTTGATACTCCATTTTCACTCTTATCATTTACACTTTTATCATTTATTTCCTTACCGCTTTCTGAATCATCTATTCTCATCCACTCTTTTCGATGTTCTGCAATCCATGCTTCCTCACTAACTCCAATATCACCTGTAAAAATTCCATCAAACTCTCGTTCTTTAAAATAAAGCACCAACGATGCTGCATTCTTATCCTCTGTTGCGAACTCATCATAAGGAAATATACAAGTCAGTCTGGCGTCTCCCAAATGCAAACAATCCAGATAACCCATATGTAACACTTCTGTCTTCATACAATATGCCAGTTCCAACAATTCCTCGTATGTCTCATCTTCCACGACACTTTCTGCAAATACTAGATTCTCCACATGATAACCAGACTCCAATATCTCCTGCAGACCCGATACATGATCTCTATCTGCATGTGATACAAACCAGTAATCAATCTCTTTCACACCCCGACTCTTTAAAAATGGCAGAATCCTATAAGTCCCCACCTTACCGGTATCTGTACTTCCACCGTCTATAAAAATATCATGTCCAGATGAAGTCCTCAGATAAATACCGTCTCCCTGTCCTACGTCTAAAATATTTACTTCTGCATCATCATTTGGCAGATATAACACAAATGCCAAAAGTAGTACCCCAGTAACGATATATCCCCGCACATTCCTACTCTTCCAAATCACATATATCACCACTGACAAAGCACAATAAAAAGCAACCATTCTCCAAAGTACCGGCTGTCCTGTAATAAGTCCTGCATTGGGCAGTCCTTGTATGATTCCTGATAGCTTTTGATAAAACAATAATATTAACTGACATGGAACTAAAATCCATCTTGCTACATCCATCCATACTAAACCAATGAACCCTCCCAACAGTCCAAAAAATAACAGCATGCTCATCATAGGAAGTACCAACAAATTCACCAACATCCCATAAACCGGCACTTCAAAATAGAAATACGCTGTCAATGGAACGGTTACAAGCTGAATGGAAAAACTTGAATATAACAAATCTCGTAGTTTATTCTTTTCTTTAAAAGTCTTTGCTACCATCTTTCCAACTAATACCACACCAAGTACCGCCGCATACGAAAACAAGAAGCCAGCGTATTTCAACAAAAAAACATTTTCCCATAACAGCCACATTCCTGATAAACTTAATGATGACAACGAATCATAACTCCGCCCTATCATTTGTCCGAGCAACATCATAAAAAACATAATAATGGCACGAGTTGCAGAAGGTCTAAACCCAGCCATACAACCATAGGCAAACATAAAACCCCCCGCCAAAGTACCTGACACCACAAACGAACCGAACAGCTTACGTAATAAATTATAAATCGTCATACCGATAACCGAAACATGTAATCCCGATATCGCTAACACATGTGAGATACCCACTTTTTGATATAATTCTTTTATCTCAGCATCCATAAGGGATTTATCTCCTAATGCCATCATAGTGATTACTCCCCCTGTTTCTTCTGTCATACAATTAGCATAAACACTCTTTAACCGTTGCTTCAACCGATAAAGACCTTCACGAAATTCATCTTCTTCACCATGCAATTCTACAACAAATGCTTTCTTTAATTTAAAATCAATTTTCTGGGATTGATAGAAGGATTTTTCATCAAAATTTCCTTCATTTCGTGCCTGATTGAAGACATTTACATTGCCTTCTAACACTAAGACTTTGCCGATTGGAATCGTATCATCTTCCATCTCGACAATTACCTGATTGCAGGCAGTTATAAGATATTTACCTGCTTTTTTTGATTTAACTGAAACTTCATCCTGCTCCAGTTTTAGATAACAATTATTTAGATAATATAGATAAGAATGATTCTTATACTCTTTTTCCTCCAATTCCCCCTGGAGTATCACCTTCATTCCATCCTGAAGTAAAGGCTCATATTCTGCCCGGAATTCCTGCTGTACATCATACCGATATGCCCCTAATATAAAACCTATTGTATAAAAAAGCAGCTTTCCATATCCGAAAAGTCTGCTTTTTTCCACCTTTATTTGTGCTGCTAATAAAACCCAACCTAGTATAACAGGTAACAGTACCCATTGATTCTTTGTACTTGCTACAAGAATTCCAAGGAGAAAGCCTAATGACATAATGCATAACGGCCGTGCTCTCACTTAACCTACTCCCTTTCTATTCACAATTTATAACCTTTTACAGCTATACTAATTCCTTAATATGTTCTCTCCTGGCCAACCATCGGCGTGATTGGTCAGGGCTGAACTATTACCTAATTCCTTATATTCTCCTCTTCTTTCATTTCCATAAGCTCTATGGCCTCTGTATCAATTACACTTTCTGTAGAGTCAACTTCTTCCGTATTTTCAGAATTTTCCGTTCCTTCCGTATTTTCCGTACTTTCTACACTCTCTGTATTTTCCGTTTCTTCTGACTCTTCTTCTAACGTTGTCACATAATCCAAATTTCGTGTATAAGCCTCACTAAGCTTATAAGAATCTCGATATGTGCCACTATTATCACCATTCACAGATATCTGCACTTGATTAATCGTAGCCATTTCCGAAAGTGAATTCACAATAGAATAAATAACAATCGGTTCTAAAATACTATAATCATGATTTTTAAATGTAGAATCCAAATTTACATAACATATCCCATCTACCGTTGATACAGATACTAACCTTGTTCCGGACGGAATCGCGGACTTTAACCCTTCTGTATCAGGTCCATCTAACAACTGTTCTATGATTACCTTTTCCATAGACATATTGCTGCTGTAATGTATACTTTTGTTCTCTGCAATCAATGCATCCCCGCGTCTATTAGCAAAGTACAATGTAAGATTTGTTTCCAAAATAGAGTTAATAGTCGCACCCGGATTCTCCACAAAACTATCCGGATACAAAGTTCCTACCGGCTCCCCCTGTGCATTGACTAAAGGAGCATCTCCTACATAAAAAGTTACGCAATCCACACCTTCAATCTGAGTCATGGTACGTACCACCGCTGCACAACACAGAACTTTTTCTACCTGTTCCATTTTATAATAATCTTCATCGAGCCAGATAGTTAACATTGCACCATCCAATGAATAATTAATCAGTTCCACATCATTTGGAATCGGTTTACGATAATTCACATTTTCTGAATCTGACCACAATACAACTAAAAACTCTTGTATAAGTTCGGCAATGTCTGTGCTTTTCGGTTCGTAAGCAACCTTCACAATCGCATCTTTTTCATTATTCAAATATTGGATATGATATCCTTCTATCTCCTTTTCTTGTCCGCATCCTGCCAAACACATGGCAAGAATGAACACAAAAAGAAAAAACAATTTCTTTTTCATAGGTTTTCTCAACTTTCCTACTCTAAACAATATATTTCAATGGAATTCTCACATTAAAGATGGTACCCTCACCTTCCGTACTAAATACTTTCACTGCACCCTTGTGCATTAAAATAGCACTTCTGGTAATAGCAAGTCCTAGTCCGGTTCCGCCAATCTCCCTTGAATGTGATTTGTCCACACGATAAAATCTTTCAAAAATATGGTCCATATCAGCTTCCGGAATACCCATACCGTTATCTTCTACCTTCAAATACATATATTGATGGTCTGCATTTAACGATACTCTTACCCAACCTTCCGGATTGTTATATTTAATCGCATTCTCTATCAAATTAGAAAATGCCAACGTGATTTTTACTTCGTCCACATCCGCAATTACCGGTCTAAAACTTTCAAACACAAGCTCCACCTGTTGTTTTTCTGCAATAGGTTTCAAACGCTTCAAAATCTGTTCTAACAACTCGTTTATATTTAAACTTACAATATTTAAATCTGCTGCAGATTTATCCATTTTAACAAGTGACAACAAATCATTAATAATTTTTGTCTCACGGTCAATTTCTTGACCAATATCCGCCATGAACTCCTTGTACAACTCCACTGGTGCATCACCCATACTATTAATCGAATCCGCCAAAACCTTCATAGAAGTTAGTGGTGTTTTTAATTCATGAGACACGTTAGATACAAATTCCTGTCTAGACTCATCCAAAACTTTCATTCTACCCAGCAATGAATTGAATTTTTCACAGATTTCTAATGTTTCTGTATAATCATGTATTATTAATTTGCCAGTGCCATATCCGGTTTCTATTTCATCAATACTAAGAGACATCTTTTTTAATGGTTTTGTCAAATGTATCGACAACCATACCGCTAATATTATTACTAACATGCCACAAATCATCTGAATAACAAAAATATTCGTTCCCAAATATTCCATATTCAAATTGATACTATCCGTAGACACACTTATCATCATAACGCCAATAGGTGCTTGTTCTCCTGTAGCCACATTCGTTTTTAATAATGGTGTAACAATCTCAATATAACGGCTCTCCGGATCATACTTTGTGATATCTGTTCCTTTATAACTTTGAATTACTTCTTTTGAAATAATAATCTTGCCGGTGTCAATATCATACGTATCCTTTACCACACGAAATCCACTGTCAATGAGCATAATCTTACCGTCATAAATATTGGATAATTGTTGCAATTCTGCACTGATAATTACAGAATCTGTATTATTCAAATAATCATTGGAAACAATCTGATTGACCAGAATTTTAGCCTGCCCCAGAATCTCGCTTGTTTTAATAGAGACAGCGCGCTGCTCATAAGAATTCAGCACGCCTGCCCATAGAACCATTCCCGGGATAACTCCCATAAGAATAAATAGAATTATTAGCCTAAATCTTAGACTTTTTATAAAATCTTTAAACACATTAAAATTAGACATACCTACCCCTATCTAACTAACTCTGGTAATAGTAATAACCTACACCCCACTTGGTGTGCACATATTTGGGCTCACTTGGATTATTCTCAATCTTTTCACGCAAACGACGCACATGCACATCTACGGTACGTACATCTCCCGGATACTCATATCCCCATACAAGATTTAATAAATTCTCTCGACTATAAATCTTGTTTGGATTCGTCACAAAAAGCTCTATCAAATCAAATTCTTTTGCCGTCAGATTCACTTCCTTATTCAATACATAAGCTCTGCGACTTTCGCAGTCTAATCGCAAATCACCTGACTCAATAATCTTCTCATTATCTTTCTTTGGTTGGTTTGCGTTAGTTCTACGCATAATAGCCTTGATTCTGGCTTTCACTTCAAGAATATTAAAAGGCTTGGTAATATAATCATCTGCACCATACTCCAGACCTAAAATTTTATCCATATCATCACCTTTTGCAGTCAGCATTACAATCGGCATATTAGAAAATTCACGAATCTGCTGGCACACTTCAAAACCGTCTAATTTTGGAAGCATAACATCAAGAAGAATCATATCATAGGTATTCTCTTGTGCCATACGCAATGCTTCTTCTCCATCATAGGCACAATCCACCTCCATACCATCCTGCTCTAAACTAAAACGAATTCCTTTCACAATTAATTTTTCATCATCTACAACAAGCACTTTTTTTGCCATAATACTCTTCTCTTTCTAATTATTTACTTTAATATGTTCCTTCATTTGCTGAAATATTCCATCTTTGATACCCGGAACTTTCATTAAGTCTTCAATACAAGAAAATACACCATACGTTTCCCTATAATCAATAATCGCATTTGCTTTAGAACTTCCAATCCCCGGTAATGTCATAAGTTCTGCCACAGTCGCCGTATTAATGTCAATTCTTCCATCTTCATGTAGAGCACTTTCTGCTGCTCCATTCGATTTTACCAATACTTCCGCCTCTTCTTCGGTGTAAATCCGAATCATCATGCCATCTGTAATCACTTCTGCCTGATTCACCACAGTCACATCTGCATTGTCAGATAACCCTCCGGCCGCCTGTATTACTTCATAAATCCGGCTACCCTCCGGCAGTGCATATACTCCCGGCTGTCTGACTGCTCCACAAATATATACATAGCACATGATATTCTCTGTTACGTCTTCAAAACCTGCCGTCTCTGTTCCATCTGATTGCGTATCCGAAGATTCTCTTTCTGTCTCCTGTATCTTATACGTATTTTCCTCGTATTCTTCCAAATATATGTCCAAATCCCGGTTGCATGCACTTAAACACAATAAAAGTATCGTTATAACACAACCGGTTCTTATTCTTTTTTTCATCTGCATCTCCTTCACTTACGTTAAAATGAAAGAGTTCCTCAATGCCCGATAGGTATATTTTAACGGACTTTTTTCTGTAATACAAGTTAAAAAAGCATAAAAGCAGACTTTTCTCTACTTTTATGCTTATTGTTTACAACTGCTCTTTAATAACGTCTGTAATCATATCCTTGATATTAATCCAAAAACCACCCGCATCATGTGAATTCGGTGCAGGAATTGCATTATTATATGCGCTGTAAGCCACATTTGCTTTTGCATCTCCTCCCGGCTGTAACTGCACAGGATAATGTCCTGTCATATCCCAGACACTTGCATAATTATCCAATGTCAAATATTTCGCAAATGCATCTGCTTCTGACACTTTTTCCGTATAATCATTCACTAGAATCATATCTGTAAGTGCCACTGAATGAGCATCTAATTCTTCACTCAGACGTGGGAATTCTACTATATTATATGCCGAACTTCCCAATTCTTTTATAGAATCCGAATCTACAATTGCACACAGCGTCACACCATTTATAACATCTGAAATAACAGACTCTTCTGTTACTGTATCTAACGGCAGAGAGAACGAAGCCAAACTTTCTTCCAAGAAGAGCATGGACTGCTCTAAACGTGACTTATCATAAGATGCCTCTAATACACCAACACCTTCTGTATTTAATCTAACGCTGTCCGATACAAAAAGGAACCCGAAAAACGGATCATATGCATCCCACTCCAACAGGTATTGCACATTCTCATCCGGCTCGTTATCATCTGAATAATCAATAATCGCTTGCAACGACTCCGGTGCTGTCTCAAAATACTGATTGTTATATGCCAACAGACACACATTAAAGCTTAATGGATAGCCAAACATCTTCCCGTGACATTTCGATGCTGTAATCGCATTGGCAGCCACTGCTCCAACATAACTTTCTGCGTTTCGGTTCTCACCTGCCACACCATAAAGATGTGCCTTCTCCAGTTCTTCTCCGGAAAGCAGATATAGATCCGGGAGAGCCCCCTCCGCCATCGTAACATCATAAATCTCACCTACATAATCCATCACATCTATATAGTTCACTTCTACCACTACGCCAGTCTCTTCGTAATAATTTGCTGCCATATCCATAAAATAGGTATCATAACTGGCATCGTCATACCAAAAACATAAATCTGCTCCACCTGATAGTGCTTCTTCGTATTTTTCTTTTGCTGAAACTACAGGCATTTCTGTCAGAGATTCTTCATTATGAATCGGATAAACTTCTTTATTCGTCATTGCTGCTATCAGTCCAATCAGCAACGCTCCTAATACTATCACAGAAAGGTATTTTTTTTTCATAAAATGTACCCCTTTTCTCTATATTTACATCTTTATGTAACATGCTATTTCCTGTATTAATTAGTCATAGAGTGCTCATACAAACTTTAATAAATTCCTCAATAACTAAATATAAGGGTGTGCAGACTGCACACCCTTAATTATATCACACGCTATATACTTTGGTAAAGTACCCTTCCTAAATCTCGGAGAGGACTTCATCTAATTTTCCAATCATCTCATCCACATGCTCTTTTTCGATTATAAGCGGCGGAACCATACGGATGACATTAGAACCTGCTGAAATCACAATCAGACCTTTTTCCAATGCTTCCTTTGCTACTGCACCTACCGGCTTTTCACATACTAATCCCTGCATCAGACCTACGCCTCTTCTTTCTGTCAGGAAATCGTACTTTTCTACAAGAGTGTCTAACTGCTGTTCAAAATATACTGCAATTTCTTTTACATGATCAGTAATCTGTTCACGTTCCATCATTTCTAAGACCTTATCCACTGCTGCACAAACAAATGGATTGCCACCGTAAGTTGTACCATGGTCTCCCGGTACTAATGACTTTTCTGCTACTTTTTCCGTCATTAAAAATGCTCCAACCGGCACACCACAGCCTAATGCCTTAGCATAAGTCATAATATCCGGTTTCACGCCATATGTCTGCCAAGCAAACATTTCTCCGGTTCTACCCATACCACACTGAATCTCATCTAAAATCAAAAGAATATCATGCTCATCACAAAGAGCACGTACACCTTCCATAAACTCTTTCGTAGCCGGATAAATACCACCCTCGCCCTGTACCGTCTCAAACAAAATCGCACAGGTCTTGTCTGTAATCTGAGCTTTCACGCTTTCTAAATCATTAAATGTCGCAAACTTTACGCCCGGCATCATTGGACCAAATGGTTCTCTATAATGAGCATTTCCTGTCACTGCTAATGCACCTAAGCTTCTGCCATGGAAAGAATGTTCCATTGCAATAATTTCATGCCCTGCTTCACCATCTCTGGTATAAGCATATTTTTTAGCTGCTTTAATCGCACCTTCAATCGCTTCTGTTCCACTGTTCGTAAAGAAAACTCTATCCATTTGGCTCGCTTTTAAAAGACGTTCTGCCGCATGAATCGCTGGCACATTATAGTATAAATTGGATGTATGTAATAACTTATCAATCTGTGCCTTTAATGCCTCATTATACTCTTTATTATTATATCCAAATGCAGAAACTGCAATACCTGCCGCAAAATCCAGATATGACTTACCCTCTGTATCATACAGATACATTCCGTCACCATGATCAAATACTACCTGAAAACGGTTATAAGTATGAAGCAGTTCTTTTTCTGCATTTTCTATATATGTCATCTTATTCATTACAGAATCTATTCTCCTTATCGCCGATGATTGCTGTACCAATACCTTTATTTGTAAAGATTTCAAGCAACAGACAGTGTGCAATTCTTCCGTCCAAAATATGTACTCTTGATACACCATTTTCGATAGCATCAATACAGTTATTCAATTTCGGAAGCATACCACCACCAATGTAGCCATCTCCGATTAATGCTTTCGCCTCTATTACAGATAATTCAGAAATCAATGTGGACTTATCAGATGGATCTTTATAAACACCTTCAATATCTGTTAAGAATGCTAATTTTTCTGCATTAATTGCTCTCGCAATCGCACATGCAGCATCATCTGCATTGATATTGTAGCTATTGAATTCATCATCCATACCCACAGGACAGATAATCGGAAGGAAATCTTTCTCTAATAAATCATGAATAATCTTTGGATTCACTTCTGTGATTTCTCCTACAAAACCGATATCTTCGCCGTTAGAATATTTCTTCTCTACTTTCAAAAGCCCACCGTCTTTTCCGCTGATACCGATTGCATTCACACCAAGCTCCTGAACCAGTTTTACTAAAGACTTATTCACTTTATTAAGTACCATTTCTACTATTTCCATAGTAGCTTCATCTGTTTTACGCAATCCATTGATAAAAACAGGTTCCATTCCAGATTTTTCTACCCAACGACTGATTTCCTTACCACCACCATGTACAATGATTGGTTTAAAACCTACCAGTTTTAATAATGTCACATCCTGAATCACATGTTTTTTCAATTCTTCATCTACCATAGCACTTCCACCGTATTTTACTACGATAATTTTACGGTTAAAATGCTGAATATATGGTAATGCTTCGATTAAGACTTCTGCTTTCTGAAGCACTTCCTGCATATTCTTTTCTTCCATAGTTCTTACCTCATCTTTCTAATACTTATCAATCCTCATCATTTTTGTTCGCCTTGTTCAAGAGTACATCACCAAACCAAAGCATCACTAATCCAAGACAAAACAAAAAAATTTCCCTAATCAAAACATTCTTTTAAAAAGAAATAATAGATTCATTAAGACCGATAGTCTGCATTGATTTTAACATAATCATAAGTCAAATCACAGCCCCATGCAGTTGCTGTTGCTTCACCCATTTTAATATCTGCAATCGCAGTTACATACTCTTCTGATAAAATCTTTGTCGCTTCTTCTTCGCTATAATCTACTGCTACGCCATTTTCAATAATCTGAAGTTTTCCTGCTGCACTTTCAAAGAATAAATCCACTTTTTCCGGATCAAAATTAGCACCCGAATAACCCATAGCACAAAGAATACGTCCCCAGTTTGCATCATGTCCATAGATTGCTGCTTTGGTAAGACTTGACGTAATAACGGACTTGCTTAATACCTTCGCCTGTTCCTTTGTCTCTGCCCCAATGATTTTTACTTCAAAAAGTGCCGTTGCACCTTCACCATCTCCTGCCATTTGTTTTGCAAGATATTCATTTACGAAATTAAGTGCTTTTACAAATACTTCATAATCGGCATTCTTTTCTGTGATTTTAGTATTTCCTGCTAATCCATTCGCCAATAATAAACATGTGTCATTTGTAGAAGTATCTCCATCTACAGAAACCATGTTATAAGTATCCTGCACATCTGCACTTAATGCTTCCTGTAACAATTCCTTTGAAATCGCCACGTCAGTAGTTACAAAACTTAACATAGTACACATATTCGGATGAATCATACCGGAACCTTTACACATACCACCGATTGTTACGGTTTTTCCATCTAATTCAAACTCTACAGCGATTTCTTTTTCATGCGTATCTGTTGTCATAATCGCAAGAGCTGCATTATGACCACTTTCTAAACTTCCGTCCAATATCGGAACCATCATATCAATTCCTGCACAGATGCGGTCCATCGGAAGCTGCTTGCCAATAACACCAGTAGATGCTACTAATACCTCTTCTGCAGAAACATTTAAAAGTTCTGCCACTTTTTCTGCTGTTTCTTTACAGTAACCCATGCCTTCTTCGCCGGTACACGCATTTGCAATGCCTGCATTTACAACTACCGCCTGTGCCTCCCCCTGATTATACACGACATTCTGATCCCATTTTACAGGAGCTGCTTTTACAATATTTGTCGTAAAAGTTCCTGCTGCCACACATGGAACTTCACTGTAAATCATCGCCATATCTTTTCTGTCTCTATACTTAATGCCGGCTGCTGTGCTGGCTGCCATAAATCCTTTTGCTGCGGTTACACCGCCTGTAATCTGTTTCATATGCTCCTCCTTGTTTTCTGTAAGAAAATGCGAGTCCTCTGACGAGCAGAGGAGCTAGCCTCCTTGTTTTCTGTAAGAAAATGCGAGTCCTCTGACGAGCAGAGGAGCTAGCCTCCTTGTTTTCTGTAAGAAACCATGAGAATAAAATTCTCATGGTTGACGCGGTGCTCGTCAAATTTTCGTGCCAGCACGTAATTTTCCTCGCTACTCGCGCAAAATGCGACTCTGCTTGCAGAGTTTTTCCTCTGGTGAGCAGAGGATTTTTCCTACTTGTTACTCCACATATGTCGTCACATTTTCCTCATTTAATACACATTCGTAATAATTCACATCATCCCGATAGCTCCAGCCAAGCCCTTGCCAAAAACGATTTCCCACTTCGTTTTTCTTAAAAGCAATCAAATTGATTTTATTCACATGTTCCGCTTTTAAAGCTTCCATACATGCCAAAACCATTTTCTGACCGATACCATGCTTGCGGTATGCTTCCTTTACACAAACATGATAGAGACACGCCCTGCGTCCATCATGCCCACAAAGGATTCCGCCTACCAGCTCCTCCTCATAAAAAGCTACCATACTAGTAGTTGGATTACGCTTGATAAAACGCTCTATCCCTTCTCGCGAATCATCTATACTACGAATTCCAAACCCATGAATCCCCATCCATAGTTTATGTAATTCATCATAATCTTCCATCGTCATCATACGGATGGAAAGTTTTTCAGTTACCATATAAATCCTCTCTATGTTTTCTAAAATATTTTTTGCCATACAGTCACTCTGATGCTCTCTGCTAAATCATGTGACATACAATGCAAAAACATTTTCTTATGGGAACATTGGAACCAGCTTTAAGCCTTCTGCTTCATCTAATCCAAATAACAAATTCATATTCTGTACTGCCTGTCCCGCTGCACCTTTCACCAAATTGTCAATCGCACCCATCATAATAATTCTGCCGGTACGACTATCAATCTTAAAGTTCACATCTACATAGTTGCTTCCCTCTACCCATTTTGTCTCAGGGTATACATCTTTATCTAATACACGGACAAACTTTTCGTTCTTATAATATTTATCATATACAGCTTTTACTTCCTCATAAGTAGGATATGTACCGTCTTCTTTCCTATATAATGTTGCATATTCTGTTGCCAGAATACCACGATTCATTGGAACAAGGTGTGGTGTAAAATTGACAAAAATCTCCTGTCCTGCCGCATAACCTAACTGCTCTTCAATCTCAGGGGTATGTCTATGACTCGCTACACCATATGCTTTCATATTCTCATTCACTTCACAGAACAGATTCGGAAGCTTCGCTCCACGCCCAGCACCCGAAGTACCGGATTTCGCATCGATAATAATGCTGTTTGGATCAATTAACCCTTCTTTTACCAATGGATAAGCTGTCAAAATCGAACAAGTCGTGTAACATCCAGGATTTGCCACTAATCTGGCACCTTTTACTTTTTCACGGTTAATCTCACAAAGTCCATATACCGCCTCTTCAATAAACTGTGGACTCTTATGCTCAAGCTTATACCATTCCTCATAAACACTGACATCCTTAATACGGAAATCTGCACTCAAATCAACAATCTTTACCTTATTTAAAATCTCCTCTGTCAGAACACCTGCTAAATATCCTTGCGGTGTCGCTGTAAAAATCACATCTACCTGCTCTGCTAACGCCTCAATATTGTCATCGAGACAAGTATCTTCCACTATCTCAAACATATTCTGGTATACGCTTGCATATTTTTGTTCCACATAACTTCTGGAACCATACCATTTAATCTCAGCTTCTTTATGTCCCATGAGCAAACGAACCAATTCGTTACCAGCATATCCGGTTGCTCCTATAATCCCTACTTTTATCATATTCTATTTCCCCTTATATTCTTTTGCATAATTATACATATCCTCTCTCAGATATGCAAGCCCTATTTTTATTTTTTATGTAATATACACGTTTAAATTCCTTTTCTTTATAATTAGTGTTTATTAATAGCTCACTTCTATAACCGAAACTTTTCTTTATTATAATATATACTTATACTTCGCATGTTTATACACATTTTTGTATAAATATTAATAATTTTTGTATAATTTTGCACTTGATTTTCTTTTTAACATGGTATATAGTGTTTTTAACGTAATTATTCATTAGGCCAAAGCATTCGTGCAAGGCTATAGAATATGATAAAAGGAAAGGGATCTACATATGAAAGAGAAAGTTATTTTAGCATACTCAGGTGGTCTTGATACCACAGCTATTATTCCATGGTTAAAGGAAAATTATGATTACGAAGTTATCTGCTGCTGTATTGACTGCGGACAGGGCGAAGAATTGGATGGATTAGAAGAAAGAGCAAAATTATCCGGTGCTACCAAATTATACATCGAAGATCTTATTGATGAATTCTGTGATGATTTTATCGTTCCATGTGTTCAGGCAAATGCAGTATATGAAAACAAATACTTACTTGGAACATCTATGGCTCGTCCAGGTATCGCTAAGAGATTAGTAGAAATTGCAAGAAAAGAAGGCGCTACTGCTATCTGTCACGGTGCTACCGGTAAAGGTAATGACCAGATTCGTTTTGAATTAGGTATCAAAGCATTAGCTCCAGACTTAAAGATTATTGCTCCTTGGAGAGATGATAAATGGAATATGCAGTCACGTGAAGAAGAAATCGAATACTGTAAAGCACATGGTATTGACCTTCCATTTTCAGCAAATTCAAGCTACAGCCGTGACCGTAATCTTTGGCACATCAGCCATGAAGGTCTTGAACTTGAAGACCCTTCACAGGAACCAAACTACGACCACTTATTAGTGCTTGGCGTATCTCCTGAAAAAGCTCCTGACGAAGGCGAATACGTTACTATGACATTCGAAAAAGGTGTTCCAACATCTGTAAATGGAAAAGAAATGAAAGTTTCTGATATCATCCGCACACTCAACGAACTTGGTGGCAAACACGGTATCGGTATCGTTGATATCGTAGAAAATCGTGTAGTGGGTATGAAATCCCGTGGTGTTTATGAGACACCAGGCGGAACTATTCTTATGGAAGCTCACCAGCAGTTAGAGGAATTAGTTCTTGACCGTGCTACTATGGAAGTGAAAAAAGACATGGGCAACAAAATGGCTCAGATTGTATACGAAGGAAAATGGTTCACACCACTTCGTGAAGCAATACAGGCATTTGTAACTTCTACACAAGAATATGTAACAGGTGAAGTTAAGTTCAAACTTTACAAAGGTAACATCATCAAAGCCGGAACTACTTCTCCATATACACTTTATAACGAATCTCTTGCAAGCTTTACAACAGGTGATTTATATGACCACCATGATGCAGAAGGCTTCATTACATTATTCGGACTTCCACTTAAAGTTCGTGCAATGAAAATGCAGGAAGTTGAACAGAACAAATAATATCACTAGCTAATACAAGAGCCGGTTCATCACATCTGATAAACCGGCTCCTATTTTATCCTAATAATTTACTTTTCTTGCAACATTGAAACATTTATATCATACTCCTTATTCTATGAGTTCGAATCAATCTCGTCGCATACTATTCTCCAAACGCCGTAACAACGAAACAATCGGCACGATAAGTATTCCACAAAAGAAGTTACTGACTCCATGAATAAAGTCAAACGGAAGTCCTGAAATAATCCAGGCAATCATCCCTTCAAAGTTAAGTCCAAATAATAACGCCTGTGACGGTGCATATAACACTCCATACAAAAATCCATGCAATGCACACACCACCATATAGACCGGTGCCTGAACTTTTTTCGGCATATGTTTTGGCAATAACATCACAACGCCCCACAGAATGGTCCATACATACAAATACGGAATCCACCAGGTTGCAAAACCGCTTAAGATGCCATTTAATAGCACATAAATATAAATCGGATATAATGCTTTTTTTCGATAAACAACGGTAAACGCAATGGTAAATACCCCTAATAAATGGATATTAGGAGCCAGCTCCATAATGACCTTTGAGGCATACATCACAGCTCCTAACATCGCAAATACGACCGTTTCTCTCACTGTCAGTTTCACGCTTTTTCCACCTTAAACATATATGCTTCGCCTTCTGTAATCACTGTCGTATCCACTCCGGACATCGCATAAGAACCATTTACATAAAACGCCCAATACGTACCATCGGTCTCATAATCAGCAGTAATTCCGTTTACTGTTTTTACAAACAAACCATACTCTGATTCTTCTCCTTCGATTAAACCAAGCTCTGTCAATGCTTCACCTACGTTTTCTTTTTCTGTGTGAATTTCAAAAAGGCTCTCGTTTCCTTCGCCATCCACTACCGTAAACATAAATACCGTGTTGCCTTCACCAAGTACAACTGCCTGCTCAGCTACATCAGCAGTTTCAGTTGTCTCCACAGAGTCCGTTCCTATTACAGACTCTTCAACAGTTCCACACTTTTCAGGTACTTCTCCGTTGCTTGTGCCATTGCAGGCAATCATAGATAATGCCATAGCCACAATCAGCATTACACTCAAAAATCTTTTCTTCATTACTTTTTTCTCCTTTACGTTTTACTTAAAATCTGAATAATCACATCGTAATTTTCCGGCTGATGTGGAAATGTACAATCACTGCACTCCTTTATACTTTTTCCGTTCACATCCAAATAGTTTGGATTGCCCGGACAATTTTCCACTCGATACAAAGGACAATAGCAAAACATACAGTTCAATTCTTCCATCCCATCGTGGCAAGGGAAATACTCACATTTTCTATTTTCAAAAAAACGATATGAATTTTCCATATGATTGTTATTCCTCCTTTGTCTAACTTTGCACTAAAAAACCCTCTACCAACAATGGTAAAGGGTTCTACACGCATAGATATCGTGAAAAGTCTGTATCTTTCAACACACATTTTCAACAAATGCCTGCTCGCTTTGAAAACAAACTGTAACAGTTCAGCCCACGCCACATTCGCAAAGACGACGTTGTCGCTTTCTCGCTGCTACGCAGCTAACTTTGCTCATTAGATGGCGTTCCGCTCATAGACAAGATAATATGCTCATTCGTGCAAGCACGATTCGCCTATTATTCTGTCTATGGCTAAACTGTTACAACAAACTTTCCAAGTTCACGTACAACCAATTACTCGTGGTCTTAAAATGTATATTTCTTCAAATTGTCAGTACTATCCGACCTTTAGAAGATACTTACATTTCCGTACAACAATCAGGCAGGTCTCCCGGCTTATAGTTCATCGCATCCGCCATCTTCCCAGTCTCCCAGTGATATCTCAGCTTCGCTCCCTAATTACGGTGACGAGTTCGTACAGGATTTGCACCTGTTTCCCTTTTCACCGGAACCATTTCACAACCTGCACATTCCTGCACATGCTTATCAAATGTTCCGACACCTAATTGCTTTTATTCAGTTGAATTCAGTATAGCATTCTCACTTTCATTCGTCAATGAAATATGCTCATTTGTGCAAGCACGATCTGCCTACTATTTTGTCTACGGCTAAACTGTTACACTAAAAGCTCTTCACCCAATTAATCAATGATTGAATATGTGTCTGGTTACGCACATCATTTCTCATCTGGTCTGTGACATAACCATTGCGTTCCATACGTGCTAAAATTGCTTCCTGAAGTCCTGCAATTTTACCTTCTTCAAACGCTTTCTCACAAGCAGCTTTCAACGCTTCATTCACCACATTCTCTGCTTTAGAAACAGCCGCTTCTACTTCCGCAGTTGGAGCTTCACTTATAGAAGTTTCCACTTCACTGCCGTCCTTTATTTCGCTTGCTTCTTCTGCAATGTTTTCACTGTTTATTTCATTTACAAGTTCTTCACTTGCAACTTCCGTTTCTTCTTCAAACTTCTCGTCTGTAGTTACTGCCATACCAGTCTCATTATTTTCGATGCAAACCATCTCCTGCTGTTTGTGGCTTTCTGCTTCTGCACATTCCGGTTGTACATTTCCTGTACCGGCATCTACGCAATTTTCCTGACATACATCTACTTCTGTCTCTTCAACCTGTGTATCCTCGCTACCGCCTGTATATGGAATCCAGATATCTCCATCATTTGCCTTCACATTTACAACAATGTTACCATTTACCACAGATACTTTTTGTCCAGACAACACTCCAATATACTCTGCTGCATTGCCAACCGGAAGGGTCATTACATAGTCACTCTCATCGTTATTTACAGTAACTACAACCACATTCCCTTCATGACTACGAGAAAAAGCATACTGTCTGGTTGTAAGCATTAATTCACGATAATCGCCATAAGACAATGCCTTCACTTCCTGACGGACTTTTCCCAGTTTCGCAATCAATGCTGTACATGGATTATTTTTTCTTGCATCTTTATAGTCCTCTAAATGTAATTCCGGACGTAAGGAATCGTCAGACCAACGCTCTTTTTTGCCTTCGATACCAAACTCGGAACCATAGTATACGGATGGCACTCCCGGAAGTGTGTAACATAAAATATGTGCCGGTGTATAATGTTTTTTATTGTTCAACTTTGTATAGATACGCTCTACATCATGATTATCTGTAAAATTATATAACTTTAAGCCACCCATATCATTTAAACGTTTTACGGTATGTGCAATCTCAAAATAATTGTGGTCATTGTGACCTGAATACAGTGCTTTATGCAAATGATAATTCGTTACGGAATGTAACGTATCAGAATTTGCCCATCTGCAATAATCACCATGAATCACCTCACCCATTAACCAGAACTCCGGTTTCACTTCGTTTGCCACATGACGCAATGCTTTCATAAAATCAAAATCTAATACATCTGCCGCATCTAATCTGATACCATCAACATCAAATTCAGATACCCAGAAACGAATCACATCACAAATGTAATCACGCACTTCCGGATTACGTTGATTCAGTTTTACAAGAAGGTTATAGCCTCCCCAATTATCATAAGAAAAACCATCGTTATACTCGTTATTTCCCCAGAAATTCACATTACAATACCAGTCTTTATATCTGGAATTCTCACGATTTTCTTTTATATCTTTGAACGCAAAAAAGTCTCTTCCGGTGTGATTAAATACACCGTCAAAAATTACGCGAATTCCTTTTTCATGACAGGTTGCCACAAAATCCTTCAAATCTGCATTATCACCTAATCGACTGTCTAACTTTTTATAATCTGTGGTCTCATAACCGTGTCCCACTGATTCAAAAAGCGGTCCGATATAAATCGCGTTAAATCCGGTCTCCTTTATATGATCAATCCACTCTTTCATATCCGCTAATCTGTGTACCGGTTCACCATAGTCATTCTGTTTTGGTGCTCCTGTCAATCCTAACGGATAAATGTGATAAAATACTGCCTCTTCATACCAAGCCATTCTCTAGTTACCTCTTTCCTCATTTAAATCATATGGGGGATATTATACTATAAAACATCCTTATAATCTACTAGATTGCCATAAATTTAACAAAATTGTAATGGTTACGTTACTGTTTGTCCTGTCGGAAATCCAATTTAAAAAGCTCATGTGCCTGCCATCTTTGCATACACATGAGCTCCTATATCATTTCAATATAATCTTTGACGTCTCCGTCCCTAGTCATAGATTCAGCTTTTTTATTGTTTCGTTGCTTTAATCTCTGCAACAATTCTCTCTTTTAAATCTCTTGCACGTTCTTTAATTTTACCCGGTGCTGACTGTGCTTGTAAAATATTTGCAATACATTTCGATGCAACACCATAGTCTTTAAAATAACCTGCCATATAAGCAAGCAGATAGTCCAACGTATTCTGATCCATACCACAAATCGGGAACATTTCTGCCGAAACAGCTTTCATAAATCCTTCATATGCCTGTCGATAAAACAGATCTTCCTGCTCTTTGCAATCTTTCAAATCAGCTTCATACGCTGCATCTGCTTGATCAAGTGTCTCTGCCTTACCACGATACAACCATGCAATTTTAAGACAAGAGTATGCTTTCTCACTAGCCTTACCTTTCTTCACCATAGTGGTATATAATGCTAATTTGTATCGTCCAATAGCAGTATCATAATCATATGTATCTGGTTCATTTTCATCAGTTGATTTGAAATTTGCACAAAGCTGTTCCTTGATTAATCTAATCTGTACAGATGGCAAATGTTCAAAATAACGATTAATAGCTGTGTAACCACAATGAGGACAAGATAAGACATCATATTTTATTGTATCAATATACTGATATCTTGGACGCAAATCTTCGTCTGACTCCAAACGTTTGATACGTCCGGACTTAATCATTTTCGCCTTAAAACCTTTGTCACATACAGTACAACGAACACCTTTTTCCAAAAGGAACGTATCTTCAGTAGGAATCTCTTCTACTGCTTCACCGGAAGCACTCCCTGCACCTGTCTTTTTCTCTTCTTCAAAAAGACTTCCTACATTCTGTGCCTGTAATCCAAATTTTTCTAACCCTTCAAATAAATTCATATAGGTCTTTTCCTCCATTAGTTCGGTAATTTAAACGAACTCTTTAATGATACAATACGATTAAATACCAGATGATCCTCTGTAGAATCTTTCGCATCTACACAGAAGAATCCCTGACGTACAAACTGGAAACTGTCATAAGCTTTTGCATCTGCTAAGTTGGACTCAACCACACAATCCTTTAATACAGTTAATGAATTAGGATTTAAGTTCAAACTGCCATCTTCGTTGTATACACCTTTTTCTTCGTCAATTAAGTTCTCATATAAACGAACTTCTGCTTTGATACCATATTCTGCAGATACCCACTGAATCGTACCTTTTACCTTACGTCCATCCGGGCTGTTACCACCACGAGATGCCGGATCATAAGTACAGTGAATCTCTGTCACTTTACCATTCTCATCTTTTACATAGCTATTACATGTTACAAAGTATGCATTCATTAAACGAACTTCGTTACCTGGGAACATACGGAAGTATTTCTTAGGTGGTTCTTCCATAAAGTCTTCACGGTCAATGTAGATTTCTCTAGTAAATGGAACAGTACGGCTTCCAAGTTCTTCATTTTCAAGGTTGTTTGCTACTTCTAAGTATTCCACCTGTCCTTCCGGATAGTTATCAATTACTACTTTGATTGGATCTAAAATCGCCATCATACGAGATTTCTTTAATTTCAAATCCTCACGGATACAGTACTCAAGCATCGCATAATCAACGGAACTGTTCGCTTTAGCTACACCGCAAAGCTCTACGAATAACTTGATAGATTCCGGTGTAAATCCTCTACGCTTCAAAGCTGCGATAGATACTAAACGTGGATCATCCCATCCGTCTACGATACCTTCTTCAACAAGTCTCTTGATGTATCTCTTACCTGTTACTACATTAGTCAGGTATAATTTTGCAAATTCAATCTGCTTTGGTGTGCCTGTTGCATCATCTTTATAACCAAGCTCGATTAATACCCAGTCATAAAGAGGTCTGTGATCTTCAAATTCCAATGTACAGATAGAATGTGTGATACCTTCTACTGCATCTTCGATTGGATGTGCATAGTCATACATTGGATAAATACACCAGCTATCCCCTGTTCTATGGTGATTCATACGAGCTACACGATAAATTACAGGGTCTCTCATATTGATATTAGATGAAGCCATGTCAATTCTCGCACGGAGTACTTTCTCTCCGTCTGCGAATTTGCCATTCTTCATATCTTCAAATAACTGTAAGTTCTCTTCTACACTTCTAGTAGAATATGGATCTTCCTTACCTGGTTCTGTTAAAGTACCACGATATTCACGAATCTGTTCTGCTGTCAAATCAGATACATACGCTTTACCCTTTTTGATTAACTTAATCGCACCTTCGTACATCTCCTGGAAATAATCAGATGCAAAGTATAATCTATCTTCCCAATCTGCACCAAGCCATGCAATATCACTTTCAATTGCATTAACGAATTCTGTCTTCTCTTTTGTTGGATTGGTATCATCAAAACGAAGATTGAACTTACCATTATATTTCTGTGCTAAACCATAGTTTAAAAGAATGGCTTTGGCATGTCCAATGTGTAAGTAACCATTTGGTTCCGGTGGAAATCTAGTGTGTATTTCCTGACAATGACCTTCCTCTATATCTTTTTCAATAATCTGTTCAATAAAATTCTTTGATACTACTGCTTCGTTTTCCATAACTAATAAATCCTCCTAGTGTTGCCCATATCATTAAATGATAGTCATAAGCATATAAATTATATCACTTTACAGTACATATTTCTAGCCTGAATCATACCGCTTTGTAAAACTTTTTGTAATACTCTTGTATCATGTTCTTACACAACAAAATCATCTTTGCAAATGTGACACAAACCGAACTGTAACCTTTTTAACTACGATGCACGTGTTCATGTGTAAACAAATGATCCTGACAATATTCATAATTCCCTTCGCACTTAGAACAATAACGGAATTCTAACTCCGGATTCGATACTTCTGTTCTGCCACAAACTGCACATTTATGACGTGTAATTCCACTTCCCGGTCTAGGTTGTGCCACCTGACGTTTAAACTCCTGTCTGCGTTTCACTTCTTTTGGTGCATAACGTCTTACATCTCTGCTCGATAAGAAGAAAATAATAAAATTCAATAATGACATAGCATTCACTACAAACATAATCACTGCCACTAAAGCTCCAACACTTGCACCGTAATAAGAACCATAAATATTTGCCATATTAAAAATGTCATAAGCCATCAGTACTACATAGACGATTGCCATCCATTTTACTTTTACAGGAATAAAAAAGTAAATCAATACCTGCAAATTAGGATACATCACCGCAAATGCCAGATAAAGTGACATATTCACATAATACGTACTTACAAAAGAACTCATCAGAGAACTTGTCGTCACTGCCAATGCTTCTCCAAAAATCATATAAACAATTCCATAAAAAAGCAGACTTCCCACTATCGTAAAAAGCATTCCACCTAACAGATACACATTGAACCGGAAGGTCCCCCATGCACGTTCTAAATTCGTTCCCAAATGATAATAAAACATCATAGAAATCAACAACCAGAAAATATTACTATTTACCGGCTGGAATATCCAAGTCACCAGACGCCAAACCTGCCCTTTAAAAATCAAATATGGGTTAAAACTCAGGTAAGACATCACAGACGGATACATCATATTTAAAATAAATCCAATCGCATATGCTCCAATCAACCATATAATCACATTTGGAACAGCATATCTTCCGAATTTTCGTTCTAACTTATTTAACCAATTCATATTATCCACACTTTCTAAATATTTTCGTAACTATTCAGTGAACCATTCACAAAACCGTCTTTTCAAAACTTCCGGTTTACTCTGAATAGTTACACATTTTCTCATCTTTCAAGTATATCCATCCCTCCATTTTTTGTCAATGAAGCTACAACACTTCATGAAAAGTTTATATTCTCAGACCTATACAAAAAACCAGAAGATTCATCTTTTCATAAATCTTCCGGTTTTTGCTTTTCCAAACTATGTTCTTACATAAATTGTTTCATCTGTTCTGTTGAATCTTCAATGGTCTCAATCGAAGTCTTCACACCTTCTGCATATGCAAGACTCTGTTCACTCATTGTAAGTACTTGCTCTGCATTAGCTGTTACTTCTTCTGTAGCTGCTGATAAATGCGAAATGTTATCTACAATCGTATTATTTGAATCAGATAGTTCTAAAATTTCTCTATCCATCTCGTTAATATCATCAATAAGCACTGTGATATCCTCATTTAATTTACCAAATGCTTCTGATGCTGTTGCTATTTTCTTATTCTGATCTTCCGTTGCTGATACAGATTTTTCAACAGAAGCAACTACTTCATTCGCATTTTGATTTAATTCATTGATAATTCTAGTAATCTCTTCTGTCGACTTTTTCGTCTGCTCTGCCAACTGACGAATCTGATCTGCTACTACTGCAAATCCACGACCTGCTTCGCCTGCACGTGCACTTTCAATCGAAGCATTCAAAGCCAATAAATTAGTCTGGCTGGAAATACCAAGAATCATAGCTGCGATCTCTTCTACTTCTTTGGTCTTCTCCTGTAATCGAATCATAGAATCACTTACTTCTGCATTTGTCTCAGCAATCTGCTTTGACTGAATCTGCAATTCTTCCATAACCTTGATATTCGTCTGAATGCTAGCGTTAGAATCTATTGCAATATCCACCATTTTTTTAGAGCGCTCGCTTGTATGTGCAATAGCATTCTGGATATTCTGTGTCATCTGATTCTGTTCTTCAATACTACTAGCTGTCATATTCGCAGAATCTACTATTTCATGCATACTTGTAGTAACATTTTGTGTCGCTTCAAACAACTGTCCAACTTTATCTGTACTCTTTTGTGCTTCATCCTGAACTACTGCTGAAATCTCAACGATACCATCGAACATTTCCTGCACTTTCTGTGTCTGTACTTCTACTGACCCCAACGCATCCTCATTGAATCTACGTGTCAAATCACAAAGTCTCCAGTCTACATACAAACCAAGCATTACACAAAGAATACAAATCAAATCATCTACAGTGCTTAATCCTATCCCACGATAAAAACGGAATATCTGTACAAGAATTAAACCAACTCCGGCAACCAGACAAATCTTACCTAATCTCTTCGAATTAAAATAAGGCATCTGTAATGCAAGCAAAATAATCAGTGCATACATAACAAACTCAGCATCTGTATTCATACCAACAAGGAAAAGTTCTATACCACCTAGTATTACAGATATTAGTCCAAAATTTTTACTTGCTTTATTCTTAAAATAAAGAACAATATTTATAATTGAAAATACTGCAACAATACCCAAATTAGAAAAGGAGAACGCTTTATGAATATCTCCCAAAAATGTACGCATCAGCAAATATGCTGCGAACATGATATATAAAAATGTCAATCCTAAAAAGAATATTTTATTGATAGATTTAAATCTCTCTCCTACATCATTATAACGGAACTTCTTTTCTTCATTTGTTGTTTTCATAATTCCTCCTTAAAGTATATTCTATTGTACACGATTATATTATACCTTACTCGGAGACTTTTTCGCCACTCTTTTTTGTTATTTTTTTACTATTTTTGTAAGAGTTCGTTACTGTTCACTCAGCAGCTAATCATTTACTGATTTGCTGCGTAAGAATATGATTCAAGAGTGAGCAGGCTCCTTTTGCGAAGCAAAACTATAAATGAGCCTGCAAATCGTTACCGGACTGAACTGTTACCTATTCTTTCTGAAATGCCCATAATATACGGATTTGATTTTTTAATTCTTCATAAGACCACACCTTACTGCTACGATAAATACAGTTGGGGTCATTAACCAAAAATCCATTTTCATTATAACCAAATAGCATTACAAAATGACCGCCAGCTGTAAAATCCCCCTGTCTCATGGAACAGATAATAACTTTTCCATCATCCAACTGATTCTTCATCACAGATTCATCCAATACTATTTCTTCTGCTTTTATACCGAAATTTTCACACCCTTCCGTCATCAGACTCCATGCTGTTCCCGTCCCTTCTACATAATGTCCATTTTCCATACTATATTTTGCTACACGGTCAGGTGTAATAGTATCATCTCCCGTCAATACCACTGACGCCATAGCAAGTGTTGTTGGTCCACAACCGGAAAGAGCAATGTTAAAATCTCCATATTCCTCATATCCCCAACGCTTGTCCCATTGTAAAAAAAGAGGAAATTTCTGCTTTTTTTCTGCTTCTGTAAGTTCTGTTTTTCCCCATGTGTCTCCTGTTTCATGTGTAAGATAACCTTTCACATATTCTAGCATTTCCGGATTATTACATAAAGAAGCTAGTAATTTTACCGGATATTCCTCACGATGTTCATATACCGTTTCTAATTCAGGATACTTTTTTGACAATTTTTTTAAACACTGGTAAACCTCTGCATCATCTATCACTTTTGGCTTATTTTCTTTAAAAAAATCCTCATACTTTACTTCATAGAGTAACTCCTCTATTCTTCCACTTTCCCTGTACCAAGTATCTGTACTCACCGTATCCGAATTTCCTGCTACTTGACTCGCAATCTTCTCCCCGGCATCCAAACGGCTGATTCCAACTCCCAATACAATCACAAAAACACCTGCTACAACTAGCCGAAACAACCGTTTTCTTCGGCGTCGCTTTATTGCCTGCTGTCTTGCTCTCATGCGTTGTCTTCGGCGTCGTTTCTCCTCTATACTTAATGCCTTTTCTCTTGATTCTGCACGTTCATTTACGTCTATTATCTCTAGTCTCTTTCCCATAACCACTCCCATATTAACAAAAAAAGTTCACTATTATTGATAATAGCAAACTTCTTTTCAGAAAATTTTACCGTTTTCTTAAAGAATGGTTCATTTTTTATTAAGATTTTATGAAGTCTTTTATTCCATAGCGAACTCTTTAGAATAACGCACTAACACCATCATCGCACCTACTCCAAGTACTAACATTCCCACAGAAAATCCAATCCCTGCCACCGTAGGCTGATACGAAAAATCAAGAATACCACTTGATGCCCTAAGTATTGCAATGAGATTCGCTGTTGCATGCCCTAATACAGCCAGCGACACCCTTCTTGTCTTCGTCACAATAACTGCTAACAATGCTCCTAACAAAGCAGCATATATAAACTGCACCAGATTCATATGAATAATACCAAACAATACTGCTGAACAAAAAATACCCATACCCTCACTAGCAAGCATCGCCCCACGTTTCAACACGATACCACGGAACAACAATTCCTCTGCCACCGGCACAACCACACAGGAAGCCAGAATCTGCAACAAAACATCTCCACCAAAGAAATTCTCATTCGCCGTCTGAAAACCTGCTGAAACATGAACCAGCGGTGTCATAGCTATAAAATTATTCACTGCTATGCCAAACGCTCCTACTGCCATACAGGTCAATGCTGCTTGCATCATATACTGCTTCAGAGACCTTTTTTGTTTTCCATAGACTACCCTCTCCGCTTCATTATCCTGTTTCCAAAATGCTATCAAACATGGAATAGTTGCTCCGGAACTGATTAACTGTTTTAACATATATATTTCCTGTGCTTCGCCAATCAAAATATTCAACGAAAAAAATACACATGCAGAAATCAGATAATATACGAAAATCGGGTAGAAAACTGCCCACACACTGCTCTTCTTCACACACTACTCACCTTCTATACTACAAGTCATTGGCTCCTCATCCTTGCGGAGCATTTTTAATCATAGGAATTTCCTAATGATTTATGAAATCAGCGTTCTTCCAATTTCTCATACAATTGTGTCATTGTCAATCCCGAAATCGGATGACGTTTATTCGGACATAGATCCAATAATGGCTTTAATACGAAATCACGATTCGCCATATCCACATGAGGAATAATCAACTCATCATTTTCATATACCAAATCATCATAGAAGATAATATCCAAATCCAAGGTTCTAGGTCCCCAGTGAATCAGACGCTCTCTTTTGGCATATTTCTCCACTAGATGCAACGCATCCAGTAACTCATTTGGTGTAAAAAGTGTATATAACTTAATCGCTCCGTTCACAAAATCATCCTGTTCTACACCACCATAAGGCTTTGTCACGATTAAATCTGAAACCTTCTCTATCTTAATCTCTTCCATCTCTTCGAGCTGTTCGATTGCATCTTTAATATAAGTCTCTTTCTCTCCCATATTAGAACCCACAGCCACATATGCAGTATGCCAGCCACGCTCAATCGTTACAGATACATTCTCAAAGGGAAGCCCGATTGGTGCATGCGGTTTGCATAATTCAAATTCTACTTTTTTTATCAAAGGAAATGCTAACAATAACGCTTTTGTCGTCTGCTCCGCTGCTGTTTCTATCAGCTTATAGGTGTGTTCCTGCAAAAATTTTGTGACGAAAAGACTCACTTCACCATAATGCACTGACTTTTCCAAAACGTCTGTAATACCTGCCGGTCTGCAATCTAAATACAATACCGCATTCACATAAAAATCCTGTCCGTTTATGGTCTCTTCTTCAAACACACCATGATGTGCAAATATTTTTAAACCTGTGATTTTGATTTTATCCATATCTTTTATCCTCAATTTCCAGCAAAAATCCATTTGAGATTGCCTGTAACAATGGGATTTTGCACTCTTACATTATATTTGTGTCTAATCTAAGCTCAAATACCAATATTTTTCTTACTCTGTAGAATCTTCTCTGTCATCAGAACTGCCCTTGCATTCGCCTGCACATCATGCACCCGCACAAAAGCACATCCGTGCTCTACTGCCATAACAGTAGTCGCTAATGTCCCTTCTAAACGTTCCTCTACCGGCAAGTCTAAAGTCAATCCAATCACAGACTTCCGGGAAGTTCCCAGTAAAATCGGACAATCTAAGTCTTTTAACTCACCCAGTTTCGCAATAATCTCTAGATTCTGTTCGTAAGTTTTCGCAAAGCCTACTCCCGGATCAAGAATAATTTTATCCGCGGTAATCCCAGCTTTTCTAGCCATTTTGACCGACTCTCTCAAGTCTGCCTTTACATCTTCCATAAAATTCTGATAATCTGTATCACGTCGATTATGCATCAGACAACACGGCTTATTGTATCTTGCAATTACCTCTGCCATTGTCCCATCATATTTTAAGCCCCATATATCATTTATTAAATCTGCTCCTGCTAAAATTGCAGCTTCCGCAACCTTACTTTTATACGTATCCACTGATATCGGAATATCAAAATTCTCCTTAATCGCCTTAATCACTGGCACAATCCGTGTAATTTCTTCCGCATCTGTTATCTGCGTATGTCCAGGTCTTGTGGATTCTCCCCCAATATCAAGAATGTGGGCGCCTTTTTTTATCATATCCTCAGCATGTTTTAATGCCAACTCAATATCATAAAAGCTCCCACCATCAGAAAAGGAATCCGGCGTTATATTCAGGATTCCCATGATATACGTTTTATTTTTTACATCAAATTCTCTATTTCCTATTAACACGTGAACCTCTACTTTACAAGTGCAAAAAACTGATTCTGTAACTTCTCGTTCTCTTCAAACGCACCGCGACATACAAATGTCACCGTCTTACTGCCAGGTTTTTTAACACCACGCATCGTCATGCAAGTATGCTCCGCTTCAATCATGACCATCGCTCCCAATGGTTGTAAATACTCCATGAGTGCATCTGCGACCTGAGCAGTCAACTGTTCCTGCAACTGTGGACGCTTTGCATATACTTCCACTGTTCTTGCCAACTTACTTAATCCCACCACTTTTCCATTCGGAATATATGCCACATGTGCTTTTCCATAAAAAGGCATAAAATGATGCTCACAAGTAGAATAAAAAACAATATCCTTCTCAATAATCATTTCATTATTAACCGCAGAAAAGGTCTTAGACAACGGTACTTTCGCATCCTGTCCCAATCCTGCAAAAATCTCTTCATACATGCGGGCAATACGATCCGGTGTACCTAACAATCCCTCTCTATTTGGATCTTCACCAATTCCTTCTAATATTAATCTGACACCCTGTTCAATCTTACTCTTGTCCATGGTTTCCTCTCACTTCTCTACAATATCTATCTCCTACGTAAATACTTACCTTACAAATCTCACTATCTTATTCTATTTACACGTTCTCCCCACATCAATCAGCAAGTGATTGGCGTGGATGTGAAATGTAACGTTACCGCTTCTTTTAATTCCGTCAAATAGGATAAAGATCCAAATGCTAAAATTCCATCTGACTCTCCCTGTATTGCTTCCTTTATCGCAAAGTCTACGGCTTCTTTAATCGTCTCACAGTATATGGCTTCTTTTCCAAAACTTCTTACTTCTTCTGCCAAAACTGCCCCATCTAACGCCCGCTTATTTGGCGGAGTCACAGTATATACGCTGCCGGCATAAGGCAGCATCACATCCAACATCTTCGCATGTTCTTTGTCTGCAAGTACCCCTATTATATAAGTTATCCTACCGTTTGTAAAATGCTTTTGTAAAGTTCGGGATAATTTTTCTGCTGCATCCTCGTTATGTGCCCCATCTAAAATAAAGAACGGCTGCTCCGATACTACTTCAAACCGGCCTGGCCAAATGGCTTTTTCCAATCCACGTAAAATCATTTCTTGCGATAATTGTAAGACTTTCTTGCAAACAGTAGCAGCTAAAATAGCATTTTCCATCTGATAAACACCTGCCAGCTTTATCCGAACTTCTCCAAATTCTTTATGGCAGAATGAAATTCCACCTAAATACATCTGAACATCTGATACCGGCTTAATCTCCTTCTCCGATGTCAAATTCTCTTTCTGTATGCAGTCTGTATCCTCTTCTAAATTACCTACTTCTGCAACAATGAGATTTGCGTTCTTCTGCTCTGTCACTTCTTTGATAATTTCTAATACCTGTAGTGCTTGTGTATCCATGGTCACAACCGGACATCCTGTTTTAATAATTCCTGCTTTTACACGTGCAATCTCTGAAAGTGAATTTCCTAAAAACTGCATATGGTCCATGCTGATGGATGTAAGCACAGAACAAATCGGTTTTGTAATCAGATTTGTAGCATCTGTTTCACCACCCATGCCTACTTCTAATAATACATAATCACACTTATTTTTATAAAAATAAAGAAATGCTAAAGCAGTCTCCACTTCAAATACGGTCGGTTGGCACATGTCCTTTTTTAACATACGACCACATGCTTCTTTCACTTCTTCTAAACACTCAAGATATGCTTCCTCTGTAATATTTTCTCTATTAATTCGCCATACTTCAAAAGGCTCAAAAACCGCCGGTGACGTGTAACGACCTACACGATAACCTGCTTCCATGAGCACACTTTCAATAAATGCACCTGTCGAACCTTTTCCATTCGTTCCACCGATATGGATGATGTTCAAAAGTTCCTGGACATCGCCTAACTCCTGCATTAAATTCTGTATATTTTCCAAGCCTAAGATACTTCCTGTTTGGCTCACCTCTTCTATATAAGCTTTTGCTTCTTCGTAGGTCATAGTCTACTACACCTCTAAATTTCATTTTTCACAAATCTACATAATTGCAAAATCATTATACAAATATTTCAAAAAAATGTATACTGTTAAATCAAATTTCATTTTTCCACATAATAAAAGGTATAAAGCCTTGATAATCTCATAAAGACTTTATACCTTAGGAATGTTAATATAGTTACAATTATTTAGTTATTACTTGGGTCTTTCGGGTCAGCCGTTTCTACGTACTTGATAATTTCAATAATTTCTTCGGCTGTCATGCCTTTCTTTTCGAGAGCATGAATGAGGTTTACAATTTCTTTTCCTGTCATGTATTCACTCACTTTCCATCACCGCCTTTTCCTTCCATATACTATTTTCTCGTACCCTTTGTATCACGATTTCCAATATGCAAACGGTTCAAATCATATTTTTTGCCTTTTATTTCTACTTCCTGATTGCTTCCGGGTGGTAATAAGTAAATATTGGTTAAGCTATCACTCTTATCTAACTTCATACCACGAATACCTGCCGCAATCTTCTTCTGTTCCGAAATCTTTCCTACTTCAATTCGCAAGAACATATCCCGCTCAGACTGCATAACCAAAGTCTCGTTACCGATAATTGCTTCTACAAACAGCACTTCGTCTCCATCTTTTAACTTGGTAGCCGCTGTGGTACGCTTTGCTACGTCAAATTCTGCACCATCTACAATCTTTAACATAGAAGATTTTGTACCGAACAATAACTTGGTACTCTTCACTGCCTCAAGACTGTTGATATATACAAAATGTTCCTCGCTACTGTTATAGTTGCTGACATTGTCAATCGGTGTGCCTTTATCACGTAGTTTTCCATATGGAAGGTCTAACACTTTTAACAAATGCTGCTGTCCTTTGTTTGTAAAAATACAAATCTTATCCGTATTCTTACAAGTTAATACATACCGGTTTTCTGAATCGACTGTCTCTTTGTTACGCTCATAAATATTGGTATCAATCGTCTTTGCATAACCAAAACGATCCATTACAAAGACAACATCCATTTCTTCAATCTTCTTCTCTTCTACGACTACTTCTTCAAGATTGTCAATCACCGTTCTACGCGGTCTTGCATACTCTTTCTTGTATGCCTGCAATTCCTTGATAATCACTTTTGCCATAGAAGCACGACTACCTAAAATATCTTCATAAAGTGCGATATTTTTCAAAGTCTCTTCATGGTCACGGAGCAATGCTTCAATTTCCAAACCGATTAATTTCTGCAAACGCATTTCCAAAATCGCAGTAGTCTGACGTTCTGTAAAACGTAACTGTGACGCATCCTTTTTCGACTGTGCCGACTTGAACTTGATATTATCAGTGATACCATCCTGTAAGCAGGCTCTGGCATCTTTTACACTAGTACTGCCACGAAGAATTTCAATGATTAAGTCGATAACATCACAGGCCTTCATCAAACCTTCCTGAATTTCCTGTTTGTCACGCTCCTTGCGAAGAAGTGTGGTATACTTTCTCGTCGCAAGTTCGTACTGGAAATTCACATGATGACGGATGATTGGAACAAGTCCTAATGTCTCCGGTCTTCCATCTGCTACTGCAAGCATATTTACACCGAATGTATCTTCTAGCTTTGTCTTTTTATATAAAAGATTGATTAATTTCTCTGCATCTGCTCCCTTACGAAGCTCGATAACGATACGGATACCCTCTTTGGATGACTGATTCGTAATATCTACGATATCCGCTGTCTTTTTCGTCTCAACCAAACTGTATACATCATTTAAAAATTTACCGATGTTGGCACCAATCATGGTATATGGAATCTCTGTAATGACGATTTTTTCTTTACCGCCTTTTACTGTTTCCACTTCTACCTTACCACGAATTTTAATCTTGCCCTGTCCGGTTGCATAAATTGCTTTTAAATCATCTTTATTTGCAATGACACCACCTGTCGGGAAGTCCGGTCCCGGAATATACTGCATCATCTGTTCGGTGTTAATGTCAGGATTCTTGATATAGGCAATTACACCATCAATGACCTCTCCTAAGTTATGAGGTGGTGTGCTAGTTACCATACCAACTGCAATACCTTCCGAACCATTTACCAAAAGGTTTGGTATCTTAACCGGTAACACGGCTGGTTCTTTTTCGGTCTCATCAAAGTTTGGCACAAAATCTACGACATCTTTATCAAGGTCTGCTAAAAAAGCTTCCTGTGTGATTTTCTGAAGTCTCGCTTCCGTATATCGCATCGCAGCGGCACCATCTCCTTCGATGGAACCAAAGTTACCATGTCCGTCTACAAGTGGCAGTTCTTTCTTAAAATCCTGTGCCATAACTACTAGTGCTTCATAAATAGAACTGTCGCCATGTGGGTGGTATTTACCCATGGTATCACCGACAATACGTGCACATTTTCTGTACGGCTTGTCATAGCGGATTCCCAATTCGTGCATATCATATAATGTACGTCTCTGTACTGGTTTTAAACCATCTCTTACATCCGGCAATGCACGTGCGATGATAACACTCATAGCATAATCTATATAAGATTTCTGCATCAGCTCTGAATACTCAGTGCGGATGATTTGTTCTTCCTGTCTCATCTATACCTCCTTGAAAGTGTTGTCAATGGACTGACAGATGAAATGTTTACATTTCATTCTGTCTTGACATTAGACAACCTGCCCGATATGAGCAAGTAAGGCGAATAGCCTGAATTGCGAATATTGGCAGCGATTGCGGGAACACTTCGTGTGAAGCAATCGGCTTTCATACACTCTAATATTTAAACATCTAACTCAGCGTCATGCGCATGCTCATAGATAAATGCTCTACGCGGTGGAACGTCATTGCCCATCAAAAGCTCTGTGATATCAGATGCCATACGTCCGTCTTCGATTTCGATACGTCTTAACATACGACGTTCCGGGTCTAATGTCGTCTCCCAAAGCTGCTCTGCGTCCATTTCACCAAGACCTTTGTAACGCTGTAACGTAAAACTTCCTTTATGTGTCTTACGATAACGCTCTAAGGCAGCATCATCATATAAATACTCTTCCTCGCCCTTACTTGGAATCGCTTTATATAGTGGTGGCATCGCCACATATACATGCCCCTGCTGAATCAATTCCGGCATAAAACGATAAAACAATGTCAACAACAATGTAGAAATATGGGCACCATCCACGTCCGCATCGGCCATGATGATAATCTTATCATAACGAAGTTTGCTGATATCAAAGTCATTACCATAACCTTCTGAAAATCCACAGCCAAACGCATTAATCATCGTCTTAATCTCGGCATTCGCAAGGACTTTATCAATACTTGCTTTCTCTACGTTTAAGATTTTACCACGAATTGGTAAAATCGCCTGGAAATTACGGTCACGTGCTGTCTTAGCCGAACCACCCGCAGAATCACCCTCTACGATAAAGATTTCGCAGATGGATGGATCTCTACTCTCGCAGTTTGCTAATTTACCATTTGAATCAAAAGAGAATTTCTGCTTCGTCAACAGATTCGTCTTTGCTTTTTCCTCGGATTTACGGATTTTGGCGGCTTTTTCCGCACAAGAAATAACGGTTTTTAATGTTTCTAAATTCTTATCAAAGAAAAGCTGAATCTCATCACCTGTCACCTTTGCTGTGGCACGGGATGCATCCTGATTGTCGAGCTTTGTCTTCGTCTGTCCTTCAAATCTTGGGTCCGGATGCTTAATAGAAATAACCGCTGTCATACCATTACGCACATCTGCACCAGTAAAATTGGTATCTTTTTCTTTTAAAATACCCAGTTCTCGTGCATAGTTATTAATAACAGTCGTAAATACTGTTTTAAAACCTGTAATGTGGGCACCACCCTCTGCATTAAAAATATTATTACAGAACCCTAAAATATTTTCATGAAACTCATTTGTGTACTGGAATGCCCCTTCTATTTCAATACCTTCGCTTACACCTTTAAAGTGAATGACTTCATGTAAAGTCTCATTATTTTTATTAATATCCTTTACAAATCCCTTAATACCCTCTTCTTCGTGATACTCGATATGTTCTACTTCCTCACCACGGCGGTCTTCGTAAATGATAGTTAATTTCGGATTCAAATATGCCGTCTCGTGCATACGGCTTTTTACTTCATCTTCTTTGAATTTGGTTTTTTCAAAGATTTCCGGGTCCGGTAAAAAGTTCACTTTTGTACCGGTCTTCTTCGTCTTACCGATTTTCGGAAGAAGTCCTGCTTCTAACTCTACTGTCGGAACGCCCCTCTCATAACGGTCATGATGTACATACCCTTCTCTACTAATCTGCACATCCATATAAGTAGAAAGTGCATTTACAACAGAAGAACCTACACCATGCAAACCACCACTCGTCTTGTACGCAGAATCATCGAACTTACCACCTGCATGTAAAGTAGTATAAACCAAACGTGCTGCTGACACACCCTTTGCATGCATACCAACCGGTACTCCTCGTCCGTTATCTTCTACCGTACATGAACCATCTTTTTCTAAAGTTACCCAAATGGTATCACAAGCACCTGCCAGATGCTCGTCCACTGCATTATCCACGATTTCGTATATTAAGTGGTTCAAACCTTTTCTTGAAACACTTCCGATGTACATACCCGGTCTTTTTCGAACGGCCTCTAATCCTTCTAAAACCGATATATTACTTGCATCATATGTTGACTTTGCCATTTTTTGCACTCCTATATCACTTTCTTACAATCTCACACAGTAACTATGCAGACGAAACTATTCCGTACTTCATAGTTACGTACAAACTTACTGTTCGTTATGTTTATTCTGCGATTCCATATGAGAAATTACCATGAGGGCAATTTTAAAGGTCAACGCATCTTCAAATTTCCGAATATCTAATCCGATAATTTTCTCTAAACGTTCTAGACGATACACTAGTGTATTGCGGTGTACATAAAGCTGTCTAGCGGTCTCTGAAATATTTAAATTATTTTCAAAAAACTTCTGGATAGTTATCATCGTTTCTTCATCAAAAACATCTGGTATCCCATCTGCAAATACTTCTTTAATAAACATCTCACACAAACTCATTGGAAGCTGGTAAATCAAACGTCCGATTCCTAAAAGACTATAACTGATAATCTCTTTTTCTGCATAGAAGATTCTTCCCACTTCTAATGCCATGTTTGCTTCCTGATAGGATTTGGTGATGTCCTGCAAATTATACACACGATTGCCATAGCCTACTCTAACCTTTACCATAGCTTCTGCATGCATGTTATCTATAATCATACTGGCCAGTGTCTTAAGATCCTCTTCGGTCTTCATGTCACGGCAGTCTTTTATCAAAATTATACTTTTCTCATCTATTTCTGTAACAAAATCCCTTGTCTTTGTCACAAATAAATTCTTTACGGTTTCTAAAACAGTGCTGTCTTTTTTTCCTTTCACTTCAATTACATAAACAACTCGTTCTGCCTGTTCGATATGCAATTTCTGTGCTTTATTGTACATATCTACTACAAGCAAATTTCCAAGCAGAATATTCTGTATAAAATTATTACGATCAAAATGTTCCATATAAGCGGACACAAGATGACGTATCTGGCTGACAGCCATCTTCCCTACCATATAAGACTCTTCGGAAAATGTACGAGCTAATAAAACGTACTCTACTTCTCCTTCAACTACAATCTTATAGAAAAAATAGCCAAACAAAGTCTGAGTCTCTAACATGGTTCCTGCAAATAGTTCTACTTCTCTTTCCATGTCCTGTTCTGGTATTTTTGTAGCTGCTACCAATTTCCCATTCTCTGTATAAACAACAAGATCTGTTTTGGAAATGTCATATATTTCATCAATTACTACTTGAATTTTGTGATTTGAAATCATAATTTTCCCCTCATACTGTCCACCATAATCAAAGTATGCTTGCACACTTTGCTGCACACAAGTAAGCCTCCTTGCAGCAATTTCCTGCAACTTCAGTTACATGTCTGCCAAGCTGTGCTTCCCCGCAAAGCATTTCTAAGTTATAAGCTCCTGCTTATAACTTAGAAAAACTGGGTACATATGCTGTACCCAGTTCTTGGTCTTTTAGCTTATATAATTCTACCGAATTAGTTTGTAATTGTCAATTCAGTTTCTTTATCAAATACATGAACCTTTTCTGGATCAAGAGCTAATGTAACTTTAGATCCATAGCGAGCTTTTGAGCTTGAATCAACTTTTGCTGTCATTGTTGTAGAACCAAGTGTATAGTACAATAATGACTCAGCACCTAATAATTCGTAACCTGTAATCTCTGTTGCGAATGTAGAATCTTTGAACGCTTCTAATGCTACTTCTGAATCGCTGATGTGTTCTGGTCTGATACCCATAACAACTGTCTTGCCATTGTATGGTTTTACTTTTGCAGCTTTTTCTGCAGGAAGAACGATAGATGTATCACCAAAGTTAAGAGTAACTTTGTCCCCATCTACTTTAACAACTGCATCGATGAAGTTCATCTGTGGTGAACCGATGAAACCAGCTACGAATAAGTTGTTTGGTTTGTTGTATAATGTCTGTGGTGAATCAACCTGCATGATAACACCATCTTTTAATACAACGATTCTTGTACCTAATGTCATAGCTTCTGTCTGATCATGTGTTACATAGATAATTGTAGATTTTAATCTGTTATGTAATGAAGCGATCTCAGCACGCATCTGTACACGTAATTTAGCATCTAAGTTTGAAAGAGGTTCGTCCATTAAGAATACTTTAGGATTACGAACGATAGCACGTCCCATAGCAACACGCTGTCTCTGGCCACCTGATAAAGCCTTTGGTTTACGATCTAATAATTTCTCAAGGTCAAGAATTCTTGCTGCTTCTTCAACTTTCTGTTTGATCTCTTCCTTTGGAACTTTTCTTAATTTTAATCCAAATGCCATGTTATCAAATACTGTCATGTGTGGATACAAAGCGTAGTTCTGGAATACCATCGCGATATCTCTATCCTTTGGTTCAACATCATTCATTAATTTACCGTCGATATAGAATTCACCTTTAGAAATGTCTTCCAAACCAGCGATCATACGAAGTGTTGTAGATTTACCACAACCAGATGGTCCTACGAAAATGATGAATTCCTGGTCTGCTACTTCAAGATTGAAATCTTTAACAGCTTCAAAGCCGTTAGAGTAGATTTTGTAAATATGCTGCAATGATAAACTTGCCATTTTGATTTTCCTCCATTAATTTCGATTTTCATTTTACGATAATTATACTATACAAAAAAATTGTACAAAATACTATATGTTACCTAGACAAAAAAAAGTGGTTATTTCAGTCATATTGACGAATAACCGCTTTTATATCTTTTTTACTGCTTTCCGGTACTTCCAATTCCACCTCTGTCACTATTTCCAAGTACTTCCACTTCTTCAAAAGTAATCTGTGGCTGGTGTTTTTGGATACGGAACTGACAAATACGGTCGTTCACATGAATCACAGTATCCCTCACTGCTAAAACCGGCATCATCCACACGTCATTATCACCACAATAGGTCTCGTCGATGACACCCATGTGATTCGTCTGAATAATTCCAAAATTCTTATACGTAGAACTTCTTGGTACTACAACTGCTTCATAACCTGCTGGAAGCTGCATAGATACACCAAGTTTAATTAACCTAAACTCTCCCTGCTTTAACTCCACTTCTTCTGCTGCTCGAAGGTCAATCCAGTCACTTTTTCCTTCGATATAGGTCAATTTTTCAATCTCATCAGAATGATATTTGATTTTAATTGTTTCTCTTTCCATAATTTTTATTTCCTCTTCTATCTATGAAATTGCTTTATATAATTCCAAGTAACTATTCAGCACACCCTTCACCAAATTGTCTTCACTCTAAATAGTTATAACTTCCATATATAGCATACTAGTCATTGATGACTCATCTGAATACAAATTCATTCGAGCCTTCAATGACTATTATATTAAGCTTCCCACTCAAGTGCCATATGCTCTGATTTCTTATCACGCATCATCAATCCATACACTGCTTCGCGGGCTGTCTTACCTTCAAATAATACTGCATTCACTTCCTGAATGATAGGCATGTCTACTTCATATTTTTTTGCAAGGGCAATGGCTGCTTTTGCTGAATATACGCCTTCTACTACCATCTTAACTTCATCCATCGCCTGCTGCATAGTATAGCCCTGACCAATCAACATACCAGCTCTACGGTTACGGCTGTGTTTACTCTGGCAGGTTACGATTAAGTCACCGATACCTGTTAAACCATTTAATGTCTCTGCACTAGCTCCCATTTTGAGTGCAAGACGGCTCATCTCCGAAATACCTCTGGTAATAAGTGCTGCTTTCGTATTGTCACCATAACCTAAACCATCCGTCATACCTGCTGCCAATGCAATAACATTTTTTAACGAACCTCCTAGCTCCATACCAAGTACGTCCGGACTTGTATATACACGGAACACTTCATTCATAAAAATGTCCTGAATTCCTTCTGCAACTTCACGTTTTTTGGCACCTGCTACAACAGTAGTCGGCAACTCTCTGCCCACTTCTTCTGCATGGCTAGGTCCACACATAACTGCCACCTCAGCAACTGGAATCTCATCCTCTACCACTTCTGAAATCGTCATCAGTGTCGTTTCCTCAATCCCCTTTGCTACACAGACAATAACCTGTCCTTCTTTTACAAATGGTGCCATAGCTTTAGCAGTACTTCTGGTAAATACAGATGGAACTGCTAATATTAAATAATCGCATCCTTCAATTGCTTCCTGTAAATCAGTGGTAAACTTTATATCTTTTGGAAGTCTTACACCCGGAAGTTTCTCTAAGTGCTCGTGATAATCGTTTAACATCCGAATCTCAGCTTCTACAATTGACCATACTACAACTTCATTGCCATTAGTATAAAGCACCTTTGCAAGGGCTGTTCCCCAGCTTCCGGCACCGATTACTCCTACTTTTTCCATATAATATCTACTCCTTTCAACACTATCCCACATTTCAAATTTCTAATTCAAATCTGTTCCAAAAATTTTTCATATAAAGCTATTTTGCGTTATGCTTCTTTCTTTGAACCAACTTTATTCTCTGTTCCTGCTAAAAGACGTCCGATGTTCGCTTTATGTCTCCAAATTGCCATCACACCGAAAATAATAGCCAAAATATCATATTCTAAAATATTCTCTGCCGGAAGCCCAAGTGCCCCCATAAAGTTATATTCTACAACCTGAATCATAAACAATGCCGCCATTAAGATAGAGCCTAATGACACGTACTTTGTTAACCAAAGACAAAGTGCGAACACCGCAAGACATGATGGTACAGCCTGTGGGCATACCGCACAAACTACACCTGCAGTACATGCAATTCCTTTACCACCTTTAAACTTTAAATAGAACGGAAAATTATGTCCCAATACCGCTCCAAGTCCCGCATATAAACCTAAAACTCGTGCATCTCCGGTAAAATAATCACCAAAGAAATGTGTTACCAATAAAATAGCAGCTACAGATTTCAAACAATCTCCTGCAAATGTAATCACACCTGCTTTCATTCCCAGTGTACGAAGTGTATTCGTAGCCCCCGCATTACCGCTGCCATGTTCACGAATATCAATTCCATGAAGTTTTCCATAAATATACCCCGTCTGAAAAGCTCCAAAAAAATACCCAATTACCAATGCAATCAAACGAATCGCTATTACCATTAATTCTTATCTTCCTTTCTCTCGCGTGTAATAAACTTAAGTGCAGTTCCTCTAAATCCAAAGGTATCACGGATACGATTTTCCAGATAACGTGTATACGAGAAGTGCATCAATTCTTTATCGTTTACAAATATAACAAATGTCGGTGGTTTCACACCAACCTGTGTCACATAATAAATACGTAATCTCTTGCCTTTGTCTGAAGGTGGCTGCTGCATTGCTACTGCTTCTGCTACAATTTCATTTAAGACGCCTGTTGCAATACGCATGCTGTTATTCTCAAGCACTGCATCAATGGTCTCAAAAATCTTACCAATACGCTGACCTGATTTTACGGAAACAAATAAAATCTCTGCATATGGCATAAAACTTAAAACATCACGAATATCTTCCGTGTGACGATAAATGGTCTTGTCATTTTTTTCAACAGCATCCCATTTATTTACAACAATGATAACGCCTTTACCGCGATCATGAGCTATACCTGCAATCTTCGCATCCTGCTCTGTAACACCTTCTGTCGCATCAATCATAATCAAACACACATCAGCACGCTCTACAGCAGTCACAGCACGGATGATACTATAGCGTTCAATTTCCTCTTTGATTTTATTCTTACGACGAATACCAGCGGTATCGATAAATACATATTCCTTACCATTGTATTCGATGTCCATATCGATAGCATCACGGGTAGTTCCTGCAATATCGGATACGATTACACGGTCTTCCTGTGCTAATCTGTTAATCAAAGAAGACTTACCTACGTTTGGTTTACCAATAACGGCAATCTTTGGTCTGTCATCTTTTTCTTCTTCCGGATTATATTCCGGGAAGTATTTTACAACTTCATCCAACATATCTCCCAAACCAAGCATTGATGATGAAGAAACCGGGAATGGCTCACCAATTCCCAAATTATAAAATTCATATACGTCAGGCATGAATTTTTCGAAACTATCAACTTTATTTACAACTAATACAACTGGTTTTCCAGAACGACGAAGCATATCCGCTACTTTAGAGTCCGCATCCTGTAAACCCTGTCTTACGTCTGTCAAAAAGATGATAACATCAGCAGTTGCGATGGCAATTTCAGCCTGTTCACGCATCTGTGACAAAATAATATCACTACTATCCGGCTCAATACCGCCGGTATCAATCATTGTAAATTCATGGTTTAACCATGTTACTTCTGCATAAATTCTATCTCTTGTTACACCAGGCGTATCTTTTACAATAGAAATACGTTCTCCTGCAAGTGTATTAAACAATGTAGACTTACCTACGTTTGGACGTCCTACAATTGCTACTACCGGTTTACTCATCTTTATATCCATCCTTTCTCTTTTAAACTTCTCTTTTCAGAAATTGTTCATTCACTATATTAACGCTCTGACAAATTGAGATTTATGAACTTTGGGTATTATCATTTCGTTTCTACCATAATACCCTTTTTTGAATTAAAAATGGGTATACAAATTTAGTCCCATGCTAATTGCCCAATTTTAGTAGTAAAAACTTGTTTTTTTCTGATTTTTTATAGTTTTTTGGGTATTGAAACAATTCTTCATCTTCTATACCCAATCCTCAAATTGCTTCAGATTGCAAATCGTTTTTATTCCACAAATCCAATTTTCTAATAAAACACTCTTTCAAAAATAGTTTTAAATTTCCAACATGCAGTTTAACAACTCGTTACCACCAGAACCTACAATGTCAATCTGTACATCCAAAGCTTCTGCAAGGTCTGTCACTGTCATATCATCAAGTAAGGTCTCTTCCCCGCTTCTAAGCAAATTGCAAGGCAATAACACCCTTTCCCCAAGCTTTCCAGCTTCTTTTAATTCCTTTAATTGTGCCAAAATATCCTGTCCGGTTAAAAGACCGGAAACTGTAATCATTTCACCGAAGAAATCGTTACGAATTGCTACTACATCAATATGATGATTCGGGAAGCGTCTCTCACATTCCTCTGCTAATTCAGCAAGAAACGGTGCCGGCAATTTACCGGTCACCACGGTTACATGATGTTCATTTTCTGTATCCGGGAGCATTCCTTCCGGTACATCTTCATCTACCATATCCTGTTCTAACAGTTCCAACGCATCATGAAACTCATCTATCAAAAGTCGAAGCATACCTACGCCGTTCTCCAACTGGATATAACCATCATAACTATCTTCATCCGGCAATGGCTGTTCTGCCAATAAATACCACTCATCACTGGCATGTACAAAGTGTGTCTCGTGGGATTCCATACACTTCTCCTGCCACTTGTGAATCGTTTCTAAAACTGCTATCGCATCTTCTTTTGTAAAAGGCTCTAGCGGATACAGCCCTTCGCGATACTTTGATAGTCCTACCGGAACTACCGATACACTTTCCATATAAGGCAGATACTTCGTCAAATCGCTGATAGAACGCTCAAGCTCTGCTCCGTCGTTCACACCCTTACAAAGTACAATCTGGCCGTTCATGTGAATACCACCTTCATACAGAGTGTCAATCTTTTTCAATGCATCTCCTGCGAAACGATTGTGAAGCATCATACAACGTAATTCAGGATTCGTCGTCTGCACGGAAACATTAATCGGCTCTAACTTATAGTCAATGATACGCTGCAAGTCTGCCTCTTTCATATTCGTTAACGTTACATAATTGCCCTGTAAAAAAGACAATCTGGAATCATCATCCTTAAAGTATAAAGTTTCTCTCATGCCTTTTGGCATCTGGTCAATGAAACAGAAAATGCACTTATTCTGGCAGGATTTATAATCGTCCATCAAGCCTTTCTCGAATTCGATACCTAAATCCTCATCATAATCCTTTTCAATCTCCAATTCCCATTCTTCTCCGTTCGCTTTCTTAAAAAGTGCCACCAGATACTCATCGTGAATCAGATAATGATAATCAAAGACATCTCCAATTTCCTGTCCGTTAATACTGATTAACTCATCGCCCGGTTCTAACTCCATCTCCTCTGCGATACTCCCCGGTTCGATACTATCTATAATGTGTCTGCTCATCTTAATATCCATACCTTTCTGTAACCTGCCTCTTTCTACTCTTTCAGAAAGATAAACGGCATAAATATTACATAATAACTCTCTTTTCAAATGCCTCATCAGCTTTTCTAATAAGATTCCGTCATTCCTACTTTATTTGCACAAAACAGAAAATAAGCATAATAAGGCATACTATCTCAATATAACAATACTAGTTTACAAAAAAAAAGCAGGAATGGCAACTTTAAATTGCAATTCCTGCTCCAAAAACTTACGATTTTTTATTTTTCGTCAATTATTTTTGAGCCTCTTCTAACATATTGAACTCTTCGTGTGTATATAAATGCCATATATCGTTCACGATTCCCAATTCTTCCAACGCACTCACAAGATTCGTACAATTTTTACCAAAACGGATGTAGACACTGTCACTATCTACCGCAGAACCAAATTCCGCAGTTACAGCCTCTGTCGCAACGCTACCATATCCCCCAAAAAGATACGCATCTTCATAATAAGTAGGAATATCATAATAAACATCTTCCATTCTTACAATACCCTTTTCATTATAGTAACGCATCTGCAAGTCACTCATAAATTCTTCGCTGGCAATATCGCTTCCGTTAATAGAATACAACTCATAAATTACCATGTTACCTTCCTCAATATCCTTTAACATTGCTTTTGATACCACTTCCAATTCTTCTTCTGAAAAACGGTATTCCAAATAATTCTGATATTGGTCATACAGATTGATAAAACCTGTCAAATACATATTACTCTCATAATTCACGCCCAACAAATACTGCTTATAGCGCTCCGGTTCCATTTCTTTTGCAATAATCTGGCCACTCGGCGTATTCGAATTTGTCGGATTTTCTGAATCTATCGGAACAGAATAGTTACGTGAAAATACACTGCCATCTGCTAACACATACTTAAACGTCGCACCATAGCAATTCACTTCATTTCTTGCAATAGCATCAATCACTTCATCTTTTTCCGCGATAATCTGAGCATGTGTAGCCAATAAATCTGCAATCTCTTCACCCTCATACTTCACCGGATAATCCAAATCCACCCAAGCTTCTACAATTTCATCCTGTTTTGGCAATTTACGTTCCAATCCAAATGCATCGTTATTCAACGCAATTAAAAACACTGTCATTACTGCAACGGAAACCACTGCTTCTGTCACAATATACTTTTTAAATATGCGGAAGTTCTTCTGCATCAGCATTTCTGCCATAAAATAGCCGATAAAAATGCATATGATTACAAAGCAAAGCAGGATATAAAAACGTGCATCACTATAACGCGGCGTATCAAAATAGAAGAACTCAGAGAGTCCCACGCCTAATGTCGTACCACCGCAGATACCGAGCCCAATACGAAATACCGGTTTCATGAATTTTACTGCAATTACGTCACCGGCAGTTTCTAACTGACGTTTACGATACAAAAGATATGCCAGCACAAAAAGCACCACACCTACTCCTGCATAAGCTGCCACAACTCCGCCACCCGATACTGTAATCGTATCCAAACGCTCTAATGCATCATTATACCGTGTCGTTACATTCACGCTTCTTTCCAAATAGTAAAGTGGTGAAAGTACATACGTAATATCAACACCCCAAAGGTCACCCAAACCATAAGTCACATTCACAATAACATTTTCCAACACTTCTCTGACAATCATATACAGGTAATTTGCCACAAAACAATAGATTGGCATCGCCATAATGTGTCCGGTCAGCATCGCAATCACAGTCGAAAATGCTACTCCAAAGAATGTAATACCAAGCTGGAATAAAAGCATATACAACAACACTTCTATATTGGTCACGCCGCAACCAAGTCCTACAAACACACCTGTGATAAAACTAATCACCTCTGCTGCAGCAAGGAACGTAAATGCCGACAATGCATTTGTAACAAACAGTTCCAATCGTGTCACCGGAAGTCCATGAAAGCCATTCGTATTTTTAGCATTATAAAGATACGAAAACACACACATGACTGCTAGTACACAAAAGATAAATATCACAAACGGTTCGGCCGCCACCTCAAATATGTTACGCAATGCAGAATACTGTCTCGCAATCGGATTATTCGTATGACCACGCATGTACTGGAACAAATTCAACGGAACCATTGCCAACTGCATCAGCAAAAATCCAACCCATAACGGCCAGTAAAGTGTTAAATTCTTTTTAAAAATAGTTTTATTAAAACAGGATATCTTTGATTTCATAATCGACACCTCCCATTTCATAAATGAAGATTTCTTCCAAAGTCAGTGGCAATACGTCAACTACCGTAGGTTTTCCTTGTTCTAGGTACTCTAACGCTTCCTTCGGATCACCTTTTACAATCAAAGTGTATACACGTCCGGTATTGGACATATGTAATACCTGGAACTTTTCAGGTAATTTTGGTACGCCGCTTGGACATGCCACCTGAATCTTCGAAATATTGCCCTGTAAATCACTTAAAGAACGTTCAATCATGACTTTTCCCTTATGCATGATACCAACATGATCACAGACATCCTCTAGTTCTCTTAAGTTGTGAGAGGATACTAAAACGGTCATCTCACGTTCTGCTACTTCCGCCATTAAAATACTCCAAATCTGTCTTCGCATAACAGGATCTAAACCATCTACCGGTTCATCTAATATCAGTACATCCGGTTTACAACAGATTGCAAGCCAAAACGCCACCTGTTTTTGCATACCTTTTGACAATCTGCGAATGCTGCGTTTTGGGTCAATGGTTGGGAAATATTCCTTTAACCGTTCAAATAATTTCTCATCAAAATCTTTGTAAATTCCTTTATAAAAACGCTTCATTTCCAGCGTGTCCGACTGCAAAAAATAAAATAGGTCATCTGGAATACACAACACTTTTTCTTTAATTTTACGATTTTCATAGACCGGTTCTCCGTTAATCAAAACTTCACCTGCATCTGCTCTATATACACCCATTAAGTGTCTGATTAACGTCGATTTTCCAGCACCGTTTGGTCCTACCAATCCATAAATATTGCCTTTTCCAACGTGCATCTCTACACCATCTAAGGCTTTAAATTTATCAAATGATTTCTGCAATCCTCTCACTCTAATCATACATCTTCACTCCCCTCTGTCACTGTATCTATTCGGTCTTTCAATATACCTTTCGTAACTTTCAGATATAGTAACTCTATCACCAGTTCATCGAACTCCTTTAACAGTTCCATTTCTCTGGTGTTATCAATATTGTCATTTTCCGCGACAAACGTTCCTTTTCCTACCAGCGTATAAATATAGCCTTCGTTCTCTAACTCTCTGTACGCTCGCTGAATCGTATTAGGGTTAATGGCAATCTGCGATGCCAACTCCCGCACCGATGGCAGTTTCTCTCCAGCACTTAACGCTCCAGTCACTACCAGCCTTCGTAACCCCTCTTTAATCTGTTCGTATATGGGCTTTGAATCCCTGTAATTTAACTGAATCAAAAAGCAAACCTCCCATCTATATCAAGTGGTGGCTGAATCAAGCTTTTATGAAGCATGCAACAAGTACATTCTTCTACCCTAACAGCACCATGTGTACTAGGTATCTTAGTACACTTAATATACCATGGGAGGTTATTCTATACAATAAAGATAAACGAATGAAATTCTTAAGTTTCTTTTAAGATGTCTACTAAAACGTTTCATCAACATTCAGAACAGAAACATACAATAAGAATCCGGACAAAACTGCCCGGATTCTAAACTTCTAAACTTATGCAGTACCTTCATACTGAATAGTTACGCTTATTCTATTATTTTGCCTCCCACTGTGCATATAAGGTCACATTTCTACCAAATATCCACATGAAACCTTTCAGATAGAATGCTTCTTTATTGCTATAAGATTCTCCGCTTCCGTCTGCTTTGGTATTCCAACCTACAAACTTATAACCTGCTCTTTTATAAGTATTGGCTGACAACGGCTTGCCTGCTGATAAACTGGACACTTTCATCGTACCTGTTGCATCTTCTGCGTTCTTATCATAAACGATGGTGTAATTCATTGACTTACTATTAATCTTAAAGGTCACTGTCTTTTCTCCACCATAGTTTCCAATACCGCGAATCGTTACTTTTGCCGTTCCTTTTTTCACGTTATTGCTGTAACCTACGATTTCGTAGTCCGTCTTTTCTAACGTCACACTACCAATTTTAATTGTGATATCATCCTTGGTCGGTTCGATTGCTTTTCCAGTGTAAGTCTGTGCAGCAACTTTTACCGTAGCTTTTGCAATATTTGCAGTTACAAAACGGAACGTTGCAGACTGTGTAGATGGTGTGGTTCCATCACCTGCGTAGTTCTTCATACCCGTTACGGTTGCAGTAATCTCTGCGCCTACCGGAATGATGTCTTTTTTGTCTACTTCTTCGCCCTGCAAACGTGTGATATATACCGTCTGTTTGTTTACTACCTGAGTCACTTCCACCTCTTTTGCATAAGTGTAGGTAATTGTTTTACTGTAATCCGTGCCTACTGCTAACTTCTTGCCGTCTACATCATATAAAGCAATACTTGTTTTGCAGATGTTTGCTTTTTTCTGGTAAACGACATCACCGGCAGTCATAGTTACTGATGAAATATCACTGCCTGCAATGGTAAACTTCGCAATCAGCTTGCCTTTAAAACCACCTTTTCCTGTGATAGTTACACTCGGTGCTTTGGAAGATGTCTTGCTTGCTACTGCCTTATTGTTCGCATATTTCAAAGTATAATCTTTGCCTTCCACAAGTACAACAGTGCCACTCTCGCCCGTATAAGTAATCACCGGTTTAGGCATTACACCACCCTTTGTATAAGTCTGGTCAGCAATTGCTGCAACCCTTACCTTTCCGGCTACATCCGCAAAATCATATGCTGTAATTGTGTAATTCTTTTTCAGTGTTCCTGTATAACCATTGATTCCTGTGAAAATAATAGTTGCCTTTCCCGCTTTTTGGTTATTCTGATAGCTTACAGTATAGTCTGTCCCTTCTTTCAGCGTGATAACTGATCCGCCTGCCTTGGTATAAGTCAGTACATAATTGCCCTGCGTCATTTCACCACACTCATATTCCATAGAGCTTTCTAAACCGCTCACTGCTGCTTTATTCATTGGCAGACCTGTAATTTTATATGTTTTCTTGATACTTCCTGTATAACCACCCTTACCTGTAAAAATAACTGTAGCTGTTCCTACTTCTGTATTATTCTGATAGGTAACCGTATAGTCTACATTTTCCGTTAAGTATTCTGCTCCTGCGTAACTTATAATTACGTTCTGTTTTATCGGTTCTCCTGTCCATGGGAGTGAACTTGCAAAACCATGTACTTTCGCCTTACCAAGTGAGGTTCCGCTAATCTTAAATGTAGCTGTTCTCGTACCTGTATATTCGCCGATACCTGTAATCGTAATTGTGGCAGTTCCCACTTCTACGTTATTACTATAGGTTAGCGTATAATCAATGTCCTCTGCTAAAGTATCTTTGCCATTCTTTAATGAAATCTTTGGTTCAATCACAGAACCGGTATACTTCTGGTTTGCAATCTTGCCAAGACTCATTTTACTGATTACAAACTGTTTGGTAATCTGCTGTGTAAATGTAACCTCTCCTGTGTAATTGCCTTTTCCAACAAGTGTTACCGTATAAGTTCCGGCTTCCTTAAACGCATCTTTGTCATAATCTTCTGCTTTGGAATCCGTTCCCGGATAAACGTAATTAAAATCCGTTCCTTTCTTTAACGTAACTATTTTACCATTTAATAAATAAGTAACGGTCGTTGTTCCTTTTTGCACCTTACCATTATATGGCACAGTCACATCAAGCACATTTGCATTGCTTAAATCCAATGGACGAATGTTAAATGTCTTTGTGATACTACCTGCATAATTACCCTTTCCAGTAATCGTAATCGTTGCAAGACCTGCCTTGATATTATTTTTATATGCTACCGTATAGTCTACTTTCGGTTGTAACATCGTCTTGTGGTTATAGACATGTAACTCTGGATAAGTAATGGCTTTGCCTGTGTAATCACAGTCAAATACACCTGCTACCCAAAGTTCCTGTGGGATATCTGCTGTTGTCACAAAACCCGTTTCTGCTCTGTCAGCTTCTGTGATATCGCCCCAGTCAATGCTCTCATCCATGACAGTATAAGAAACTACTAAAACGTCACTTTGGTTGTAACCTGCCTTCACTGCAACCGCATAAATTGTTACATTTTCTGTAATTGCAATCGCATCCTCGTATAAAATACCATTCTCAGCAGAAACATTCATACCTATTCGGGCATCTGTCGTATAGTAAATCTGTGCACCGTTAGTTTCTGTCGTCAATGCAACTTTCGTTCCTGCTTCTACTTCACTTCCTGTTGAAAGGCTGGCAATCGGTGTTGTCGCCTCATAAACTAACTCCCAATGTGCATATAATGTCTGGTCTGCGGTCAGTTTTACGATGTTGTCAGCAGTCACCAAAGTGCCCTCGTACATATCAGTAAACCAACCTAAGAATGTGCCTCCTACAATACTTGGAATCGGAAGTTCGCCATATGTGGAGTCATATACTACACTCTTTTGCTCTGTGTCTACTCTACCGCCGTTTGGGTTGAACATAAGGGTGTAGGTGTTTGGTACATATCTCGCATACAACGTATGATTCTGCGGAATCTCTACCGTATTCTCAAAAGTAATACTTGTTCCCGCTTCCTGCTCTGTAAACCAACCGATAAATGTATAACCCGTTTTGATTGGAGTTGGCAAAATTCCATATGCATCATGATAGGTTACATTTATCTTGTCTAAATCTAACGAACCACCATTTGCTTCAAGCGTCACTTCATATTCGTTTGCCGTCCAATGTGCATACAACGTCTGCGTTGTTATGTACTCCATAACTGTGGATTCTGTTACTTGTGTTCCACCATTTACCGCAGTATACCAGCCATCAAATTGATATCCTGCTCTGATTGGTGTCGGCAATTCACCATAAGGTGTATTGTATTCTACCTGTTTTTCATCAACATCAACTACTCCACCATTGGCTTCAAAAATAACAGTATAATAAATCGGTTCGTAGTATTTTTCCACTGTAACATTCAATGTCTTTGAGCAAATATCTCCTTGTGCATCTTTTGCCCAAACGACAAGAACTATGTCTCCTACAACATCTGCCGTCCATGTATAAGAAGACTCTTGAGAATAATCTCTCAGCATTGTTTCCTCGTCACCATTCTGTAATATAAATTTATATTCATATGGTTTTACTCCACCAGAACCAACTGCTTTTAATGCTAGCTCATCTCCTTCTTCTACTATAGAAGTTTCTGTATTTGTAATTGAAAACTCATCAATATTTAATGGGTAAATTAACTCTCTGTAACGATATACAGTTCTTTCTTCTACATTTACACTATCACTGGCTGTCACTGGTGTATCCGACCAATCGCTCCAACCACTCCACTGATAATACTGGAATATTTTATCACGATAGCAATAAGTGGTATTGTAGACATCTTGGGTGGTTTGATTGTACCAATTTGTCTCCCAATTACATGGTCCTAATCCACTAGAGCTTTTATACATTGCTCCTCCAGCAGAAGATTCACCATAATATGTCAATGGCGAATCAAGCCATCCTGTTTCCTCATATGTCCATCCTGAATACTCAACTGGTGAAGTTCTATTCGAACTATAATTATGCCAATGACTATATTTATACTGTGTCTTTACATACTGTGTATCTGATGCTACTTCTCTGTTATCGTTTCCTGTTACAGAAGCATCACAATCTACCCACTCATCCCAGTACCAGCCATACTGTGTCCAACCTGCAAGATTCGGGTCATGTGATATCACCTCAGATTTTGTCTGGCTACGGTACTGCTTCTTTTCCTCTATATCATAAGCATCACGATTATTTAATACTTCCTGTGGAAGACTCGTTCCCCAACCACTAAATTCTCCTGCACCGATAGCAGACACATGAACTTCACATTTCTGTTGAATGCCCGCAATCGTACAAACAATATTGGTTGTACCTTCATTTTGTGCAGTTACATTTCCTAATGAATCAACAGTCGCTATACTTGTATCCTCTGATGTCCATGTTGCAGTCTTGTCTGATGTTGTATCAGACGGATTATAGGCTGTTACAAACACATTTTTTGTTTCATTTCGTAATAAATTTAAACTTGTTGTACTTAATGAAAAACTTATCAAAGGAAGTTCTCTGTTTATCGTTACTTCTACCGGATATACCTCAATATTACCATAAGTATCAAATGCGTAGATATGTGTAACATATCCACCGCCTTCATAATTGTGGTCCGAAACTCTTACATTATAGGAAAATAAATTACTATTTGCAGTTGGCATTACAGCAGCATTATTATACCAATCTACTATAAGGTCGTCCTGGTCGTTTAGCCATGTCCATGTTGGAAAGCACACTCTTTCCACTCCACTAGTGTCTGTCGCTTCACAATTAACCGTGTAACCATCACGAGTTTGATTTGTAATTGTAACGTTTGAAATGGTTGGAGGAGTTGTGTCACTCACTCCTGTGGTCTTAAAACTGTCTATTGCTGTTTTATATGTAACACCATTTACGATTGCATATATCTGATAATAATAGGTTGTACCTTTCTCTAATGCGGGTGTCCACTTTCCAGTCCCTAAATTGTACCATATATCTTTTACCTGACCACTACTCAAAGGTTCAGTTATCATTTGCATATTATCTGGCGATTTACCATAGTAAAACCCTACTTCTGAAGTAGCACCTGCAGGTGCTGTTGGTGATAATAATGCATTAATCTTTGCAGTTGTATCTGTAATATTTGTTACACCAGTGTTTTGGATAGTGTAGGCGGATGGTGGTACATAATTTGAATATGTTTCTTTTTCAGGGTCAACCGCAGTCCCCCATGCTGACCCAGTACGAATACTAAAATGTAAATGTGCTCCATTCGAATTTCCTGTATTACCTACCTTCCCAATAACCTGTCCTGCCGTTACTTTTGAATTCACTCCCACGCTTGAAGGTATGCTCCCTACAGCCATATGCGCATATTGATAATATCTTCCATCAGCTCCCTTAATGATCAATCCATTCCCCATCCCATGACAATCACCATAACTTCCATAATGACTCTCATTGCATGTATATTTTGAAGTAATTGTACCATCTATTACTGCAACAACCTCAGCACCATAGATATTACTATCCGCAACATCCATAGCTAAATGCGACTCAGAAAATCCTCGAGACTTGTTCGTATGCCCCGGAACCGGCCAAACTAACGTAACATTTCCTGCACGTATTGTTTCTTCAATTGTCCTCTCCTTTACATCTACTATTTCCTCTATATTTTCTTCTGACAATGCCAATATAGGAACTTCCATCGATGTGAATCCGATTACAACTGTCAAAATTACTCTTAAAATTCTTTTTTTCATCTCATTTCTTCTCATTTTCATTTCTATTCTACTCTCCTATATGGCATACGATTTCAAATCATCCACCAATTTTTTCAATTTCCTCTAACTGCATTTCCAAAAATTCTATCGCAGTCTTAAAATCCTCATCCGATAATCTTATATATTCTTTTGTCTCACTGTATGCAAACTCTCCACCATCTCTATAAACAGCATATGACGTTCTTCTATTTTCTTCATCATATGTATATACACTTCTATTCTCATGAACGGTATGTGTTCCTAATGTTTCATAAGAATAATCAATTACTTCAATAAGATTTCCATTTATATCATAATTTGATATCATTCCTATATCCGTTTTGCCTGCAATATATTGAATATACGATTTCATATTGTTGTTATCATAATATATCCATTCATAATGATTTTTTATCTGTCCTTCTGAATTTTTTGTAACTTCCTTAACTTTATTTCCATTAACATCATACTCATAATTTGTATAGGAAGTGCTCATTTCATTACCTAACCTATATGTACATTCTGTCCTTATGCACTTTCCAGATTCATCATAAATATATTCTATCTGTTCCTCTAATTCATCATTTATATATTCTTCCTCTCGAGCAAGAACGCCATTATCATATGTATAAAATATTTCTTGAATATCTTCTCCTTCGTCATAACAAAAATAATTCAATACTTTTCCTTCATCATCATACTCCCAAGATTCATTTCCAAATACAGAAGAATTTCCTTGTTCAAGACTCATCCTTTCTTTAACTCTTCCATTCTCATATACAAAATAATCATATTGCCAGTAACTTGTATCATCCCAATAATCATATACTTCTTTTAAATTTCCAGTCTCATCGTAAATCTTCTTATAATCTACCTCTCCATGCATATCCAAACTATACAGTATGTCCCCATTTACATTATAAAATATGACTTGCTGTCCTATAGAATCAGAAACTTCATCTTCTGAGTATCGTGGCGTCATTATTGTTTTTACTGCGTATACCGGTTCATTATAGTCTGGTACTGACTGTGTAAATAAAGTATCCTCTGTACCTTCCCCTGTATTGTTTTGCTGCTTGGAAGAGTTTGTTTCATTCTCTACCGGAATATGTACTTCCGAAATATCTTTCTTATCACTACAACCACTTAACAAACTAATAGCCACTAAAAACATTAAACTAACATATTTACTTTTCATAATCTCAATCTCCTTTTTATCATACTTTATTCAATAATTATAACCTTATAGGTTATGTTTTTCAATACCTCGTACTTTGTTTTAGTAATAATTAGGTAATAGTAAACTAAACCTATATAGTACTATTGAAAGGATATCTAGGTATGAGTGATTACAAAGTTGAAATGGGAAAACGTTTAAAAGAAAAAAGAAAGGCATTAGGTCTGACACAGGAACAGCTTGCTGAGAAACTTAATATTTCTATTAAACATTATGGCGGTGTAGAACGCGGTATCGCCGGTTTATCCATTGAAAATCTCATTGAACTCAGTAATATCTTAGGTGTAAGTTTAGACTACTTGATAAAAGGCGAATCCCCTGAAAACGATACTTTACCTGAACGTATCCGTGAACTGTATCTATCCTGTCCGGTTTCCAAACGCCAATTTTTTCTCGAATGTTTAGAGAACATGAGTAAATTCTGGATTCTGCCATAGGCTATTTCCATTTTTCTAATTGCACATCCTCGCAACCTATGTTACACTACTTTCAAAGCAAATTTTCATTCATATAGCCCAAAGCATCCTGCTTTGCTATATATCACACAAAGGATGTTGTTCTTCATATCCTTTTTCTTTTGTACATTTCCGTGCCCTGTTAGCACAGTACTATTTCACATGTGAATGTTACATTCGTAACTGAAAATCCTGCTTTTATTCCAAAATACAACTACATACAAGGAGGCTAAATCCTCTCCTCGCCATAGGACTCGGATTTTGCTTCGCAAAACAAGGAGGATTAGATGAGCGACAGCACTATTTTTGACGATGTGCTTCGGACGATTCAAGAACGTCTGCCAAAGCTTCTCATTCCATTGGTAAATGAAGTGTTCCACACTTCTTACTCTGTGGATACTGAAGTTGTACGCCTACCGGAAGAATACCAAAAACTGCTTTCTAAGGTAATCGCCGACAGCTGCAACCAGATAGATGGTCTGGTGTATCACTTTGAATGTCAAAGCCGAACCGATGGCAGTATGGTACTTCGCATGGTGGAGTATGATTTCATGATTGCATTGTCCGATAGCATTAAGCACCAACACACAAACGAACTTCACTTTCCAAGGTCTTGTATTATCTATTTGCGTTCTACAAAAAACACATTAAAAGAGGAAACGCTACAAATAACGTTTTCCGATGGTCAGAAAATTACATACAAAGTCCCTGTTTTAAAACTTAAAAATTATTCCATTAACGAAATTTTTGAAAAGAACTTGCTGATTTTATTGCCGTATTATATTATTAATTATGAGAAGGAGCTTTCAAAGATTGCTTCTGATGCAGAAAGATGTACGCAATTAGTAGCCGAATATGACCACATTATTCATAAGTTAAGTGAAATAACCTATGATGATGACACAGGCTTGTTTCACGATATTTTACAAATGATGCGACGTGTTATGAATTATTTATTAGAAAAAGAACCTGTTTTACAAGAAAGGATAGGTGATGTTATGGGTGGAAAGGTTTTACCATTACCATCGGATAAATTAAGAGAGGCAAGAGCTGAGGGAATTAGCGAAGGTATTTATGAAGGAAAAAGCACCGTTATAGCCAATATGCTTAAACGCTGTATCCCAATTGAGGATATCTGTGCAATTGCCGAATGTGATATTGCATTTGTGAAGCAAATTCAAGCACAAATATTCAAATAAAACGATTAACAACACGTAATGCCATATCGTCATTTTTTCTTGATGATATGGCATTACTGTTCAGAGAGCTATCGAACACTTTTATATTTGCACATCTACGCAATATATGTTAGACTACTTTCAAAGCAAATTTTCATCCGTATAGCGTGTAAAGCATTCTGCTTCACTATATGTCACAAAAGGATATTATTCCATATATTCTTTATCTATCGTACATTTCCGTTCCCTGTTGGTACAGTACTATTTCACATGTGAATGTTATATTCGTAACTGAAAATCCTGCTTTTATTCCAATACTCTATTAATGCAAACAGAAAAAAAATTAACAAAAAATTTATTGCATACAAACTGGCTTCTATGTATAATGATTATGATGATAAATAATCATTTGGTGAGTCCTACCATTAAGTGGAATCTATATGAGAGTTTTCCGTTGCGACGGATACTACCAAGGGGCTATGCATCTGCATAGCCTCTTGTGTTATGGAGGAATAATGAACAAACGATTTAAATTATACACTGTTAATAAGAAATATATCCGAAATCTACATAATATAGATAACAATATCCCTTCTGTATCTCCTCAAATTAGAAAACAGAATCGCCCATTTTTAGGTATTATCATTTTAATAAATGGCTCCAAATTCTGTATTCCATTTACTTCTAATTCTAGTAAGAAAAATAAAAATTTTGAATCCATGCGTGAGAACATTACTTTTCGTAAAATCCGCGACAAAGATGGTACGATACTGGCAGCTCTTAATCTTAATAATATGATTCCAGTTCGAGACGAATATATTTCCGAGATTGATCTTAAAATTCATCCTACTGATACACATGAACTTCGCCATTGGAAAAAACTATGCATCAAAGAACTTACTTGGTGCCAATCACATCAAGCCGAAATTGAGCGTCTTGCAAACGAATTATACAGAATATATATTTCCGATGAACCTTTCAGCAAAAAGAATATTTGTCTTAATTTTCCTGCATTAGAAAAAGAATGTAATAAAGCTAAAAAACTATAACAACACTTCATACTCCTAATTTCCTTTATCTTTTTTACTTTAGGTTTAAAACAAAAAGCTATTCTATCAGTGCAGTTTTTGAAAAGAACTTGCTGATTTTGTTGCCGTAGGCAATTATAAATGGATTTTTGCATTGTAATTATGAAGGTACTGAATAATTACAATGCTTTACAAAAAAGGATGGGTGATGTTATGGGTGGAAAAGTTTTACCATTACCATCGGATAAATTAAGAGAGGCAAGGGCTGTGGGAAAATCAGAAGGAATTACCGAAGGTCTTAGTCAAGGCATCATTGCTTTGATTCATACTTGCATGGCATTAAAAGCTACGAAGGATATCACCTTAGAACGCTTGAAATTAGAATTTTCATTAACCGACAAGCAGGCAAATGATGCCCTTTTGAAATACTGGAAATAGAAGAAAACTGCTATACTATCAATCAGTGATAATATAGCAGTTTTTATTTGCATTTCAAACCGTACAACACGATTAAATTTTTCTTTTATGACAAAATTATCCAAGATAAGCACAAATCAGCTTAAAGGTATTCTCCACGCCGTCCTTATGGCTTCTCTCATAACCATGGGAAGCGTAAACACCTGCACCAATCAGACCATGTCTAATATCATATCCCGCTGTCAATGCCACATCCGCGTCAGAACCATAATATGGATACACATCTACTGCAAAATCAATATCATTTTCTTTTGCAGCTTTGATAAGACCTGTCACTACATCATAGTTATAAGGTCCGCGGCTGTCTTTTGCACAGATAGATACCTGTGTTTCATCACAGCTTAATCCATCACCCACACATCCCATATCCACAGAGATTACTTCTGTCACGCCTGCCGGGATGGATGCTGCACCGCCATGTCCAACCTCTTCGTATACGGTGATGTGATGATAAATCATACGCTCTGGTTCGATATTTTCTTCTTTTAAATATTTTGCATAACCTAATAAAATACCAACGCTTAATTTATCATCTAAGAAACGGCTCTTGATATAACCAGACTCAGTTACTACTGTTCTTGGGTCAAAACATACGATATCACCTGCCATGATACCAAGCTTTTCTGTATCTTCTTTCGATTTTACTTTTTCATCTAATACTACTTCCATTGATGCAAATTTACGTTTCGCATCATCATAATCTTTATTTACATGTACAGAAGCGTTATCCATCTGCAAAGTTCCTTCGTATTTACCGGAAAATCTGGTGTAAATGCGGCAATTCTCTGCTTCCGCATTATTCGCATTCATGCCGCCGATTGGTGACACGCGAAGTCTGCCGTTCCCTTTGATTTCTGTAACCATAGCACCTAATGTATCGATATGTGCCTCTAACATCACTGCATCTTCTTTCTTCTTTCCGCCGATAGCAACCAAAACACCACCTTTTACGGTAAGTTCCGGTTCATAACCTAACGCACGATACTGTGCCATCACATATTCTGCCACCTCTTTTGTAAAACCGGATGGGCTGTCAATCGCTAAAATATTCTTGGTTTCCTCTACAATATAATCTACATATCCTTTTGTCTGCATAATCTCATTATACTCCTTAATATTATTTTATCATTTCTCATTTCATCAACCTGCTACAGAAAGCAACTTGTAACTATTCAGAGCCAAGGCAATTTTCATGAAATGCAGGCATTCAGCTTGCTGAAATGAATGCATTTTACCAGCTATAATATCCATAAAATTATTCCAACATAAGAAACGCTGCGAGATTTCCACGCTTGCCTTTACTCGCTCTATGTGAAAAAAGCTCCTCATGATTACAGCAAGTACAAATATTTGTCACTGCCAAATGCTCCTGCAAAACACCTGCTTCCAACAATACAATTTCATTAGCTTTCCACAGATTCAGATGAAACTTTTCTGCCGACTTCTGCCATAAAATCTCATCTTCATACCCCTGAAATGCCTTCGCAAATTCCTCTGCCACATCACGACTTACTTCATAACAATCCTGACAAATCGATGGACCGATAGCACAATACAAATCCTCCGGCTTACTTCCATACTCTTTTTGCATCACCTCAATCGTCACTTTTCCCATTTTATTTACTGTTCCACGCCAGCCGGAATGCGACAAACCAATCGCTTTATGCACCGGATCTACAAAATAAAGCGGTACACAATCCGCATAGAAGGTAGACAGCACAAGTCCCGGCTCATTTGTAATCAAACCATCTACGTCAGTGTAATCTTTCGGTCGCACAACACCTTTTCCGGCATCTACTTCCGTCACTTTACGAACATTCGTAGTATGTGTCTGGTCAGTACATACAAAGTGCCCTATCTCAGTCCGCATAGCAAGACCTATTCTACGATAATTTTCCAGTACTGCTTCTTCTTTATCCCCTCTGATAAAGCTAAAATTCATTGTCGCAAATTCGTTCTCACTAATACCACCTCCTCTGGTAGTAAAGCAATGCCGAATTCCTTCTACTTCTTCGAAAAGATTAAAATGTAAGAGTGGAACTCTAATATCCGGTTCCACCTCATGTTCTCTATAACAGAAAATCTGTTGATTATTTTTATACTTCATTTTCTCACCATCCGGCATACTCAAATGCGTTTTTTATAAGAATATATTCCTCTCCATCAATCGCTGCCACATCAAATCTACAAGGCCACGCCTCACCATATCCATGTGTCAGGCAATAATATAAAGCTACTTTACTGATAATTCGCTGCTTTCTGACGTCTACTGCTTCTAAAGGATTCCCTTTCCGACTATCACTGCGATACTTCACTTCTATAAAAACGAGATACTCCCTATCTTTTGCCACTATATCTATCTCACCTATATGGCATCGAAAATTGTACTCTAAAATCTCGTATCCCTGTTGTTCTAAATAGGCTCCCGCCAATTTCTCATATGCCGTGCCAACTGCACGTTTATTCATAGTCCTACCTTCGCTTTCAAACGGTCCATATCATCTACAAATACCAAAATCTCTGCGACTACATCGTAAAGTTCCGGTGGAATTGCATCTCCAATTTCCAATTTGGATAAAGTTTCTGCCAATTTATGATCCTGATAAAACGGCACATTATTTTCTTTGGCAGTCTCAATAATACGCTCTGCTACCTCACCTTTTCCTGTCGCCAAAATCTTCGGTGCTACATCTCCCGGTTCATAAGCGATTGCTACAGCCGTTTTTTCTTTTTTCTTGTCATCATTTTTCAAAAAGCCCCACAAATCCGGTCTTTTTCGTTCTTCTGCCATACAATCCCTCCTATGACTAGGTCCGCACATCAAACGAATAACGGTGTAATGCCCCTGTTACAGGCAAATCTTTTCTTAAGAAATCCTGTACAAAATCTACTTTTTTATCCTCATTGGATACCGTAAACGTGCAATTATAACCCTTTTTATTCAGCTTCGCCTCTAATATCGGCAAATTCTTTTTCACTAATTCATAAGATGCATCATCTGAAAAATAGAAATTAGTCTTCACATTTTTCCGAAGCATCTTCACCGAAACATCCGTCGCACCAAGATGTTCCAAATCTAAATGTAAAAACGCGGACAACTCCGTATCCGGATCATTCAAATTCTTCTTATTCGTATACACATAGAGATCACCATTGGCATTCTGTCCTGATAGTTTCAAAGGTAACTGCACATATGTATATACCTGATTCAACTGGTTTATGAACTCTACGTTGCTGCGGATATCCGCCACATTCTGTAAAAATTGCTGCTGTTCTAATCCTGTAGAGCGCATAATCTGCTCTAACTGTGTGGTTTGCTGTAAGACTTTTTTATAAGATTCACTCAGTTGTTCACCATCTAATTCTTCCGGGCTCACCAGCCACTGCTCCTGCATAAGTTCTTTTAAAACAGTCTGATACTCTTTACTACCAAAGAGCTTCTGTACGCCCCAGTAACCAAACTCCTGTTTATTCATCAATCCCTGTTGGATTGCCTTCAAAAATTTCTCAATAGTAAGCTCTGTGTTCAATACCTGCTTCGCTTCTACAACCTGATCTTCTGCCTCCGCTTCGGTTGCAGCCACCGGTGCACCTTCTTCCTGCATCGTATCTACAAAAATTTCCTCACCGGTTTCTGTTATGAACAAAGTCGGATTATCTACAAGCGTCGGTGTGCTTTGCAACATTTTTGTAATCTGCTCTAACTGTTCTCCACTAAAAACCTGTGCTAATGTCTGTTGTGACAAAGCAGTCTGACCTTCGCCGTTCTGACCTTGCGTATGTAATTCTATCGTAACTCCGGCCTGCTCACTATTTCCAAGCAGCATATTTAACACCGCATCTTTTCCATTTACTGCCTGCTCCGTTCCAAACATCAACTGCTCTACATCATCTGTAGCAGACTGCATAGCAGTCTCCGGATTTAAAATCATATCAACTAATTTATGATGTAATTCTACTGCTTTTTCCGAATATACCTCTTCACTTCCAAGTAAATTTAACACTTGGTCTACGGCACTATCCATTTTTCCTAAAAGAGCATAATCACCTTTTCCATACTGTTCAAACTGAGCCGCCAATTCTGCATCCACAGGCAGCCCCAGACGTACCATATCTACAATCGTCTGCACATTGGTCTGTTCGTTCGCACTCACATGCTTTATCATTTCAAGAATACTCTGCTTATCAATCGGCATCTGCTGGTGCATCATGGCTTTTACCATTTCAAGATTCCTCTCTGTCACAGGAACCCCTGCTGTCGTCAATGCATTCATAAGTATTGGATTGCCGCCACTTCCATTTCCAGTGTACGGCTTAATCGCCAGCATATTGCCACTATTGCTTTTCACCTGAAAAAACATCGGTGTCCCCACTTTGAGCTGTACTCTTCCTTCTAATTGAGCCACAATAGACTGTCCCGTGCTTAAAGATAATGTTACTTTTCCCCCACGAACCGAAGTAACCGTACCTTCAAATACACTACCTTGCGTCAATTCACTTACTGCTGACACCAGTTTCTGCATACTGGTCGCACCTTTTAATTCTTCTGTGCTGTTACTATTCGTATTTCGCTGATACTGGTTAACCAGATTTGAAATATGCATATAATCCTCCTTGTTTTGCGAAGCAAAATGTCTGCCTGCTTTTGCAGACAGAGGATTTGGACTCCTTCTTATACTACAAAATTCTTTATAAAACTCTGCCTATGAATCGGTGTCGGTCCGACTTCTTTTAAAGCCTTTATATGCTCTGCCGAACCATAACCTTTATTCGATGCAAAACCATATTCCGGAAATACTTTATCATATTCTTCCATCAGACGATCTCTTGTCACCTTTGCAATGATACTTGCGGCACCAATGGAAATACTTTTCGCATCACCTTTGATAATTGGCACCTGACGTATTGTTACACTCGGAATTGTCACTGCATCATTTAATAATATATCGGGTGCTACCTGTAAATTACTGATAGCTTCCCTCATAGCTTCATAAGTCGCCTGCAAAATATTAATTTCATCAATGCGTCCCGGTCCTACCATGCCGATTCCTACAGCTACTGCCTTTTCCATAATGACATCATATAATTCTTCACGTTTTGCCACAGACAACTTTTTTGAATCATTGATATATAAAATATCACAATCCTTTGGCAAAATAACTGCACTTGCTACCACCGGGCCTGCCAATGGACCTCTGCCCACTTCATCAATTCCACAGACATAACCAAACTGCTCATACTCACGCTCAAACTTGCCCAATTCCCAGATACGCTGTTTTTCCTGTGCAAGCTTCTCTACACGTTTTTTTGCCTGCTCTACAAGCTTTATAACACCACCACGCTCATCGGCTTCATAAGTACTGATAAAACCTGCCAGTTCCTCATCCGGTGTATTTTTCAATTCTTCTTTGATAATACCAATCTTTTTTTCTTCCATGATAGATACGTCTCTTTTTCCAGCATATTCCATGCCTATTTTCTATTGTATTTTGTAACTATTCAGAGCCAATGTAATTTTCGTAAAATGCAATAATAACTAATGATATTCTTAACATTTATTCACTCTTCGGAAACTCAAGAGTAATTTTACCAAGCTTTCCACTTCTAAATTCGTCAATCAAAAGCGTCGCTGCCTTGCTGTAATCCAATTCATTACCCTTAGAAATACATTTACGATTCTCTGCAATACCTTCTAAAATCTGAACCGGTTCCACCGCTTCATCTACACTATAACGCTCTGCTAACACTCCCGGATAATAGTGCTTTAAAATCTTAATTAACTCAATCGAAAGCTCGTCAATATTTAAAATTTCATCCTTAATTGCTCCAATTAATGCCAATCTAAGCCCTACCATCTGGTCTTCGAACTTCGGCCATAAAATACCCGGTGTATCTAATAACTCTACATTCTGATTCAAACGAATCCACTGTTTTCCCTTTGTCACACCCGGTTTATTACCGGTTTTCGCACAGGCTTTTCCTGCATAAGAATTAATAAAAGTAGACTTTCCAACGTTTGGAATCCCCACTACCATCGCACGAACCGGACGGTTCTTGATACCTCTCTTGCGGTCTCGTTCTATTTTTTCTTTACAGGCATCCATGACTACATTTGTCACTGTTTTCATGCCCACTTTTGAACGAGCATCAAGTTGCACTACAAAGTAGCCCAAACTCTTAAAATAAGCTGCCCATTCCTGGTTTCTCGTCTCGTCAGATAAGTCTGACTTATTCATAATAATCAGACGTGCCTTATTTTTTCCAAGATCATCAATGTCCGGATTGCGGCTACTAAGCGGAATTCTCGCATCTACCAACTCAATCACCAAATCTATTAACTTTATATCTTCCTGCATCTGACGCTTTGCCTTGGTCATATGTCCCGGATACCACTGAAAATGCATATTATTACCTCAACTTTCTAAATACTCATTTTACAAAATATTTCACTATCATGACATTTTCGTCATCATAGACACTTGCCTCACCCTATTCTTATAAAAACCCAAATTCTCTCCATGACGCAATACGGAACCACACTTTTCCAATAATATGTTCCTTCCGCACGTTACCAATATTGGCAAATCGACTGTCCTCACTATTGTTACGATTATCTCCTAACACGAAGTACTCATCCTCTTTTAAAACAATCGGTTCACTAGCAATACCCGCTTCTTCAATAGAAGATACGCTGGCTGCCTCACTAAACACCTCCCCGTTCACATATACAACACCTTTTATAATCTGAACGGTATCTCCCGGCACACCGATGACACGTTTAATATATAAATGTGACTTTTCATTTCCATTTGGTTTAAAAACAATAATATCATTCGGTTTTGGATTGGACACTGCATACACAAAACGATTTACCAGAATATTATCTCCATTATAAATCGTCTCTGCCATAGATTGCCCTACTGCACTGGTACGTAACCCGATAAAATATACAAAGGTGAACGCCAGTAAAATCGTTAATGCAATCTGAAGAATCCAAAGTAATACCTCTTTCACCAACTTAACATTTGTTTTTCTCTTATGTCTATTGAAATTTAATCCGCTTCTGCGTCTTCTCATTTATCCCACAATCCTTTGCTTATTATTAATTTTCAGAGAGCAATTTCTTTGCTACTGCTTTTACTTCCTCTAAGGGAACCATCAAAAGCTCTGCAACTTCCTCAGCAGTACGATTGGATTTTAGAACATTCATAATAATACCTTCTCTTCCACGTTCCTCACCAATTTCTTCTCCAATCTTTTTTCCCTGCTCCTCCCCAATTCTAGTGGCTTCCTCAAGATCTTCCCTCATTAACCTTCTTAATGCTTCACACATATGCATTCCCTCCATTCTTAAATCAGCAAACATTTCCTCATTCTCTGTTACCGCAACTTCCAATACTGAATCCGCATAGAGTTTTTCATCTTTTTCCGTCAAACACTCTGACTGTAGCACAATTCGTTCTGCTCTCTTTCCTTATAAAAAGCAGAATTCTCCATACACAAAAATATCCCTATCCTAATTATAAGGATTACTCCACTTTTTACAATATTAAATTTTGTGATTGAAATAATTTGATAAAACATTACGTCCGCACAATGCGAACCCTGATGCCGCTAAGCGACCTGAAATACTCATCTTACACTTCTCGGATGAACATTTTGATAAAAAGAAAAATAGTTATTACACCATCTTGATGTAATAACTATTATACAGAAATTTTTCTAAAACACAAGTAAAAACAAAAAAACACTTGCTACACAGTATTTTATACCTTGCAGCAAGGCAAAATATATATTTTTAATTCCTTATCATATTTAATAAATACTAATCCTTCTATCAAAACAGAATTTACTCATTACTTACATTACAATACAATTCTACTAACTCAACAAAACGATCTATACCTATATTTTTTAATGTAGCTATGTAGGAATCCCAGTCGCTTTCCAAGTTCTTTCTTCCTAATATCACATCTGTATAATACTCTGTAACAGCTTTTTTAATAAGTCCGCTTAATTCTGAATATTCTTCAGCCTCATTAGCATAATCACCCACCCACACAATAGCCGGCCACTCATTTTTTATCATATAAGGACGATAAACAAGATTTGCTCTATATGTTGCCAAATCATTTTATTGTTACTCAATAATTTTAAATACAGATCTCAAGTTTCATTAATACACTTTTCTAAATTACAAGACCACCTTCATTTTCAACCGTTTTTATATAACGTTTCATTAACATAAATAGAATAACCATTGGAAGAGCTGAAATTACGCATATACCGAATTCTGCCATATATAATGTACTGATATCTGTAACAGTGTCTGTACAACCCAATACAGAAGATGTTTGATTTTGTATCATGATTTGATTTAAAACCAATGTTAAGGGAAATTTACTTTCATCAGTCAGAATTGTCTTGGCTAATAATGTATTCCCCCAATATCCACATGCATGAAAAAAACCTATCACACCAATTGTAGGCATCATAACCGGAATACAAATTTGAAGCAGATAACGAATTGAACCACAGCCATCCAAGAACGCTGCATCTTCCAATTCCTCCATTTGAATAAGCATACGTGCTCGTAACTGTTGCATATAATATACAGACACACCGCTTGGCAAGATCAATCCCCAAAGGTTATTAAGCAAATTTATTTTTTTTAACAATAAATATAATGGCAATAATGCAACTCCAAATAAACTTAAATAATAAAAAAAATTAGCCAACCAAACTCTTTTTTGGATGTTACATAAGCTACCGGAATCTCTAATATCAACGAATAGAAAGTTCCAATGACAGTCAATAAAACACAATTTTTCAATCCGGAAAGTATCTGATTATTTTCAAATAAAAGCATATATCCTTTTAGGGACCAATTCCCCATATTATACACTGATGAAATTAACACATAACCTACAGGTACTGCAAAAAAAGCCAAAAACAAAAAACAGATTATTTTGCAAATTATTTTCGTCATAAGATCGCCCAGGCTTATTTTATCTTTTAAACTCTTATCCCTATGCATAAATATTCTCCACTTTCACTGCTGCTTTTCGTGCTAACATTAACAATAAAAAATTAACACTCATCAGCATAAGAGAAAGTGCCATTGCCTTTGAATAGGCCGGCATCAGTGTTGATTTAAAAGTCAACTCATATTCGTAAAGATCTAATGTCGTAGAATATGCACTATTGGCAGTATTTTTAAAAAGCAATGCCCTTTCTGTATTTATATTCAATATTCCACCAATTTGAAATATCAAATTAACCAAAAAAGCGGAACGGCACAAGAGCAAATCAATATATAAAATTCTTTTAAACAATCCGGCACCATCTATTTTTGCCGCTTCATGCAATTCATTATTACTTGCGGTCAAACAAGCTCTGTATACAAGACATGAAAATCCCATTCCTGACCCAAGTGCTTAAAATCGAAAAATATACATAAAATAACGTTCCATTTAACAGATAATTTTCGGCTGACATTCCAAATAATCCTCTAGCCTGATTTAACAACCCTTCATAGCTCAAATTTTTTTACGTTACTGCAAGCACAATAACTGTTGGAATAAATACCGGAATCATTGAAAATATGTCTATCAATTTCTTCATTTTGGACGAACCGTAATACTGACAGGCAATTGCTAAAATTAACGGTATGGGTAATAATGCAATATCCCAAATTCCTAAAATGATACTATTACGAATTAATTCCGGTAAATTATAATAATTTAATATCTTCTTAAACCAATCCATGCCAACAAATTTGGCATCTAAAAGCGATTGTGGTGGCGTCCAATTTTAAAAAAAAGCCGGCAGATACGTCACTCCCGGTATAATATTAAAAATAAACATTACTATTAAAGTCGGTACTACAAGTGCTAATAAAAATATCCTTCTTCTATTCATCCTCTTCCTAATGTTTCTTTTTGGATTTATAATTTTAGAACAATTCACTCAATCCTCATCCTTCCTATTAGCTTACACTTTTAATAATTCAGTGTCCATCCGAAGAACTCCATTGATACTAGCGTATTTTTATCTCCTGCCCTTACCTTTGGTCCCAAATAAGTTTCTACAACTCTTTTCGCTTCCTTCTGTCGTGAGACCATATACATAAATCTATCATAGAAAGCCCCTCTTTTAATATAGCCCTTTTCGCTATCATAGTAATACAACATATTTGCAACAAACGCAAGGCAAGCCGGATAACCTTGTGATGCATACCAACATACTACCAAACTAACCAACCACTGTATATTTTCCTTATCATCCGGTGTCAAAAATTCCTCTACCATTTCATATAAAGGTCCCTCATATACCGACGCAAATGCTGCACTCATAATTAAAGCCTCTTCACGTCCTGCCATCTCATTAAAATTAGTTGCCATTTTCATAAACGTGATAAATACGCCAGCCAAGCGTGCATCGCTCCCTCCTAACTCTGTCGCTTTATCATAATACATTAAAGCTTTCTGTAAATTTGCCTCAATATCCTTTGGACCATTTACAGTGCTACCAACACCATGCTGATACAACACCGCCAAATATACTGCTGCTAATGATGAACCACACTCGCAAGCTCTTTCTAATAAATAAAATCCATCCACTATTGCATTGTTATATCTTTTTTTCTCTCCATCCGGAGAATAAAAAAAATGTAAACAATCTGCACCTTTCGCACTTGTTTTAACTTCCGGAAGTCCCTTAGCATAATCCCACGATACATTAAATGCACATTTAGCTGCTTTCATAAATGACTCTGCGTTATTATAACGCTCCAAATACTCTGTCACTGAAATCTGTGGTTCATTTTTTTTACCAAATAAATCGAATAATCCCATTGTTACTCTCCTTTATATTTTCACAATTACAAAGAATCTCTTCCTATTTGAGGTTAACGTATTAATCCAAAACAAACAAGACTTCTCCATCCAACAAAAATTTACAGTACAAGAGCATATCCCAGTTCAAATTTTTGAAACTGACGATATGCTCTTTCTGAATTTACATATTCATACACTTTCCAATACATTCAAACATTTGACATGTAGCTTTTATACTCCATTGCACCATATCACAACAACAAGTCAAACAATTACGACCTGTTCCGTTTTCCTGCTGATTTGCCTGCTGATCCTGCTCATCATACTGATTCTGTAGATTTATTCCACTCATTATACCATCCTCCTTCCTCTTAAGTTATATCTAACCGATACCAATCGGTATAGACTCGTTACTCCTACTCTACAAAGTCAAACCCATACGCACTTAAACTCAGATACAACTGTCGCATACATGGATTTTCAATTTCCACAAATGCATTTCTTATTTCTTTTTCTAAAAAAGTTCCCCAACAAGCAACTTTTTGCATCAATGCCATACAGGCTTCTTTTTTCCTTTCTTTTAATGGGCATGCTCCTCTGCAAAAACCGAAGATTTCACACTCATTCTGACATTCCGTTCTCTTTTCAATTGCAGTATGCAGCGTATTATTATAAACTTCATTGTAGATATCCTTTGGATTCTCCTGCTTTAAACAATACATCTTGCTGACTTCTTGTTTTTTTGAGCAAAAATATACATTATCCTGTTTATCCAAATATAAATATTTTCCCATGCAGGAATTATTTTCACAATTTTCTACATGTACGCCTGTAAGTATACTATTTGCCATATCCTCAAACGGAACAAACCATACCGCTTCCGCATCATGTATCCACATTTCAAAAAAATTTAAATATTCATCAATGGAAAGTTCATATCCTTCCAATTGAACAGAAACTCCTGTTTTTTTCCAAATCTGATACCTTTCAGAAAACTGCTGATAATCCCTGCAAGGCAATATAACTTTATCTAATAATATCTTTTTAGTGTATTTTTTTACTTCTGATACTCTGATGCCCTCTTGAACCTTCAAATCAATATTCATCGCATATTGATTCAAACATTTACGCAAATGTTTTATATTTTTCCACTGATATGTTTCGATCGTAATATTAACCAAGAATTCATGTTCTTTTCCCACTGCCTTTACAGTGTCCGCAAAACTATTCAAACATTCTTTGGTCAACTGTACTTCATCATATAGCAAACGAATAGTCAAATTGATATCCTTTTCTTTTACCATATCAACAATCAATCGTTTTACAATTTCCTGTCTATTGCACTCATACTCTTCTATTATTAATGTCTTTTGTTTCATGAATTCCTATCCGAACCTTCCCAAACACTTCCTATTTTTAATTTTAACAAATTTTTCCCTTTCAAAACTTGTGCAGTTCGAAGTGGAATATCATTACAAATTAAAGTTCGAAGTAATTCATCCTCTGTCGTTTTCTGTGGCATCAATTCCATGATTTTGTTCATGTCTCGATAAATATACTGCAAATCCTCAACAATTGTCTTCATATATTTCTGCGTATAATCATAAAAAGTCGGTGCATCTAACTTCTTTAAAGAGTTGAATCTATTCTTTTTATAATCTTCTTCATAATCATCCAGTGCATCAATGTAATAAATCCATCTAGAAATATGACGAATGTAGTAAATTTCCCACTCCTCCAATGCACGGACTTCCTTCAGAGTATTCACCATCATGTCCGCAAAACATTCCTCTATCGGACGCACACCACTACCTGCACGTTCTAATTTATACATTTCTACATAACCCTGTGCAATTGCCTTTGCCATTTCCGGATACTGTTTTTCCGCTTTACGCATATGTCTTCCCAGTATAATTTTTCCAATAATAGCTTTCCAGGAACGTTCATCATTGACATCATCCTTTAGTTTCTCATTAACAAGCAACAAATTAATGGCTGCCATCTGATTCCATTTCCCCCCATGGAATACACAATGCTTCTCCTTGCATTTTCCAAAACAATTATAACGCTGTCTCAAAGGATTTTTGTGACATTTCATCAAAATTCCCAGCAAAGAAACATCATTACTCAAAAGGAAACGACTAAGTTGCCCAAAATTGTATTCCAGTCCAAAACATGTTCCACAATAATAATTCGCATAACATCGATGCATTTTAAATGTCTGAAAATGGTTGTGCATTGCTAAATATCCAAACATTTTTTGTTCCTTCCTAAACTTATCTTATAGAAATGCCAGCAGACAGGTTGTTACTGCCGCCAACACCGTGCAGATAAAATTTACCATACTATTACTTATTTTTTTAAATCCGCCAGAAATTACCGTTTGCATTCCACAATGTTTATTTTTCTCGGTAGGCATTCCACATACAGTACAAACATACTTCACCTGAAGACGTGAACCTATCACACTATCTGCCAACATACCAAAATAAGGTGCTATTATAATAAGAAGAAATTCCCTCATTCCAAACTTCAATATCAGACCGGTAACCATACCTGCTACTACACAGGCAATAGCACTTGCCATCAACCCCAAGACGGAAACTCCTCCGGATATTCCCCGTTTAACCACTTTCCAAGTGCAAATATCCCGCGGCGGATGTTTAGACAGTACCCCCACATCCGAAGCAATACTATCTGCCATTACTTCGAAAATAGAAGCATAATAAGCCATAAGAAACGCCGATTGTCCTCTCATTTTATATAATAAAATACATATGCAACCCACACTTCCATTTGCAAGTATCTGTTTATAATTACGAATTCCGCCTTTTTCATGTACATCTTTTGTCGCAGATTCCATTTTTTCACCTAAAACTGCATCTACTACAAACACAGAGAGATACATACCAACTAAAAAAAGAGACTCTACCCAACCGCTCATACAACTGATAAAAATTAACATCCCACCTGCCATCCAAACAGCTCCCCAAGTCAATGCTTTTTTTATTCTTGTCAGCACAGCAATCCCAATTGCCAAAATTACTCCCACCAAAAAATTAATTGTCATGTTTCAAATCTCTCCTTCTTGGCGGTTAAAATAAAACTCCTGCAATTCCCATGCAGCCTAATGGAACAGTTATGTTATCCATTCCTCGTCCAGGAAGTTCCATCACCGTACATACCAGTCCAAGAATGACTAACTTAGCCACTGACACTTCTTGTCCCAAATACACCAATAACAACGCACAGCCTGCCACTGAAAACAGAAAACAAGCTACACTTCCGCCAATACTTTTTTCTTTTGTAATGTGTTTTGCCCACACACCTGATGTATTCTTTCCAACTACACCCGCCATTCCATCGCCAAATGCCATACAAAACAATCCCAAGCCACATGGTATCATCCATCTTTCATTCAACAAGGTCAGACTGCCGGCCACCATAATACTCATTGCATAGTAGACAGTTCCAGGTGTTTCCTCTGCTCCGGCTCTCTCCATACTGGAAAGAACCGGAATCGAAGAACCCGTTTCTTTTTTCGCACTGAAATATGAAAACAGATTCAGAATTACAAATGTTGCAGGAATAAGAACCAAATGAATCGTACCTTCAAAATATCGAATCATGATTAACCACGTAAACACCAACATTATATGAACCAGCTTACGTCGACCTTCTTGCCCTAATAAGTGGAATTTTTCCGCAACTACTGCTGCAAATAAAACCAACATTATATATGCATATGTAACAATGTATCCTAATATCAATGGAACTGCCCCCTATCTTCTGCCGTATATTTATTCTTAATATCACAGTAATGGATTCTTGTTTATCCCAAAAACGATATTTACTATTTACTTACACTACTATATAATTCTACTAACTCAACAAAACGATTTATGCCTATCTCTTTTAATGTATTTATGTAGGAATCCCAGTCACTTTCTAAGTTCTTTCTTCCTAATATCACATCTGTATAATACTCCGTAACAGTTTTTTTAATAAGACCATTTAATTCGGAATATTCTTCAGCCTCACTGGCATAACTGCCAGCCCAAATAATAGCCGGCCATTCATTTTTTACCATATATGGGCGATAGGCAAGATTTGCTCGATAGGTTGCCAAATCACTGTTTGTTGCAATTTGGGCAGCATCCATCAGTAAGTAATCTTCTTCTGTGATACTATATACGATTCCCTGTCCACCCCAGCAAATGTTTTCTGAATCTTTTATTTTTGTTGTGATTACTTTTCCTTTACCATTAATATTTTCGCCATCTGTATAAGTCCAATGTACATTTTCTAATCCACCATATACTGCATACATGCGGGCAATCTCACTATACCCTGCATCCAGCCATTTGATGGCAGCTACCGGATTCTGACATTTCGTGGTAATGGCATTTCGCAATGAAATACTCGTTTCACCCGTAGACATAATACTACGAACACCTTTCGGTCCCTCTAACGGCGGCAATGCAATGTAATCATCATAGGTCATAGAATTTTCTTCACCTGTAAGTTTTACCACCTGTTCAGCAGAAACCGCCGAAACAACTCCTGTTCGCACAATATTTTTATCACCGCTAGTCAAAGAATATCTTTCCTCAGCACTAATAGTAAAAGTATCAGGATTTATTAAACCTTTTTGATATAATTCCTGTATATATGTCAATGCTTCTTTATATTCTTCCTGCATATAGGAAAATACTATTTCACCGCTGTTATCTCTATAACATCCAAATCCATTTGAGTTACTATTTGCTGGAATAAAAGAACCTACTAAATTATAAATACCTTCAACGCCCAACATACCGGTATAAGGCAACTCATTTTGCAGTCCATCACCATTCATATCATGGGTATTGAAATATACAAGCATCTGTTCGAATTCCTCTGTTGTAGCCGGTAACTGATTACCTGTTTCATCCGTATATTTTTCCAAAAATTGACGGTTCACCCATAATTTCTGAGTATATGCAGATAATTGATATACATCATTCTCAAACAAAGTATAAATATGACCATCCGGAGCTGTAATAAGTTCCTTCAACTGAGGATTTTTTTCTAAAATACTATAAATATTTGGTGTATTTTCCGGTGTAATCAAATCCTCTAATGGAATAATATAATCCATCTGAGAACCAAGCATTTCTGCCTCCATTGTATCAAATGGGTATAAATAAATATCCACTTCCTCATTCCCCATGACAGAAGCCTGAAATGCATTATACCAACCTTGTGCCGGAACTGCTAAGTAATTTACAGCAACCCCGGTCTGTTCTTCCATCCATAAAGACTGAGCATTCGTACTATAATCTGTGATCTGTGAACTTTCAATCGCCCACACATTAAGTTCAGATACCTTTTCCTCTGGTTCATCTTTTGCAGAACATCCTGTTAAACTTGCACAAAGTCACGTTAATAATAAAAATACTATCTTCTTTTTCATCTTTTCTCCTATCCGTAACATTTTATTGCAACTTATTGATTCAAAATGTATATTTCTTTCATTCATACAATTTTTCACATTATAAAACCACCTGCATTTTCAACTGGTTTTATATAACGTTTGATTAACATAAATAAAACAACCATGGGCAAAGCTGAAATTACGCACATACCAAACTCAGCCATACATAGTGTTGTAATAGATGTAACTGCTTCTGTACTTCCTAATACAGAAGACGTTTGATTTTGAATCATAATTTGATTCAAAACTAATGTTAGTGGGAATTTACTTTCATCCGTAAGAATTGTCTTAGCCAATAATGTATTCCCCCAATAACCACATGCATGAAAAAAGCCTATTACACCAATGGTAGGTCCCATAACCGGGATACAAATTTGAAGCAGATAACGAACTGGTCCGCAACCATCCAAAAATGCCGCATCTTCCAATTCCGCCACCTGAATAAGCATACGTGCCCGCAACTGTTGCATATAATATACAGACATACCGCCTGGCAGAATGATCCCCCAAAGGTTATTGAGTAAATTCATTTTTTTTAGCAATAAATATAATGGCAATAATGCAATTCCAAACAAACTTAAATAATAAAAAAAATTAGCCAACCATCCAAACTCTTTTTTTGATGTTACATAAGCTACCGGAATCTCCAATATCAATGAATACAATGTTCCAATAACAGTCAATAAAACAGAATTTTTTAAACCTGAAAGCATCTGACCATTTTTTAATAAAAGTATATATCCTTCTAACGACCACTTCCCCATACTATACACTGATGAAATCAACACATACACTATCGGTACTGCAAAAAAAAGAAAAAAGAAAAGACAAATGATCTTGCATATTATTTCTGTGATACAATCTCCGGGACTTGTTTTGATTTTTAAAACCTTTTCCCTATGCATAAATATCCTCCACTTTCCTTGCAGCTTTTCGTGCTAACATCAACAACAAAAAATTAACAATCATCAGCATAACAGAAAGTGCCATCGCTTTCGAATATGCAGGCATCAGTGAAGACTTAAAAGTCAACTCATATGCATAAAGATCTAACGTTGTAGAATATGCACTATTGGCTGTATTTTTAAAAAGCAATGCCCTTTCTGTATTGGTATTCAATATTCCACCTATTTGAAATATCAGATTAACTAAAAAAGCCGGACGACACAAAGGTAAATCAATATACCAGATTCTTTTGAACAATCCGGCTCCATCCATCTTTGCAGCTTCATGCAATTCACTATTACTTACGGTCAGGCAAGCTCTATATACAAGACATGAGAACCCCATTCCTGACCAAAGTGCAGAAATAGAAAAATACGCGTAAAACAAATGCCCATTTAACAGATGATTTTCGGCTGCAATTCCGAATAAGCCCATAGCTTGATTTAACAAACCTTCATAACTCAAAATTTTCTGCGTTACTGCAACTACAATCACTGTAGGGATAAATACCGGAATCAATGAAAGTATATCTATCATTTTTTTCATTCCCGGCGAACCACAATACTGACAGGAAATTGCTAAAATTAACGGTATGGGTAACAATGCAATATCCCAAAGCCCTAAAATTACACTATTACGAATCAATTCCGGTAAATTATAATAGTTCAATATCTTTTTGAACCAATCTAATCCGACCCATTTTGCATCCCAAAGCGATTGAGGTGGTGTCCAATTTAAAAAAACAGCCGGCAGATATGTTATTCCCGGTATAATATTAAAAATAATAATTACGATGAAAGCCGGAACAACCAGTGTAACTAAAAACCGTTTTCTTCTATTATTACATTTCCACTTGTTTCTTTTTCTATTTACAATCTTAGAAAAATTCAATCACAATTCATCCTCTCCGTATATCCCATTCTTTCACACTCATACTTCGTCAATGGAGATTCCCCTTTTATCGTACTCCTCGTAGTTTTAATAGTAACCCTTCTCTTTTCGGCATATTTAAATACCGCCCCTGTGCATCTTTAAAGTTTCCTGATGCAATTACAAAAAAATCAAGAAAAGTACCTATCAAAAAAAATCCTCCTGTAAATGTATACAATAATCCCTTACCAATTCTGCCGACATAATAGTACTGTGCTCCTGCAAATACGATACACAATATCATAGCCACAACTTGATTTTTCTCACTGTACTTATTTAATTCATTTAAAATTTCCTGTTCTTCAGATAATGACCCTGAAAAACCTCCACGAAAGTTTTCTACTCCATTATTCTTTAACATTTCCATTTAAGTTCCTAACTCCTATAGTTTTTCCAAATATACTCGTGTAATTTTTAATTCTTTTGTAGTAAAGTAGCTTTTTAATCATTAGACACCCATCCAAAGAAATTCCATGCTGCTATTGCATGCTTATCTCCCGCCTTTATCTTCGGTTGCAAATAAGTTTCTACTATCCTCTTTGCCTCATCCTTACGCGAAACCATATATGTAAATCTATCATAAAAAACTCCCATTTTAATATATCCTTTTTCCGCATCATAATGATATAACATATTTGCAACAAACGCTAAGCAAAGCGGATAACCCTGAGATGCATACCAACATACTACCAAACTAACCAGCCATTGTATATTTTCTTTATCTTCAGGTTTTAGATATCCCTGTGTCTCTACCATGTCATATAAAGACCCCTTAAAATATGATGCCGCAAATGCTGCACTCATGATCAATGCTTCCTCACGTCCTGCCATCTCATTAAAGTTAGTCGCTGTTTGCATAAACGTAATAAATACCCCCACCAAACGAGCCTGATCTTCCCCCAACTCTGTCGCTTTGTCATAATACTTCATGGCTTTCTGCAAATTCGCCTCAATATCCTGCGGACCATTTACGGGTCTCCCAACTCCATGCTGATACAACACTGCCAAATATAGTGCTGCTAATGAGGAACCACATTCACACGCTCTTTCCAAGAGATAAAATCCATCTACGATCTCATTTTTATACATTTTTTCCAACTTATCACCATTTGAAAAAACAAAATGATATAAACAGTCTTTGCCTTTTGCTGTTGTACTAACTTTCGGAAGTCCTTTAGTATAATCCCACGAAACATCAAAAACACTTTTAGCTGCTCTTATAAACGAATTTGTATAATTACAACCATCCAAATATTCTTTCAATGGAATCTGAGGTTCACTTTTTCCAGCAAATAAATCAAATAACCCCATGTCTCTTCCTCCTTTGTGTTTCAAATAACTATTTCAATCATTAATGCAAATCTTTCACACTAAAACTGATTGAATGCAGATAAGATTTTATCATAGTAAGAATCATATTCCATTAAGGTATTTTTATAAACATCATATTCTGCAAATAAAGTTTCGATCATTTCACTCTTATTTTTAATATTTAATTGACAAGTCTCGTGAATATGTTTTTTCTGCATATTATTTGAAATGATATTATATACAATCATGGCAATACCTGCGCCTGAAACCATCAAACAGGCAGGATTCATTGTATATACTGTCAATCCTATACCTAACGCACAGACTATTCCACCTATAATGGATATAACATATTTTATCTGACTTAATTTCTCATCTCTATCATTTTCATAATAGTTTGTTACTTTTCGCATTTCTCCGGCTTTATCATTAAAATTAATTTCAGTAGAATAATCACCTATTTCTGCTGAATGAACATCTTTTTTCCTATTTCTATAATGTTCCACATATTGATCTACTGCTTTTCGCTGCAATTCTGCTGTCAATGTAAACATATTCTTTCTCACCTGTCCATTGACTTCTTCACCAGCATTTTTACAATAAATCCAGTCAATCATCTCTGAAATAAGATTCAAACTTTCTTTACGTTTCTTCTGACGCTCACTATAGATTTCTTCTGTTTTTTGCATATTTCCATTACAATAAATAACCAACTCATTGTATTCAATTTCATCATAAACAGAAATTTCCATATTATTTGGTTTTGCAATCTCATCATTAATAAACTGATCAAGATATGCATTCTTTTCTAATTCACTTACATTGGAAACATCTAATATGAACTGCAAAATATTAATATTATTTTCAGCAGAAACAACAATATCTGCCATCTCAGAATAATCAACAATACAACGCTTTAACATTTTTGTTTCAAGCTTATCATCGCCTTTCATTCTCTTTAAATAATACTCAATGTTATCTACTATTGTCTGTTCGTCAAAGCCTTCCGCCTGTGCATTCATTGCAATTACGCGATTTATAAAATCAATAACTTCAAACTTAATTTTATCTTCTACATTATCATGTAATGTTTTACTAAGTAGTGAAAATAACATCAAAAATGTCTTTTGATCACTACCTTTTAATTCGCATTCCTGATATACCATAAACCATTTTAATGCGGCTTCTTCTCGCCCCATTCTAATGTTAAATAACATATAAAAAATGGAACTATTCTTTTTATCTAAATTAATGGCAATTTCTGTGGCACGTTCTCCTAACGCTTTATCGTCATTTTTCCATGCCATAATACTTAATAATACAGCTGTAAGCCAATAATCTGGTGTCTTTAAATGCTCTTTCTCGATAGCTTTATATATAATCGAATCTGAAATCATATTTAAATTCAAATTATCAAGCATACCCTGTACAATTTTTCTCACCGTAGTATAGTTTGCAAACTCATAATACTTTTTATTATTGCAAGCACGAATTTTCTTATTTGCTAACTCCATGTTTTTAAAACACACATATAATTTATCAATCTCTAATTGTATTTCATGGGCTTGAATAATATTTTCATGTGAGGTTCTAATTCTATTATTACTTTCATTTAAAGTTTGTTGCACTTTATTCTCATAATTTGACATCTCTCGATGCGCTGCTGATACGCCTCTTCCCAACTCCGCCAAACAACCACGAAGTTCACTATTTCTAGCCTGTTCTTGCGAAAGTCGAGCTCGTAAAGCACTAACGTCACTCATTATCTTTCAACTCCCTTCATTTGCCTATTCAACCGAGGCAGACACTGCACGTTTCTTTCCCCAATCTCTTAATGTTTTCACAGCTTCTGGGTTTGTACTTGCAAAAGGAATATTATTACTAAAGTATCTTTGTATATCCTCAAAATTCATTTTCTCTTCCGGATGCAATATAGCATATTGTGCAGCTTCTTTAATCACACTTTCTATATCTGCATACGAAAATCCTTCTGACATTTTTGTAAGTACTTCCAACTCTAACTCTGTTAAGCGTTTTCTCAAACACCTATACATATATTGCTCTATACTATCTTTTCTTTCTGTGTAATTTGGTAAATCAATAAAAAATATTTCTGAAAAACGACCTTTTCTAAACAATTCTGCTGGAAGAGCAGAAATGTCGTTAGCTGTCGCAACTAAAAACACTCTGCTAGAAGATTCTTGCAGCCAGTATAAAAACTGTCCCAAAACCCTCTTGCCAGTATCATTACTCGAATCTGAAACCGACAATGCTTTTTCTATTTCATCTATCCACACTACACATGGTGCCATATTATCAATAAATGTAAGTGCCGCATTCATTTTTCTTTCGCTCTCACCCATCCACTTATCATATATTGCACCTATATCGAATCTAAACAACGGTAATTCCCATTCAGAAGCTATCATCTTTGCCGAATATGACTTTCCACATCCCGGAATACCTGCCAACAAAATACCTTTAGGAGCAGTTAATCCATAATCGTCCAAAATATCGTCTGAAATAAAAAAGAGTCTTTTTCTTTCTTTTACCCAATTACGTAAATTCTCTAATCCAGAGACATCCATATCCGCTCTTACAATTACTTCTTCAACACATGGAACCGCTGCATATAATCTACTTTTCTGAGCTGTCAAATCCAATATATTTCGATTTGTTAGACCTTTATTAGCCACTAGTACAGAAATTAATACATTATCAATTTGTACCTCTGTAAACCCTCTAAGAATCATTGCTGCTTTGTGAACTATTGATTGATCCCATTCGATTGGATATTTTGAAGAATAACTAGCAATAAATTTACGTATCTGCATCTCTCTTTCATCAATATCCGGATAATCCAAAACAGTCAACAAACCAAATTGTGCCAATCTATTCCACACATAATCAGGGGTAACCAGAACCATTGTACCAGCAGTCTCCATTGCCAGATAAAGTGTATCTAAAATTTCCCTACTAAACGCATTCTCATCGCTTATGCGTCTTACATCACCGATTACAAATGTTGATCCTCGATTCTTTCGAAACATCTCTTGAGCATATGTAAGAGGATCCCTATCAACATTTTTCGACGCATCACTACTTGCCCCCAATGCAACAACTTGCTTCACATCTGTATAATAACAAATTTTAATTTTCATCTCAGATGCTACTTCTCTCATCATTCGTTCAATTCTTTCTCTTTCAGATGAACGAATTACAATCAGCGGTACTCTGGCAAATAAATGATTTTTAATCTCTTGCTTTGTAGAATTATAATTTCCCATTATTCTATTTGTCCTTAGTTACTAATCTATCAATGAAATACACCATATCGTACAAATCAGAATTACCCGTTTCTTCAGTCAAATCGACAAAATATTTTTTCATTGTTTTCCAATATCTTCTAATTTCCGAAACAGTTGTATTATCCAATTCACTAACATACTCATCTGGAATAAATGAAATGTTTAAGTAAAAACGACACCTCATCATTTCTTTATAATGTCTTCTTAAAATCACTTCAATATTACTGAAATCTCCTTCTTCTAGAGATTCATTTAGTAGTTTTGTGCAGCTCCTAGTACTGCGATTGAGCATATTATTAACAGTTTCTTGTAATCGTGCCAGAAACTGAGCAATCACATTGTTAATTCCTGGACACGATCCCGCTTTTAACATCTCTATGTATTCATCAGATACTGTTCGCTTGCTTAAAAACTCAAAACAACTAATCCATTGTTGGTATGTATTAGGTATTGTCATCCCTATATCCATTATCTAATAAAACTATATGGAGGTTCGAGACTCCATGAAGGCAATTTTTTATTCATTTCTTTAAGTCTTTCATTCGATGCATCGGATGTTGCTTTGTTGGCACTTGAAAAATTAGCCTGCATTCTCTGTTCCATCATTTGCTCAAAATCCATTTCCTCGTTATAGTTTTTGTTTTCTTCAGCCATAATTAAACTCCTTATCTTTTTTTGTATAAATTTTTAATATGTTCTTATATAAATTCTGTTGCTGACAATATTTCGTCTTTCTTTTTACTATTATCTTCAAAATATTGTCTAAATTCGCTAATCTCTGCAAGTGTCTGTTGTAATGCGTTAATAGCAGCTTCCACTCTCTTTGGATATTCTTTAATCGCTTTAAAGCATCTATATCCTAAAAATATACCAGCAGCAACTGTCGCAACTAAAGAATATGGTGTTACAAATGCCAATGCAAGTGAAGCTACAATTACTATTGCAGCAGCAATATTTAATGTATTAACAAACATATTTTGAAATTTATTAGTTTGATAATAATTTCTCATATTCTCTGTCAACTCTGCCTGATCAGTACCATTACTTACTCCAGACCAAGTATCAATTGCAAGGAAATATTCTATAGGGAACGCCCGTTCCATCTGAATAGCAAATTTATCTAATGCACTCTTAAACCATTCTTTCGTATTTTGGAAAGCAAACTTTCTAACACGTGAATTTGCTGTTTCATCATAAATTGCCCAACTAATCATTTGCTTACCAATGTTAAAATGCTCATTCTGCAATTCCATCTCAGCTTGATATTGAGCTTCCGCTTTTTCAACAACACCTTCATTTTTAACAATTAAATTAAAGTATTCTTGTTCATTACGTAATTCTCTTTCTTCTTCATCATAATTAGAAATAAGATTGATAAGAACAGCATCTACACGTTCCTTATAATTATTATCATTCTGTTCTACTGCATCGACATCTAATTCTTTTAATAATGCAAGAACAATATCGTATTTTGATACTTCTAAATATGATTTAGATAATTCTGCTGAATTTGTACAATATTTAAGAATTGATGCATAATCGAAAGTTTTACCCGGATTAATATTCTTTAAATATGTTTCATAATTTGTTATTAATTGTTCACAAATTACTACATCATCATTGATGATTGAAATCCACTGATCAATAACATCCACTACTGATTGTTCAAGTTCTCTGTCTTTACCAAAAATGCCATCCAAAAATGCATGTAACATTACAGCCGATTCCTGTTGCAACATTGTTGGATCCAAAGTTTTTAAATACTCATAAAACCAACATTTTGCCACATCTGTTCTATCAAATCGTAAATTCAACAAACAGAAGAATAATGTTGCTTTTATTGCATCCTTTCTTCCACATTCAGCCAATGCATTTTTAGCAACATCCGGATAATTATTAACCCAAGCGGTAATTCCTATTAATGCATATGCTAACCAATATCGTGAACTTGTCATCCACAATTCTTCTGATAATTCCTGTATTGTACTATTACGTACAAGATTAATATCAAAATCTCGCACAACGCCCATAACAGTTCTTCTGATCGTTTCATAACTACTAAACTGTTCTTTAATAATTTGATCAATACGTATAATATTTTCGTGTGCTAACTGGCTCTGTTCGCCATGCTCCATATCCTCACGAAACTTGGAAATCTGATTATAAATTTCTTTTGTTGCATCTTCAACATTGATGCTTGACTGTCTAATATTATTAACATGTACATCAACATTTGATTCAAATTGATTTATAGTACTATTCAAATTTTGAATAGCATATGAAACTTCTGACATTAATCATTCCTCCTATTCCACAATATTTCCAAACTGTTTTAATGCAGCTTGCAAATCAACTAATTTTGAATCCTCAGTCTTATAGAGATCTCTCCATTGTCCTAGTTCATCCAATGCATGTTGCAATCTCTGTATACTTAATCTCTGTCGTTCTTTCAACTGTTCTAACATAGCCACTGTCTGGCGCCATAATAAAAATACACCCAACAATACTAATAAAATTCCTGCTGTTAATGCAACCGGTGAAAATGTTCCCTTTGTTAATTGAACTCCCATAATTATAAGAATAAGCAGACCTACTATTGTAATCAAACCATAAATTTTTATAAACTTATCTGCTAATACATTTTTCCATTTATTCTTTTCATAGAATTTTTCAATTGTCTCTTTTCCCTGTGCAAAGTCATTCTCTGTACATGTAACATTGCACCCATCAACATTAAAAGAATATGCATTTTTTTCTTTATCTTTGTATGACTGTGCAAATTTTTCGTATCCTTTAAACATCCACTCTTGCATACATGAAATAGCAAACTTTCGTACACTAAGTGGTGTAATTCTGCTATCTTCAACAAATGCCCAATCTGTTAATAAATCTGCAAAGTTTTTGTTCTTCTGTTTGCCAAATTCATTCTCAAATTTCTTCTGTGCAACAGCCTGATTTCCTTGTGCCGCAATAATATACTCATTCAACTTAATTTTTTTAACAACCTCAAGTTCTGAGTCATCATAATCATTAACCAATGAATATAAAACATTTTCAACTCGCTGATAAATATCTTCTCCCTGCTCATCTTCTTCATGATATAAATCATCATAATATTTTGCGAGTATTGCATTTTTTTCAGCATTGGAAAGCATCTGGATTAACTCATTATAATCAACACAAGTTCCTTTCAAATGTGCAAATGCTGATTTTGTCTGATGTAAATAAGTATCTGCATATTTAAAAGCTCGATCTACAAATCGTTTGCTAAAATCTGCAGTTGTCGCTTCTGACTGAATAGTCAATTTTTTCAAATACTTACTAACCTCAGCCTGAAATGCTTCGTCAACACCAAATGCTCCGGCAAGATATGTTTGCAGCAAATATTGCCATTCTTCTCCCAAATCAGATGGATTCACTCGCTCCATATAATTAATAAACCAATTTTGTGCGGTTTCATTACGAGCAAATCTCAAATTAATTAACATAAAATATAATGATGCTTTTTGTGGTTCAATAAACATTGCTTTATCTAATGCTCGCTGAGCCGCTTCTTTTTCATCACTAGCCCAAAGCATCATTGCCATAGTTGCATATGCTAACCAATATTCTGTATTCTGTAAGTATGCCTTCTCTACAATTTTTCTCATATTCTCACTGGATACAAAATTAGAATCTAATCCAATTACATAACCAAGTGTAATTCTTCTAAGATTATTATAATATGAAAATCTTGTGTAATACTCATCCGTATACTGTGTTACATTCTTTGACGCTGTAGACAATGCCTTGAATGTAAAATATTGTGTAGACATTTCTTCAATCGCCTGACTAACCTCGCTAGTCTGATTACTATTGATTTCTACATCTCCTGAAACGCTTCTAACCTTTGGCTCCAAATTATTATGCAAAGTAACTATATTATTTTGTAAAATACTTATGTTATCTAAAGCACAATTTATCTCTGCTACCAAGTTATTATTTTCAGCAACCAAACGATTAATTTCATTAATCAAATGCTCTATTTCCCGTTGCTCGCGTTCGTATTCTTCCTGGGTCATAATTCTCCTCCTTTACTATAAATTATACTAATTTTGATAATTCTTTATAAAAGTTGATTTGGCCTGACGGCAACAACTTGAATAAATCTGTTAAATAATTTTTATATGCAAATGCATCAAAAATACCATCATTCACATAATGTTCTCGTATCTTATCCAATTGTAAATATAAACTAGCAACATCCTCTTTCTGGGCAATTTGCTCTGATATCCCTTTTTTATAAAGCCTATCATATGGTGCAGAACAAAACTCTAATTCTTTACAATTATTTTGAACAAAGTTTTCTCCTGTTTCCAAATCAACATAACACCAATATACGGGCCGCTGAATAAGATTATTTTTTACTTGTTCTTTATTAACCAACTGAACAAAAAAAGCTAATTTAAATTCTTCATTTACTTTTCTTATTACCGGAAAAGAGCAACTGTGAGGAACTTTTGCACCTCCTAAAACTTTTCCTTTCATATTTTCAATAATTTTTTGGCTGCTTATTAATTCACCCATAATTATTTTCCTTTCTTTGAAACAACAATACAAGTAGGGTCTATTACCGGACTATCTGTTTCTCCATAATAACATCTCTCAAACTTGTCTAGATTTAAATAACTTTCGCCACCTCCTGAGTCGACAATTTTGAATCCTTCTATATTTCCATTCAAATCTCTTTCCACACCTGTCACACTAATCCAATGGTCACTATAGTGAGCTCCTTCCAACAAATCTCTTGGCTGATCCCACAATACATTAGAATCAACAGCAATATTTAATATACTTCCTTCCTCCAACCGGGAAGCCATATCTTCAATACCTAACGCATTTTCATAATCAAACGCTTTTACATCTAATTGATTTCCTGTACGTTGATTCATCTCATTATACAGTTCCATATATTGTTCTGTACTAGTTCCACCACTATTTGCAGGATCAAATGGGTCTATTTCACATAGATTATTATCAATCGCAACACGTAACACATCATTTTCTGTAAATTCATTTGTTTCTAACAAACGATTAAGTGTATTTGCCAGCGTTGTTTCTCCACAAGTGCCTTCATATCCAAATTCATTATTTCCTTGTTCATAAAATTCTCCAGCCTCAAACATATCTGCCAAATCTGGTCTGCTTTCCAATAATGAATTTTGAAAATCTGTATTATGTTCTATTTGATACTGTACTTCAGAAGTTTCTACTTCAAGTTCTCTAATTCCCTCATCCGATACTTCTTCATTGGAAATATCAACTTCATCCATCCAATCAGATATCGTTGTATCTACATTTTTCTCATCTAGATTCTCATTAGGATTTTCTAGTGTTTCTGATATTTCAGTATCATTCATTATTTCTTCAAGTGACGTACCTATTTCTTCCTGTACATCTTTTTCATTAGGTTCTATCACTTCACTATTAAGTTCTTCATAATTAACTGGGTCCTGCTCTATCTCAGATACTATGTTATTATTTAATTCTTGTTCATCCAGATTCTCACCATATGTCTCATAATCATGTTCATATGTATCTTCTAACCTATTATCGATGGTCTCTGGTACATTATCCATCTCTGATGTACTATCAGTTTCCTCGACTACAGCATCATCGATGATCTCTGGGATATTATCCATCTCTGATGTACTATCAGTTTCCTCGACTATACCATTATCAACAGTCTCTGGGATATTATCCATCTCTGATGTACTATCAGTTTCCTCGACTATACCATTATCAACAGTCTCTGGGATATCATCCATTTCTAATGTACTATCAGTTTCCTCGACTATACCATTATCAACGGTCTCTGGGATATCATCCATTTCTAATGTACTATCAGTTTCCTCGACTATACCATTATCAACGGTCTCTGG
>JAFYVJ010000013.1 GCA_017549185.1 Roseburia sp. | reverse complement strand
TCCCTCTACTATCGTTATTGTATCCGGCAATACAATTTCTTCCAAGCCTGTACAATCATCAAACAAATTATTGGATACTTCTTTTACTCCTTCTTCAAAGGTTACTGTCTTTAAATTATCACAATTCCTAAACGCTCCATAGCTACCAGCCTCGTCCAAACTCTTTGGTATATGTACCTGCGTCAATCCATCACAGTTTTCAAATGCCCCACTTCCAAAACTTACCAAATTAGTTGACAGCTTTAAATTGCTCAGATTACTACAATTGTAAAATGCATAAGCTCCTATCTCCGTTACACTATCCGGTATTACTACCACTCTTAATCTTGTATTTCCGCTGAATACACTACTTCCAATCCCCACAACGGTATATCCATCCAATGTTTCCGGAATACTCAATGCCGACACATTTCCATTGTAACCGGTTATGGTTGCATTTCCTTCTTCATCCAGTTCATAATTAAAAATCGTATATTCATTACCACTAGAATCTATACCCGAACTTGCTCCATTGTACCCGTACTGTGAATCCGCCGGTGTATAATAATTATACTTCTTACCGCTTCCGGAGCCACCTGCACTACCATTTAACTCTCTCGTACAAATCCCTACTGCCTTTCCATCTTCATAATGGAATGCCACTTTTACCGGGCTATTGCTTGCATTAATAATCTCACAGTCTTTATTAAAGGACTTCTTATAAACAATGATATCTAACTTCACACTACATCCAACCGTTGCATATAAATATGCCTCTACGTGTGTACAATTACGCGGCAAGCTACCATCGGAGTATTGTGCAACGTCTATAAACGCCCTTGCTCCGACTTCTCCATAAACCTCTCCACTTAAAACAACTACGTCAAATCCGGCAGATACTCTTACCCCTACTTTTGCTTCAGCTCTTGCCTGAATCGTAAATGCCTGTTTTTGAAAAGTTCGTGTCATTTGGAGTCCACTCTCTTTTGAGTACTTCACTCCCATGCTGACATTTTCCACAAAACTTACCGTAGCTTCGCCAGATGCCGACAATCTTAATGACAATTTAATATGTCCAACATACGCAATTGGAACTTTCACCAATACAATATTATCCGGTGCTGCAATTGCTTTTAAGACATCCATGCTGACGTTACAACCAAATGTCACCTTACAATTAAAATTAATATATGGCGAATCTGTGTTTAATTTATAATCTGCATCCGCATCACTGATCGTGCACGAAATCTTAGCCATTGTACCCGGTGCCAGATCAAATTCTTTCGCAATGCTGGCAGATATCCCATAGGACTTCGTTACCACTACCGCAGATATGTCTTCATTTGAAAGCCCATCCGCACTATAATACTTGATACCATCTTCAAATTGTTTTTCTTCCGTACCACCTACGATATATACAAGCTCTATATCCTCACTATATGCTTGTACCTCTGTCAAATCACCACTCATGACACCTTCATAATCGATAGATACAAATGCATCTTCCATATCTACGTTTTCTGTTGCGAGTGTCATCATTTCATCCACAATGGTGATATTTACTACTTTTTTTACAATCGGGAAATCGCCTGATACGAAAGCAACTTTATCTCCCACTTCAAAGGTATCTACTACTTCTGACAATGTATAAATATCATCATCCACCCACTCAATCTCTACATTATCAGGAATAACAATCACGTCACTTTGTAATTCATAGCTATTTTCATGTGTTACATCAATTACTCGTTCCAATGCATCTGCCTTTGCAATTGCACTCAAACGATCTTTTTCTTCTACAGTTATCTGTGTTTCCGGTAAAAACGCACCATCCACCAATTCAAACCACTCATTATTAATTGCAATCTGAATATCTTCCGGATATTTTACTGTTTCTGCTTCTGCGAATGTATAGGTAGCATTTTCTAATGTATATCCCATACAAACATTAAGTGAATATGCTACAAATTCTCTGGTAGCCGGATCATCCGGCAAAAACGCATCTCCTGCTTCTACATCCACTAAACCAAATTCTGTAGCAAGCATCACATCATAATAATATTCATAACTAGTATCAATATCCGAAAAATAATCATCCGGATAATTTTCTTCTGCTACATACATATCATATGCCGTGGTCAGTTCCTGTAACCACTGAATACGTGTAACGCCTTCACCTGTAGAAGTTTTTATTTCTATAACTTCTACAATATTTTTCGTTTCCTCCGGCTCAACTTCTTCCGTGACAGGTTCGTCTTTTGGCTCTTTAATCTCAGCCTCCTCCGTTTCCGGCTCCTCCAGCTCGGTTTCCGGATTTTCAGTCTCTATTTCTGTTTCTGCAGATTCCATCTCTACAGTGCCAATTTCCATCTCGATAGCCTCAGTTTCCGTACCCTCTGTTTCTTCGACTATTTCAACGACCTCCGTTTGCAGATGATTTGCCTCACTGGTTGTGGTTGCACTTACCGCAACTGTATCAAATAACATCGTAAAGAATAAACACAGTGCTACAAGTCGTTTACCAACCGCATACTTTTTCCACATAGCTTTCATAGCATTTCTCCTCCTACAGTATTTTACTTGCAATTATATTTCTCTTTACTTTCTATTACCATGTCAGCAACAAAAATAGACCTTTTCAAAGCAAAAATAGGTATTATTACAAGTTTAACTTGTAATAATTATAACAATAACCTCTATCACTTACAACTTAAACCTATACTGTGAATATAAAAATATGTTTGGAGAATATCATGAATAATAGAATCAGAGAATTGCGTGAAGAAGCGCACATGACTCAGGTGCGCTTATCAATCGAATTAGAAGTATCTCAGGAAACCGTCAGTGCTTACGAAAGTGGTAAGCATTATCCTAGCGTTGCGTCTCTTTTGAAACTGTCTCAAATCTTTAACGCCAGTTGCGACTATATTTTAGGACTATCTGATATCCGCGTTCCAAGCAAAAAAAATGCCACAAATATAGATAGTGTATTGCTTACGAAATGGTCTCTTTTAGATAAGAACCAACGGGACTTAGCGATTGCTTATATCAATGGATTAATAGATATGAAAAAATCCCTTTCTAAATAAAAGGTTAGAACAAAAGTGTGCTTCGCACACTCTCGCGACCTCATTTACTGATATAGCACAGCTTTTGTTCCGCGCGCGTAGCTGCGCATCGTTTGCACGTAGTGCTTTTATTCTATAGGAAAGTCATAGACTTTCACAAATTAACGC
>JAFYVJ010000012.1 GCA_017549185.1 Roseburia sp. | reverse complement strand
GCTTAGTCACAGATATTGAATGATTCAATACCTATGAACTAAGCTCCCTTTGAGTTTGACGTCGCGAAGTACATAACGACTTTGTCAAATCAGCCTGTTAGAGAATCTTAGGAATCTACAACAGGCACCGTCTTTTCTATGCAGACATTTTTTTCGTTTGTCCAACGCGTTAGCGGACACGAAACGTTATTCCGGCATTCTGCGAAAAGAATTTCTAAACTTTTTTCTAACACAACTAAATTTACTGTTTTAAAATATTCGCACTTTTTATAGTTTTCGAACGAGATAATCCTGAGGTCGGTGCGTATTTTAAGATATCTCTAAACGAAAGTTTATTGTAGCAAATAATTAATTTTGCAACATTCCTTTTACTTTATTCGTACAAATTCATGTCCCATCTGACCACATACCGGACATTGGTATTCATAAGGTACTACATCTCCTTCGTATACATATCCACATACCGAACACTGGAATAATGCTAATCGTTCCATTATTACATCAGAATCACCATCGTCATATTCTTTGTCTATCCTGTCTACGATTTCCCTATCAAGCTCTTCTTTCTCAACTAGTTCATCCAAGATTCCAATTGCCTTTTTATGAGACATTCCTACTTTATAAGGTCGATCCTCTGTTAATGCCTGATAAATATCAACACAAGCCAAAATCTTAGCCTCCTCACTCATTTCCGTCGCAGTCAAACCAAATGGATATCCCTTCCCATTCAGCTTTTCATGGTGATAAGAAGCCCAATCTCTTATCTCCTCAAAACCTTCTATTTTTGATAGTAAGCGATAGGTCTCATAAGCATGACTTTGAATATGCTTATACTCTGCCTCGTCCAAGCGTCCTGGTTTTTCTAGTACTTCTATATCTACCAGCAGTTTCCCTATATCATGCAATGCACCCGCCATGTATACTTTATCAGCATGTTCCTTTTCATACCCTAAGCAATTTGCCAAATGCTCTGCTTTTTCGGCAACTCCTATTGAATGAACTTTTGTAAATGGCGATTTATAATCGATAATTCTTGCGAATAATTCTGCCAATCCACGATTCGTTTCCATGAATATCGGTTCATATTCTAATGTCAGCTTTTCAATCCTTTCATCTGACAATACTTCAAATAGCTCCGGAGTCAAAATTTCCAAAAACATTTCTACTACCTGCTTTGAAAACAATCTCCCCTCCGCTTCCTTCACATAAGACTGTATTCTATCTAAAGCAGCCTCATCGGACTGCCCAATAGCAAATTGTAAATCTACCTCGTCAGCAATATGTACTAACTGTGCTCCTAACGAGACTTCCTCTGCCGTCTTACCAAAAGCTCCACTTCCGTCTGCACATTCATGGTGATATAAAACAAAATTTCTCAACTGCTTTTCTTCTTTCAAAATAAGTTTTAAGTTCTCTTCACCTGCTATGCAATGCTTCTTACCACTAGCACCAAATCGTAATCTTCCATTTTCATAGTCCTGCTTATACTCATTCAATGCATTATCATGAAGCAATGCTGCTACTGCCAACTCAGAAATCTCCTCTTCTGTCATCCCTGCATGTCTGCCCATTTGAATACACATCCAAGCCACTCTCTTGGCATGGTGATCTGTTACCCCTAAAACCTCTTTCTCTACACTATCCAATGCCTCCGATAATACAGAAAGCAATTGATTCCTATTTATCTTCATTGTATCTTTCTACCATCTTCCCTTTTCTTATTAACGTTCCCACTTATCACTCAATGAATTAATCTGGTCTGCAAACTTCGCCAAGTCCTTATTTGCCATACCTTCACACTTACGAATAACAGTAAGTAAACGTTCTCCTGCGGCAAGTAATCTTGCGAAAACAGTATTCTTAACTTTAACAGCTTTCTTTTCTACTAATGCACGACTACCTGTCAGTACTCGCTCACCCGTCAGTAAATCAAAACCGTCTCCACTATATGGTGCATAGGCATCAAAATTCAAACCTTTCAAATGATTTGCAAAACTTTCCGCCACCATATCATCTCCATGCACTACAAATACTTTCTTAGGTTTCTCCTTAAAATGACTAATCCACTCTGTCAGTTTATTCTTGTCAGCATGACCACTCAAACCTCGAAGATTCAAAATCGTAGCACGTACCTCTACTTCTTCACCAAAAAGTTTTACATCTTTCGCTCCATTTAAAAGACTGTGACCTAATGTTCCCGGAACCTGAAAACCTACAAATAAAATGGTAGAATCTTTTCTCCACAAATTATGTTTTAAGTGGTGACGAATACGTCCCGCTTCACACATACCTGATGCAGAAATGATAACCTTTGGTTTCTCATCAAAGTTAATCGCTTTTGATTCATCACTTGTAATAGACATTCGCAATCCTGGAAACGCAATCGGGTTAATTCCCTGATGGATCAGTGACATTGCTTCCTCGTCAAAACACTCTTCCACGTTTCTATTAAAAATAGATGTCGCTTCCACAGCTAACGGACTATCAATATATACCTCGAACTTTGGAAATTCTGGCAGCATATTTTCTGTCTTGATTCTTCTTAAGAAATATAACATCTCCTGTGTACGCCCAACAGAAAATGCTGGAATTACCACATTACCACCTCGAATAAAGGTATCCCTAAGTACCGGAACCAACTCTCTCGCATAATCTGGTGGAGTATCATGCACTTTTTCACCATAAGTTGATTCCATAACTACATAATCAGCCTCTTCAATATATTCCGGATTTTTAATCAATGGCTTATTACCATGACCCAAGTCTCCTGAAAATACAACCTTTACTTCTTTTTCTTCTTCTGTAATCCAAAATTCAATACTGGAAGATCCCAATAAATGACCTGCATCTATAAAACGTACTTTTAATCCTTCACATACCTGAATGATGTGATTATAATCGCATGGCACAAAATGTGTTAACACTCCCATAGCATCATTCATATCATAGAGCGGAACTACTTCTGGTTGTCCGGAACGTCTCGCTTTTCTATTTTTCCACTCTGCTTCAAACATCTGAATATGAGCACTATCCTTGAGCATAATATTACATAATTGTGTTGTAGCAGTAGTCGCAAAAATCTGCCCCCTAAAACCATGATTATATAAAAGCGGTAACAAACCAGAATGGTCAATATGTGCGTGGGTTACAAAAACATAGTCAATTGCGGCTGCATTTACCGGTATCTCCTGATTCACATACAAGTCTGGTCCCTGCTCCATACCACAATCTACCAAGAAATTTTTATCTCCGAATGAAATAAAGTGACAACTACCTGTTACTTCGTGCGCAGCACCTAAAAATTCTAATAACATAAGCACCCCTCCTTATTATTACTACTCCTCCTAGTACTATTATACTATTTTCATTCCAAACGCACAATTTCTTTTTTTAACCGAATCATAATCTTCTTCTCTAATCTTGAGATATAAGACTGTGAAATTCCTAACATATCTGCCACCTCTTTTTGTGTTTTCTCTTCACCATCCTCCGTATTTAATCCATATCGTAATTCAATAATCATTCGTTCTCTTCCTGTCAATTTTGCTATTGCGGAAAATAATAATTTTCGCTCCACGTCTGTTTCCATATCCCGATAAATAATATCCTCATCTGTCCCTAAAATATCTGACAACAGTAATTCATTTCCATCCCAATCCACGTTCAATGGTTCATCAATGGATACTTCTAATTTCGTTTTACTATTTTTCCGCAAATGCATAAGAATTTCATTTTCGATACATCTAGATGCATAAGTAGCTAGTTTAATATTTTTATTTGGATTAAAAGTATTAATCCCTTTTATCAATCCTATCGTGCCAATAGATATCAAATCTTCTACCCCTACCCCTGTGTTATCAAATTTTTTTGCTATGTATACCACCAAACGCAGATTATGTTCAATCAATTTTTTTCGGGCAATTTCCGATGCCTCCCCTTCCAACATTTGAATACAATAAGTCTCCTCTTCCTCTTCTAAAGGTGGCGGCAATACTTCTGCACCACCAATATAATGCACTTCGTTTCCTTCTCTCAAAAACAACCTCAAAATTTGCTGTAATAATCCTAATCTCTTATACTTAGGCATGGTTAATCTCATCTATGTCTTACCTCTCTTTTTCCATTATTGACGCATGCAATATCACGTCATATTCCTTCCCTTCTAGCAATCCTTCTTCTGCAATTCCAAACACCGCCGGTTTCACCTCTAATCGTTTCTCTCCCAGGTAAATGTACATTTTTTCTGCATCACAAACCGATAGTAAACCATTTGTATTTCCAAGTGAACAATATGGAACTAACCTCATATAATTGCCTTTTTCCGAAAAAATTTGTTCCGCTAGTTTCGCCTGCAATATATTTACCGGCCGTCCATTATAAGGATCCTGTAAAAGATTTCCGCTATCCCAATATGCGTTTAATTCCCATATTTTCCCTCCATTCATAACATCAACTCGAAAAATCTTCTCCATAAATTCACGTTTCTGCATTAAATAGATTGTCAACCATGACAGCATAACCGCTGCTACCATTGCTTTTATCCAGAAAAAAGACGCTGGAATTCCAAGAGATGCTTCCCATTGCATAACACCACCCAAAAACAAAACTACCAGATATAGTAAAAAATAATTCTCCCAGAAGAACCTTTTATCTTTCCAGCCAAATGTCAAAATACTCATTACCGAATTCAAACCAAAATGTAATATAATGCTTCTAAATCCTGCATCAGTAATATAAATATGTATCAGTAAACTTCCAATAGATGCTAATGCCGAAACCAATAATAATTTTCGCAATTTTTGCTTTCGCCTCAAAAAACAATTTACTCCAACTAGTGCAATATAATCCATACACCAATTCTGCAACACAAAAATATCCGCATAAAAAAAATATATCTCCCCTCACCTCTTTTCTAATCACATTATAAAAGATGAGCGAAGCATATTTTGTCAAAGAACCGTTTCCTATTTATCCCTTTCATCGCATTTTTCGACACAAGTTCTTGATAAAGAGAGAACAAAAGTGTGCTTCGCACACTCTCGCGACCTCATTTACTGATATAGCACAGCTTTTGTTCCGCGCGCGTAGCTGCGCATCGTTTGCACGTAGTGCTTTTATTCTATAGGAAAGTCATAGACTTTCACAAATTAACGC
>JAFYVJ010000001.1 GCA_017549185.1 Roseburia sp. | reverse complement strand
ACTCTCGCGACCTCATTTACTGATATAGCACAGCTTTTGTTCCGCGCGCGTAGCTGCGCATCGTTTGCACGTAGTGCTTTTATTCTATAGGAAAGTCATAGACTTTCACAAATTAACGCATCAAGGTCTTTCCTATAGAATGAAAAAACTGCCCAGCATAATACCGGGCAGAAAATCTTTTTTTTTAAATTGTCTGCTTGATGGGTAATGCACCACTTTTTTAGATAATAATACACACCATTCCACCATTATTATCATTTACAATTTTCTGCATAGTATCCTGCAATTTCATCTGGCATTCGTCATCCATCATGGAAATTTTACTTCGAATACCGTCTTCCATCAACTCTCCAATCGTCTTTCCAAATATATTCGTTTCCCATACCCCTTCGCTGCCTTGCTGGCTATCCTTAATATACTGAATCAAATCATTTGCCTGTTCCTCACTTCCGATAATTGGTGCAATCTCCGTCTCTATATTAGCACGAATCATATGGATAGATGGCGATACAGCCTTAATTTTCACACCATATTTATTACCATGACGAATCAACATAGGTTCTTCCATGCGGATATCTGTAAGACTTGGATTCACTACGCCATAGCCTTTTGCCTGCACGCATTCAAATGCATTAGATACTTTATCATAAGATTCTTTGCTGGCAGACATATCCCGGATTAATTTAATCAATTCATATTCCCCTTTAATCGGCACACCTGCCATTTCACTAATATTTTCATAATAATATTTTTCTGCTACTTCCATACAGATTTTCGCATTTCCGGTAGATAAATCTGCCTCATCCAGCTTTATTTTAGAAAGATATTTGCAATCTGACAGTCCATTCTGCAATTCTAGTCCATATACATCCTTCATACGCCCAATCTGACCGAGCAGTTTTTTTGCCTGTTCTATAATTTCATTCTTTACCATATGCTCCATAGGCAGTAATTCTGTCCATTTTGGTATGTAAAAAGCAATCTGCCGAATTGGAAATTCATAGAGAATCGTCTCTAAAATCTTTGTCATATCATCTTTCCGCAACTGCTCACAATTCACTGGAACCACCCTGGTTTTATACTTTTCAGTAAGTTCCGCTGCTAATTGTCCGCTCTCGTCGCTATAAGGTTTTGTCGTATTCAATAAAATAATAAATGGTTTTCCAATCGCATTTAATTCTTGTATTGTCCTCTCCTCTGCACGAATATAATTTTCTCTATTCAATTCACCTATACTACCATCCGTGGTCACTACAATGCCAACTGTCGCATGGTCATTAATAACCTTTTCGGTGCCGATTGCTGCTGCCTCTGCAAATGGAATCTCATAATCAAACCATGGTGTTTTTACCATACGCTTTTCATTTCCTTCCATATGCCCTACTGCTCCGTCTACCAAAAATCCTACACAATCAATCAGACGTACTTTTACCGTACCACCATCCTCTATACTATCTTTTCCCGGCAGTTTAATTTCTGCCGCCTGCTGTGGAATGAATTTGGGTTCTGTAGTCATAATTGTTTTTCCGGCAGCAGCCTGTGGCAATTCATCTGTCGCCCGGTCTTTTGCTGCTACATCCATTAAATATGGCAACACCATCCATTCCATGAACCGCTTGATAAATGTGGATTTTCCTGTTCGCACAGGTCCTACAACCCCTATGTAGATTTCCCCTCCACACCGTTCTCTAATATTTCTGTATAAATCATATTCATTGTTCCTGTCCATAAAAAAACATCCTTTCCATACTTAACACATTGTATGAAAAGGATGTAATTTTTAGACCATAAAACGCATCTTACCAGGCAGACAACTATAGGATACTTCTGTCACATCTCCTAAATACTCACCGTCTGTATGCAATGCCATTGGTTTTTTGATTTTGATATCAATACTTTTACAATCAAATACTTTAAAACCGTTAAAATGCTCATGTGCCCCAACCGCCAAAAATGGTAAACGGATTAACGCACCAATCTTTGAAAATTTGTATACAAAACAGGTAGAAAGCAATCCGTCCTGTACGCTTGCCTTTGGAGCCATAGGAACACCGCCACCTTCTGCCTTTGCATTCATCGCCGCTGCAAAAATAGTTCTCTTAAAATTCAATATATTCGAACCATCTACTTTCACTGCCATATCCGCAGTCTCCATTCCAAGCAATGATTGCACCGTCACGATAAGATAAGAAATTTTACCTAGTCCCAGTTTATTCATAATGATTTTTACTTTGGATGTCATCATCTTCTGACACACTAAGGCATCCATACCTACTCCGGAACTAATGGCATACTTACGTGGTTTTTTACTCTCCGGCCACTGAGCCACTCCTAAATCAATACGCTCATAACAATCAGGACCGTTCTCAACACATTCTAAAATGCGTGCCAACCGCTCCTGTGGACTCTTCTTAATATCCAGATTTCTAGCAAAATCATTGCCAGAACCTGCCGGAATCAATGATAATCGTACCTTTTCAAAATCTGTAATACCATTGATTACTTCATTTAAAGTACCATCACCACCTACTACAACGATGCAGATATCTTCTTCCTCTTTCTGACTAAGCATCTTAGCAATCTCAGTAGCATGTTCTTTGTACTCTGTCATATAAACTTTATAGGGAATTTTCTTTTCACGCAACTCAATCTGAACCTGACGCCATACACCTACGCCTTTTCCAGTTCGTGCTGTCTCATTTGCAATAAAATATAGCATAGCCCGCCCCTTTATATCTATCTTTTTCCACTATGATAATTCTATCACACAATGATTTAAAAAGTAAATATTTTATACATAAACTTTACAATCCTATGCCATTTGTAAAAATTTTTATTTTCTATTCCGGTTCCATATTTTTTAATCGAATCGAATTCTACTTTCCTTGTTGTAAAAAGTGGCAAAAATGTGATATACTGCTACACAGCATTTTTAATTCATATAAGGACATTCCCATGAATTAAAAATACTTCACAAAAATGTGCTCTGCACATTCTTTGTTCTATACTTTTATATAAAAAGAAACGAGGAATGTTATGAAAGAAATTATTAAAAAGAAACTCGAACAAAGTGCCCAAAGTGCCGGTACTTCTATCAAATGGGTTATATTTGCACTAATTACTGGTCTTGTGGTTGGTTCTATATCTACTGCCTTCCACTTCTCTATCATGATTGCCACCATGGTTCGTGAAGCAACCCCATGGGTCATTTTCTTATTACCGATTGGTGGTTTGATTATTGTCAGATGCTACCGAATAGTAAAGGATAATAAGGAACTAAGTACAAATTCTGTATTATCAGCTATTCACTCTAACGAAAAACTGCCTTTAAAAATGGCACCACTGATTTTTGTTTCTACTGTTATTACACATTTATTCGGTGGTTCTGCCGGACGTGAAGGTGCTGCTCTGCAGCTTGGAGGAAGTATCGGTAATGGTTTAGGTGGACTGTTCCGCTTTACTGATAACGATAAACATATTATGATTATGTGTGGTATGAGTGCTGCTTTTGCCGCATTATTTGGAACACCGATGGCAGCTGCTATTTTCTCTATGGAAGTTATCAGTGTAGGTATCATGCAGTATTCTGCATTGGTTCCATGTGTTATCGCATCCTTATCTGCATTCTCAGTAGCACAGGCATTCGGTGTCGGTCAGGAATTATTTTTAGTAGAATGGGTACCAAACTTTACTATTTTTTCATCTGCTAAAGTAATTATTCTTGCTGTATTATGTGCAGTATTAAGTATTGCTTTCTGTGTGATGCTTCACCAGACAGAACATTTATATAAGAAACTCTTTAAGAATCCTTATCTCCGAATCGTTGTAGGCGGATGTTTGATTATTATTCTTACTCTCCTTGTAGGTGACCAGACTTATAATGGAACAGGTATGCATGTCATTGAAGAAGCCATGAAAGGACATGTCATTCCATATGCATTCATCCTAAAAATGATATTTACTGCATTAACTATCGGTGCCGGTTACAAAGGTGGAGAAATTGTTCCTTCTTTCTTTATTGGAGCAACTTTTGGATGTCTTTTCGGAAATGTTATTGGATTTGCACCTGATTTATGTGCAGCGGTTGGTATGGCTTCCCTTTTCTGTGGTGTTACTAACTGTCCGATTACTTCATTGCTTATCAGCTTTGAATTGTTTGGTTACGAAGGTATGCCATACTACTTATTAGCGATTGCATTCAGCTATATGTTATCCGGCTACTACGGTCTTTACAGCAGCCAGAGAATTATATACTCAAAATATCGTACACAGTTTATTAATCGTAAATCGCACTAAATATAGATTCTTACAGAGAAACCGCTACCTGTGTAAGCAATGACATTTATTTAGCAAAGTTAGGACTAGTGTCTGTTCCTAAAGATGATAATCATAATACGTTAGGGACTGCCTTAGATACATTCGATAATGGAGAATAACCTTGGCAAATCTTGACATAATTTTACTAAAATTGTAAAATTTTAATGAGTATGATATTTAATGTACTTATGAAACTGGATGTCTTGGATACTCTTTATATAATCAGTTAAGACAGCTATTGTTTGGAAGCGGCAGAAAGAATCTGTAAGGAAACGATAAGACATCAGTCAAAAGTATTCATAACAGTGAGGAAAAAACTATGGCAAATGAACGTTCAGAACAAATCAGAATTGTACAGGAAACAGTGGCTGGAAAAGAAATTACGTTCGCACACGTAATGGGAAGTCCTGATCCAATCATATACCAAAAACTTGGTTTAGATCCACATGTTGATTACGGTTCTTCTGCAATTGGTATCATGAATATGACTCCACCAGAATCTGCCGTTATCGCATCTGATATTGCAGTAAAAAGTGGCAATGTCTATTTAGGATTTGCAGATCGATTCACGGGTACATTGATTATTACGGGTGTAATTTCAGACGTTATGTCGGCAATGAACGAGATTGTAGAATACTTCCGTGATTCACTAGGTTATGTAACCTGTAATGTAACAAAAAGATAGGAAGTGCATATATGTCTCGTATAACAAAAGAGCAACTTATAGAAAAAATCTTCCAGGATGATTTTGAAAATCTCAAAGGAAAGCGTTTACGTATGACTCGTGTACGTGTTCCTGCAAAAGAAGTTTGTTTAGCACATGTATTGAACCCATCTGAAGAACGCATATATCATAACCTTGCTCTACATATTGGAGTACATGAGGGTGAAGATCATACAGGTGAAGCACTTGGGCTCATCCGTTTTACTCCTTGGGAAGCAGTTGTTGTAGCAGCTGACGTTGCTGTAAAAAGTGCTGATGTACAGCTTTGTTTTATGGATCGTTTTTGTGGTTCACTAATCATATCTGGAAAATTAACAGAAGTACAGACTGCGGTAGAATCCGTAGTAGAATATTTTGACGAAATTGGCTTCGGCACATGTAAAATCCATAAAAGCTAGTAAAACAGAATAAGGTGTAAAATGAAAAAACTATTTTTAATGGGAAGAAGTGAAGCCGGAAAAACTTCTCTGACACAGGCATTGAAAGGCGAAGAACTTCACTATGTAAAAACTCAATACACTACTACTGATGACAACACCATAGACTCACCTGGTGAATATGCAGAATCCAAACGTTTTAGCGTTGGGCTTGCATGTTTCTCTTTTGAAGCGGATGTGGTTGCTATTGTTCAGGCAGCTGATGAACCGTTCAACTTATTCAGTGCAAGTTTACGTTCATTTATCTTAAGGCCACTCATCGGTGTTATTACCAAAATTGATTCACCTTACGCAAACATTGAAATGGTAAAACAATGGATGATAAATTCTGGGTGTGAACGAATCTTTATGATTAATAATACAACAAGAGCAGGGATTGATGAACTTTTAGAATATCTGGAAGACGATTTTCCTAAACTCACATTAGCACAAGCGAAATTCAAGCAAGACTTAGGTCTTAACTCATGGGATCCACTCCCAGAAGGTGTCGATTATCCTGATCATATAAAATAAGAAAAATTATGAATTAACTAACCGCCACCTGTGTAAGAGAGTTCTTTCTGCTAAGTACGCAAAAGAACTCTCTTACACAGGTGGCGGTTTTTATTCCTATACCTTACTATTATGCCCCCCCAAAAAATATTTCTAAAAATGGAGCGTGGGGCTCTCTCCTACTATATTAAATCAACTTCGTTGTCCACTTAGAACAATCCCAAACCTCACTCACGATATCCTCGTAAAATTCCGGCTCATGACAAATCAATAATACACTTCCACGATACTCTTTTAATGCACGTTTCAATTCATCTTTTGCATCTACGTCCAAATGGTTGGTCGGTTCGTCAAGAAGCAATACATTTGTGTTTTTATTGATGAGTTTACACAAACGCACCTTTGCCTGCTCACCACCGCTTAATACACGCACAAGACTCTCGATATGTTTTGTGGTAAGTCCACATTTTGCAAGTGCTGAACGTACTTCGTACTGTGAATATGACGGAAATTCTTCCCAGATTTCCTCGATACAGGTATGGTTATTCTCTTCTTTAATCTCCTGTTCAAAGTATCCAATCTCTAAATTCTCACCAAGCTCTACGCTTCCGCTCAATGCCGGATTCAATCCTAAAATACTACGCAATAATGTAGTTTTACCAATACCATTTGCACCTACAAGTGCAATTTTTTGACCACGTTCCATAGATAGATTCAATGGTTTAGATAATGGTTCATCGTAACCAATTACTAAATCCTTTGTCTCAAATAAATATCTACCAGGTGTCTTACCCACTTTAAAGTTAAATTCTGGCTTCGGCTTCTCTGCTGCAAGCTCAATCACATCCATTTTATCCAACTTTTTCTGTCGGGACATTGCCATATTTCTAGTAGCTACACGAGCTTTATTTCTAGCAACAAAGTCTTTTAACTCGCTGATTTCCTGCTGTTGTTTACGATAAGCTGCCTCAAGCTGTGACTTCTTCACTTCATATACTTCCTGGAACTTATTGTAGTCACCCACATAACGATCTAGACATTGATTTTCCATATGATAAATAATATTAATAACTTCATTCAAGAAAGGAATATCATGAGAAATCAAAATAAATGCATTCTCATATTCCTGTAAGTAACGCTTCAACCATGTAATATGCTCAACATCTAAATAGTTGGTTGGCTCGTCCAATAATAAAATATCCGGTTTCTCTAACAACAATTTAGCCAACAATACCTTCATACGCTGACCACCACTTAGGTCAGTAACATCATGGTCTAATCCCAAATCCAGTAATCCAAGAGCTCTTGCTACTTCTTCCACTTTCGAATCAATGATATAAAAATCATGCATAGTCAAAGTATCCTGAATCACACCAAGCTCTTCCATCATGGCATCCATTTCTTCCGGATCTGCATCACCTAATTTATCACAAATCGCATTCATCTGTGCTTCCATCTCGAATAACCATGCAAACGCTGATTTTAACACGCTCTCAATAGTCATACCCTTTGTCAGTGTAGAATGCTGATCAAGATAACCGACACGGACATTCTTTGCCCATTCGATTTTTCCTTCATCCGGCATCAATTTTCCAGTTACAATATTCATGAAGGTAGACTTTCCTTCACCATTAGCTCCCACCAAGCCAATATGTTCACCTTTTAACAAACGAAATGATACATCGTTAAAAATAGCTCTGTCACCAAAACCATGTGTCAAATGTTCTACGTTTAATATACTCATTCTTAACCTCCACTTAACTATACTCATAATCTCTATTCTAAAGATTGGTGAGTGAACGGATTTTTCATTACTGTTCACTCAGCAACTAATCATTTACTGATTTGCTGCGTAAGAATATGATTTTCTTATGCTCATACTCTCCCATTTTATCTGCCAAACCAGATAAAATCAATCCTTATTTTTAAAACCTTTTACCAAAAACATAAAGATTTATTAGAACTTATTTCCCAAATGATAACTATTATGGTATAATTAATAATAATGTGCTTGAATGAGCAATGTTCTTACATAACAATATTTAATAATTTTCACAACATTGACCGAGTTCTATTTTCCGTCAAGAAAAGCGAGGTATTCTTACATATGAAACTTAATTACAAACGCACTACACTAATCGGTTTGGCGTTCTTATCAATCTCGGCATTTTGGCAAATGTATGACAACGTTATTCCATTGATTTTGAAAAACACCTTTCATTTAGGCGAGACTTACACAGGTGTTATTATGGCAGCTGATAATATCCTTGCTCTGGTATTACTTCCGGTTTTTGGTTCTTTATCAGATAAGATTTCTACCCCTATTGGAAAACGTATGCCATTCATTTTAACAGGTACTGGATTAGCATTTGTCTTCTTGATTTTATTAAACTACTCCAATCAGTCAAGAAACCTGTTCCTTTTTGTCGGAACCCTTCTCTTTTTACTGATTTCTATGGGACTTTATCGTTCACCTGCAGTAGCTTTAATGCCTGATCTTACACCAAAGCCATTACGAAGCAAAGGTAATGCTATCATCAACTTAATGGGGGCCGTTGGTGGTGTTTACACCTTAATTATGATTAAAGTTATGGTAGGAACCGGTGAAACACCTGACTATCTTCCATTGTTCTTATCTATAGGTATTTTAATGTTACTCAGCGTTGCAGTTTTATTTCTAACGATAAAGGAAAACAAACTCCGTGCCGGAATGCCTGCTGAAAATGACGAAAAGGAAAATGATATTCTACAGAGTACTGCTGAACTTCCAAAGGATGTAAAACGAAGCTTAATATTTATCTTGCTTTCCGTATCACTTTGGTTTATTTCCTATAATGCTGTTACTACTGCATTCTCCCGTTACGCCACACATGTATGGGGCTTGGAAAATGGTGGTTATGCAAATTGCTTAATGGTTGCTACTGTTGCTGCTATCATCAGTTATATTCCAATCGGTTCTATCTCAAGCAAAATTGGGCGTAAGAAAACGATTATGATGGGTATTACACTTTTAGCATTCTGTTTCTTCTGTGCAAGTTTTATGAATGCCTACCACTGGATTATGAATCTGTTTTTTGCAATTATTGGTTTTGCATGGGCAGCTATCGGTGTTAATTCTTTTCCTATGGTTGTTGAAATGTCCGCAGCCGGTGACGTAGGAAAATATACTGGTTTATATTATACTTTCTCTATGGCAGCCCAGGTTATAACACCTATTTTATCAGGATTTTTATTAGAGCATATATCTTATCGTACACTCTTTCCATACGCTGTAATATTTGCAGTACTCGCATTTATTACAATGTCTCAGGTAAGACATGGTGATTCAAAACCTATTCCGAAAAAGAGTGCTTTAGAAAATTTTGATGTAGACGACTGATAACTGATACCTATAATCCACGAAAATTGTGAGTGTTAATTAATATGAAAATTTTATTAATCGCTATTGTTATTTTACTAGTTTTATACTTATTTTTAATAGCACCTAGAATGTTTAAAAAACCAGATTATAGCAAATTAAAAGGTGTGCATTACGCACATCGTGGTCTTTTTGATAACAACTCCGATGCACCCGAAAATTCTCTTGCAGCCATTCGTCTGGCTGTTTTAAATGGATATGGCATTGAAATGGATATACAGCTCAGTAAGGATAACATTCCTGTCGTTTTTCATGATGCCAGTTTAAAACGTATGTGTGGTGTTGATGGAAAAGTATGGGAATATACCTTAGAAGAATTACAACAGATGAAGCTCGTTTCCTCTAATGAAACGATTCCTACCTTTGCAGAAGTGTTAGATACTGTTGCCGGAAAAGTTCCGCTTATTATCGAATATAAATTAGATCACGTCCAAACAAAGGTGTGCGAATTAGGAAATGAATTATTAACTGCATATGAACAAAAATATAAAGCTACTTATTGTATTGAAAGTTTTCATCCTCTTGCAGTTTTATGGTATAAGAAAAACCGACCGGATGTTATCCGTGGCCAACTCTCTATGGAGTTTTGGCGTGAAAAAGAAAAAAATCATCCATCTTATATGACGATTCTTGCATTCTTATTAAGCAACTTTGTTACCCGACCGGACTTTATTGCATACCAGCATACCGATTATAAGAATATTTCTCGCAGAATTTGCAAATTACTAGGTGCCCTTTCCGTCACCTGGACCATCAAATCTGTAGAACAATACCAAAAAGTAAAAGAACATTTTGACTTATTCATTTTTGACAGTTGCAGATTATAAATTTAAAGTGGTTGCAGAAAATAAATTGTTTCATACAATAAACTATTTATTTTCTGCAACCACTTTTAAAAATACATATCATATATTTCAAAAAAATTATCTGTCTGTATACCAGAGGTACTATCTACCTTTAGTTGGGCCCACACAGCTTCGTTTATATTAGAACTGAGACCTGCAATAAACTCATTATACACATCATCAAGTGCTTCTTTCTCACGCTTTTCAACAATTGTTGATTTATTTGCTTCCGTCAGTTCCTGATTATATTTATCCAGACACTTAATAAAATAGTAACCATTCTCTACTTCTATTAGCCCTGAAACTTCTCCATCATCCATTGCAAATACTACTGTCTCTGCTTCCTCTGGCAAATCATCTCTACAGAGATTTGTATAAATACTAGAAAGCTCATTATACATATTTGCCACACTGGCAAAGTCTTCGCCATTGAAAAGTCTTTCTTGTACTGCTGCTGCGTCGCTGGCATTGCTAACATATATCTGCATCACTTCCATTACGCGAGCTTCATCATCACTTACTTCTCCATTAATCTCTCCTGTAAGAAAATGATACACCTTCTGTGCCAATGCGTAATGTGTGTAATACTCTGCTATTTCTGACTCTGAAACTCCTAAGTAATCTTTATCTTCCTCCGTCAAAGTCTCATAATACGACTTTGATGCTTCTAAAACAAGTGCTTCCTCTTCTTCCGTCAGCATCAATTCTTTTTGCTCTGCCAGTTGTGTCATGCAGGTCACAGTCACCAACTTATTTAATGTAATGGTTTTGATATATTCTTCTAACGAGTTGTTCCCAAAATCATGTTCCCATAAATTCAGCGTATATGCCTCACCATATATATTCTGATAATTCGCCAAATATACCTTTGCTTCCTTTATGCTACAGGAAACATCTCCTATCTGGAAAAGATATCTGCTACCAAGAGGTTTTAACACAACAATACTTTTATCTCCTATCTGACAGCCTGTTAAAAGCATGCAAAAAAGTAAACATACTGCCAGTAAACCTTTTATATTTCTCATTCTCTTAACCCTATCCTGTTCCTTCTTCACCTTCACATTCGTTATGCTTCTACAATCAAAAATCTGCCGCTAGGAAGAGCAAACACTTCACTCGCTTCTAATAATTCATCATTAGACATACCGGTAATATCTGCTTCATCTTCAAAATATGCACGTACTTCTTTTATATTTTTTACTACTACTGCCATGCAGTCCTCTAAAAACTCTTCTGCTTCCTCCGGAGTCTCTACCATACGCTCTGGTAACAACTGCTCCTGATTCTCTATAAAATACATTAAACATTCATCATCATATTCTCTCATTTTTCATATTCCTCCTTTGAATACCTGTAACTATTCAGAACAAAACATAAACCTCCAAAAGGTGGTTTTGCAAATGGTGCTCTCGATCGCACTATATAAATATACCTTACCACAAATAGATATCAATTCCAAGCTTTTGTAATTCATGATAAATAGCAGATACCGGCAATCCTACCACATTATTGTAGTCACCGTCAATTTTCTCAATATAAATAGCGCATTTTCCCTGAATTCCATAAGCCCCCGCCTTATCCATCGGCTCTCCAGTCGCAATATAGCGTTTGATTTCTAAATCGCTCATATTTCGCATGTGTACATCTGTTTTCTCGTAAAAAGTATGTGCTCCTGCTTTTCCACTTTTATCTAGAAAAACTAATGTCACACCGGTGTATACGGAATGCACTTTCCCAGATAACATCGATAACATACGATAAGCATCTGCTTCATCTCTTGGTTTCCCTAGAATCTCCATCTTTCCGGCTTCATTTTCCGCTGCTACTACGGTATCTGCACCGATTACTAACATATCCTGCGGAGTCATAATCTCATCATGCTTTTCAGAGAACTGACTCACCATACCTGCCACTTCTAAGGCTTTCTGTGCAGACAATTCCATCACCACTTCTTCCGGTGAAGTTTTGGTAATGACCTCCTCTCCTTTTGCCGGAACTATCTCAAATTCCAAACCAATCTGTTCTAATAATTCCTTTCTGCGTGGTGACGCAGAAGCTAAAATAATCTGTTTCATCTTTCCTCCATACCTGTTTCTATCAGCAAACACGCTACTGTTCATTCCTGAATTATTTTCTTTCGCTATCTGACAGCAAGTGTCCAATTGTTCTCCAAACAGTAACTCCGATACCTCTTATTTATACAGCAATTACTTCACCGAATTTAAAAGCATAGATTAATTTTTCTTTCACTTTTAATCCACTATCTACGAACACTCGATTTAATGCCTCAGCATACAAATTCAACTGTTCCTCATAGCGTAAAACCAGTTCCTTCGGTTCCGCAACAGAATCTGTCTTGTAATCTAAAAGTACAATTCCATCTTCTTCCATCCAAAATACATCTATGATTCCTTGAATCAATGTCATATCTTCCTCTGAAAAACTCATAACAAATGGTTTTTCCCGATAAAGTTTTCCTGACAATGCTGCCTTTTTCATACGAAGTCCTGTTTCTGAATCTATAAATGTCTGTACCTTTGACATCTGTACCAAATCTCCCAGTTCTTTCGTAATTCGACCATCCTCAAGCATTTTTTGTAACTGTTCCTTTGGATTGCTTACACTAGTAAAATCATAACACTCCATGACTCGATGAACTGCCGTACCACGTAAGGCACCACGATTCACATCCCTACCCGTTTCACATGGTTCTTCTTCCGAATAACTATATTCTTCCAGTTCCCGCACAAACTTCGGCACATACGGAACAATTACCTCCTCCGCGAACATCGGCATACTATCTGCATCTTCTGCCTCAAAAGCCTCTCTCATAGCACGGTGTTTTAATTCTGATACTGAATATTTATTTTTCTTCGTTTCATCTATCTCGTATGGATATCCATTGGAAAAACGTGTTTCTAAACATTCTAACAATTCTTCCGATGCATGCTCTATTTCTATCATCCGTTTGGTCTTCTCACAAGCTGTAAGAACCTGTTTTTCTACTTCTTCTGTTACAAGCTCCTCTGCTGTCACAAGGGTAATCGGATATTTTTCCCCATAAGAAAGCAGTGCCGGAAGCACCCAATCCAAATACGAAGCCGCACCTTCTCTCTTCAAATACGGCAACAGGTCCCCATTCTTGTACTCATATCCACTAACTTCCTGTGCACAAATCTCTACTTTTGCTGCAATATCCTTTCTACTACCTGTTAAAATCAGTTTTTCTTTCGCTCTGGTAAGTGCAACATAAAGTACTCGAAGCTCTTCTCCTAAATTCTCCAATTCAATCTGTTTGGCAATCGCTGTTTTTGCAATCGTCGGTGCCTTAATACGACGTCTTCCATCCATTGCATCTAATCCAAGACCATATTCCGGATGAAGCACCATTCTATTTCTAGTATCCTGTTTATTAAAATTTTTTCCCATCCCCGATACAAAAACAATAGGGAATTCCAAACCTTTACTCTTATGAATACTCATAATACGGACCACATCTTCATTCTCGCCAATTAAATCCGCCTCACCAAAGTCCACATCATACTTCTGTAGTTCATCAATATATCTGACAAAATGGAACAATCCTTTATAGCTGGTCTTTTCATATGTGATGGCCTTTTCTAAAAGCATGTCTATGTTAGCTCTACGTCTGGTACCTGCTGGCATAGCTGCAACATAATTGCCATATCCGGTTTCTTTTAAAACCAATTCTACAAGTTCATGAATTGGTGTATCTATTACTTTTTCTCTAAGACTAACATACTTCTGATAAAACGCCAAAAGCTTTTCCTCCGCCGTATTCGTCGGAGTCTTTGACTGTAAATCTCTGCACAACGCTAATACACTCTCATGGAATGCAACATCTTTTTTATATAGTCGTAATATTGCTAATTCTTCATCAGACATACCGCCAATTGGCGAGTGCAAAACTCCTGCCAGTGGAATATCCTGTCTTGGATTATCCAAAATACGCAACATAGAAAGTACTGTCTGCACTTCTACTGTCCCAAAATAGCCGGTCTGTGATACTGCATGAGCCGGTATCCCTTCGTCATTTAATACTTCCGCAAAACTCTCTGCCCACCCACTTAAACTTCTGAGTAGAATTACGATATCCGAATAGCGGGCAGCCCTAAGTTCGCCCGTTTTTTTATCTGTTACCTGATATTCCTTTAATAGTTTTTTGATACGATTCGCTACAAGCTTTGCCTCTACTATCTTTTTATCCGAATACTCCGTATCCTCTAACAATTCATCATTACTATCTAATAGAAATAATTCTGCCTTTGCATTCTCCACTTTTGGATACGATGCTCCCGGATACAATGCTGCCAAATCATCATATACGACATTTCCAAGGTCTTTTCCCATGATACGGTAAAAAATATCATTAGACGCCTCTAGCACCTCATTTCGGCTTCTAAAGTTCTGGTGTAGGTCAATCTTCTGAGTCTTACTATCTTCCGTCTGATAACCATCATATTTTTCCATAAAAAGTTCCGGTCTCGCCAGACGAAAACGATAAATGCTCTGCTTTACATCCCCTACCATAAAAATATTGTTCTCTCCCTGTTTCATCCGGGAAATAGAAGTCAAAATCTCTTCCTGCACATTGTTACTGTCCTGATACTCATCTATCATGATTTCCACAAAAGTATTTTGGAATTCTTCTGCAGTCTTCTTTGCTTTTCCTGTCGTCTCATCTACCAGAATTTCCAACGCAAAATGCTCCACATCATGGAAATCCACTAAATTCTTTTTCTTCTTAGCATTCGCATAAGCCTCAGCAAATTCTTCTGTCAGTGCTACTAATACCTCCACCATTGGTGCTGTTTTTTGTAACTGTTCTACCATTAATTCCGGAGACATAAAGCAATACTGGCTCACTAGTTTCTTCACGACTGCCTTTGCTTCATCGCGGATTGCTTTTACACGTTCTAACTTCTCTATGCTTCCTGTGTATCCTCTACTGCTGGCTAATTTCGCATAACTGATATTTTTCAACCCTGTGTATAATTCTGAAAAGCTTTTTTTATCCACCAGACTCTCATATAATTCCAGGTCGCTTTCTAATGCCGTACCATACATATTCGGTCCATCTGCATCCTGGGCAAGCTCTAATGCCAATTCAGTTGATTGGTAAATATCACCTAATAAACGGCAAATATTTTTTACAGTCGACTGCATCCATGCTGCATCGTTTAGTTCTTCTACCGTGGATATCTCATAACTTCTCTTACAATCTCTAAGCCACTGCTTCGGCCATGGATAACTTCTGGAAAAATGATATAATCCCAGAATCATCTGTACAACCGCATCATCACTTTTACCGGTAGCATAACCTTCCATAAAATCAGAAAATGCTTCATCAGGTTCCTCGTAGTGAGATGACAGTACCGCTTTTATCACATCTTCTCGCAATAACTTCAACTCACCCTCGTCTCCAATTCGAAAATTAGGTTCTATATCTATCTCATAAAAATGATTCCTCACTACATAAAGACAAAAACTGTCAATGGTAGTAATCTGAGCATTATGAATCAGCGTCAACTGACGTTGCAAATGCTCGTCTTCCTCATTCTCTTCCAATGCCTTCTCTATGGCCGCACCGATTCGCTCCCGCATTTCAGCTGCTGCGGCATTTGTAAAGGTTACAATCAAAAGACGGTCGATATCCACAGGATGTTCTTTATCGGTTATCATTTTAATAATTCGTTCTACCAAAACCGCAGTTTTACCGGAACCGGCCGCTGCCGATACCAAAATATTACGATTTCGTAAGTTAATAACCTTCTGCTGGTCATCTGTCCACTGCATTCCCATCTTCGACTTATCTCCTTTCTGGTCATATAACGAAAACTGAATTTTTCATGTGTGTTAAACACATATTTCTTCTTTAACTGCTTCTATTCACCTTTTCTACACCCTCACGGTAAAACTCAATAATAAACTTCTTTCTCTGTACAAAGGCATCTTCCGCAAAGAACTCCAAAAAACTATTCTTAAACTAAATACGTTTCGTCCATAATATTCGTTGAAGGATAGCAGGAGCTCTTTCCAATTTGAATATTATCAATACAAAATCTCTATATTTTCACAATTTTTTCTTGACAATATTCTTATAAATATTTTTCTTAAACTCACTCTTTGAGTGGAAGAATTCCATCTCTGATTTTGTTAGTACTTCCTTCTGTGCAATTGCCTCTACTGTGCAGATTAAATCTGCCGCTTGCGATAATTTGTACTGATTCGTTTCAATTTTCCTAAATTCCACATTAGAAAACATCGCATTAAAAACTGACACTAATATCTGTGCCAATTCAATCTGTCCATAATCATAATAAACAATAATCTTATCAAACACTGAAAAATATTCATAATTTGTTCGCAACTTATTTGCAATCTCTTTTGTCAGCTTATCTGTATATGCCAATTTTGATTTTTCTACACACTCTCCTTGATTAATAACCGGACAGAGATATTGAACATCCAACATACGAGTGAAATGATACAATGCATTAAATAATGCTTTTCTATTTTCACGCAAATCGTTTTTATAAACACTCTCACGCCTAATCAATGGCCCTGTATGTATGGTATGTTCCGGGTATCCCCAATTACTTATCTGTCTATCCAAAGCATCAATGTTTTTTGAAATATTTATTTTCTGATTATGTAAAACCATTGCAACATAGTAATTAGGAGAAGCTGGATTAAATTGTCCAAAATCTCCAGATTCATCTATAAAAACACTAAGTACTTTTTCCTTCATTCAACCGCCCCTTCAATGTATAAAAATGGCGGGGTAAATCCCCGCCAGCCGGTGGACCAGGACCTCTCGGTCAGCCCAAATATTAATGCACTTCGTGCAACAGATTCATATCTGTATAAATATTATATGCGGTATTTTACAAAATATCAACTATTTTTAATAAAACATTCAGCCTCTCATCTTCTCCATAACAGTCTCGCTGTCGTCAATAGCCTCTAACTTGCGATAGCTATGTCCCGGCAAGCGAGAATCAAACCCACATACTGCGTGATATGGACAATAATCACATCCACTCCGTTTCTCTAACTGGTATGGAGACATCGTCACATCACCCGCAAAAATTTGCTGTCCTGTCTCTGTTATTTTCCGATTCACATATTCCGAAATCACAGAAAATTCCTCTGCACTTGCCACCTTCGAAGTTGCCCTTAAGCTTCCATCTGCTTTTAAGCCAACCGGAATTACCGATGAAGAACTTCCCAGTTCTGTATCCATTCCACGATAAACCTCAGGTTTCTCATTCACTAAACCATTTAATTTCAACTGTTCTAATAATGCCTTACGAATCTCTTCGTCAGACTCATTACCGATACCATCGATCATCGGATGTTTTACATGGTAATAAAAAATACCCGCCGGCTCTATCTGCTTGTCCGGATATTTTTTTGCTACCAGTTCCATAGCCGCATTCATATATACCACTAACTGCAACTGTAAACCATGATACAGATTTAATAAAGAAAAACTGGTATTCCCCGATTTATAATCAATAATTCGCACATATACTTTATCATCCTCTTCGTAAGTGTCTACGCGATCAATCCTTCCACTAAGATTCATTTTTTCTTCTTCGCTCAAGTGAAAACGAATCGCATTAAAATCGCTATAGCCGGAGAATGACACCTCAAATTCACTTGGTATAAAACGGCCTTTTTTCACCTGATGTATCAATGCCCAGACCGTACAATACAAAGTTTGTTTCATGCGTGAAAGTAAATACCGGTTTTTAGCATCCTCAAAAGCCTCCGCTCCCTTATAACCTGCGACAACTTCCTCCATCGCATTCTGCACAAACTGGTTTACAACTTCTTCTGGCATATCAAACCAGTCATACTCTGATACTTCTACTTGTTTAGAAAAATGCTCCAAAATTTCATGATAAATATTACCCATATCTACACTGGCAAACTGTAATAATTCTCGCTCTTTCAATCCCAATCCATACTGTAAATAGTGTGCAAAAGCACAGGATGCAAATCGTTCTAAGCGAGTTACACTGTTTTCTAAAGTAGTACCATATAATGCCTTTGTGACCGCATGGCTTATCGGTTCTTCTGAATAAGAATCATAAGCTGCATCAAGTAGTTTCTGTACTTGGTCTCTAAATCTCTCATCTTTCAAATACCAATGGGTTAGTGCATTCCAAAACTCTATTTCTGACTTCTCGCCCAATCCCTGCAAAAAGAATTCCATTCCGCTTTCCGGTGTCAAAATCTGTTCAGAAGTACGTACTTGTGACACCTCTGTTACCAAAAGCTGTGGAAATAATTTCTGAATTGTTCCTACCAGATAAGATGGACGTAATGCCTTCCCTTCTGCATTTACTTTTGAAAAACTGATATAAAGCCTATCTGAAGGCTTTGTCATATTTAAATACAGATAAAACTTCTGAATAAACACCCGCTGACGGGTACTAGGTGCCAGTTCCATATTAGCATCACTTAACAGTTCCCTCTCGAACTGAGATATGATACCACTTTTATTCTCAGACTTCGGCACTACACCATCGTTTACACCTACGAAAAATAATACCTTTATATGTTGCAGACGAGTACGCTCAATATCTCCAATCGTAACTTTATCTTTTCCAGGCGGAATGACAGCAACTTTCGCCGCATCAAAGCCCGCATCCATAATATCCGCAAACTCACTAATAGTGATCTTCTCTTCTCCTAATAAAGCTACTACCTTATCTAATAAATCCATCAGAATTCGATAGATCTGGCTATATTCCTTCGCTTTAGCAAAATCGCCTGTTTCTTCATACAGATACTCTTTTTTCTTCATCTGTCCTTCTATATCTAAATTCCAAAGCAAATCATATAACACCTTTGCTACTGCTTTAACCTGTACACTTTCTTCCGAAAATACCTGATATAATGGCAACAACAGTGCCACAACCTCGCCACGGATTTGATTTAGTTCTATCAATTCATCTACTTCGCCGTTCCGTACAAAGGTCCATGTATTCTTCCATTTCTTTATCCCACGAATCCCTTTCGCCAACACATAATTTTCTAAAATATCTATCTGTTCTTCAGAAATACCACACAATCCACAACGAAGGAAACGGAATACACTTTCATAAGCAAATCCTGTTTCAATTACTTCTAACGCAGCTCGAACAAATTCTATCAGCGGATGATACAGAATATTTTTCGTCTGATCCACAAAAAACGGTATTCCATACTGTTCAAAAGTCTCTGCCACATAATTGCTATACAGATTCACATCACCTGTCACTACTGCAATATCAGCATAATGGTACTTCTCCCTGCGTACTAATGCTGCAATCTCATTCGCCACATAAGAGATTTCTTCCTTTGGATTCCTATGCTGATATATTTGGATTTCATCCGTCGTATTCTGCCACTTTTTATTCCATGGTCGGAATAAATTCTGTTCCATGAAATACAGCGCACTCTTATTCGTCCAGTTTTCTAACGCTCCTGCATCCGTAAGCATAACATCTTTAGCATCTATACTACCAGTCTGTACATAACGCCATCCCTTGTTTAACACAACCGGTTCTTCCACCTGCACATGCAATTTATCTGCCATATCAAGTAGGACCTTTACTGTTTTTTTACTCATAGCAAACAATTCATGATCGCCTCTACTATGAAAAAAATCCTCTCTATAATCCATGGTCAATGAAACCATCAATTTCTCTGCCACAACCAATAGTTTCGCTATCAGATTATTCTGAATCGGTGTAAATCCTGTAAACTCATCAAATACAATCACACTGTCCTTAATAATTGCAGAATCTCCTGCCACCTCACACAAAAGAGTTAATATCTCCTCGGATGTAATAAATCTTCCCTTTAAAAAATTTCGAAATCCCTCATAAAGAGTCAGCACATCCTGTAACTTCATACGCAGTGTCTCGCTGATATCTGCACATGACAAAAACTCCTGCAACACGTCAGGAGTTATATTGTATTGGCTAAGTTCGGAGATAAGTGACTTTACTTCTCCCACATAGCCCATTTTATTCATATTGCTGCCAAGAATCTTTAAATTCGCTTTCTTTTCCTCAGCAATTTTACGAAGAACCAGATTTTTTCCGGTTTCCTCTAATACCATCAAATTTTCCTGTCCCAGTTCATCAAATACACGATAGGCAAGACGTGGAAAACTAAGCACATCCACATTCATAATAGCATGTGCCTTCTGTAAACGTACCAACTCCCTCTGTGTAGACATTGTGAACTGTTCTGGAACCAATACTAAATAATTTTTATCAGGATTTTTTCTCGCTTCTTCTAATACCTGTTGATACAGATATGTAGATTTGCCGCTTCCTGAATTCCCAAAAATAAACTGAAGTGACATATTTACTCTCCATATATAACTATTCAGAGCCTCCATTTGCAAAACGACTTCTTTGAAGCTTTCTTTTCACTCATATTGGCTTTTTTAATATTTTCTACACACGGCAATCTAAGAATCATCACACACGCTATTAATAATTATAGCATGTCTCTGTCTCCTTTGGCTATAGAAAAACTTATCGAAAAAGCCGGAAAACTTTTCTTCGTCCTCTAATGAATTTTCAGAAAACTCCCGATATATATACCAAAGGGAAAGACAATTTAACACACCATTATCAAGGAGGATGAGTGTCGCAAAAAATACATATTATGAATTCTATTTATTGCAACCCGTAGGTCAAGTAGAACCAATCGAAAAGTATCGTTCAATGAAACGCCATACGAAACAAAGTAATTCACAGGAAAGTTTTACTTCTCTGTTTCAAAAAGCAGTTCAAAAACATGCAACTAATAAAAAACACAATTCAAACGGATTTGACGTTTTGTGTTAAAGAGTCTTTCCCACACTCTTATACTTCGGTCATTCCACCAAGCAAAATCCCAATATTATCCAAATATATCTGCTGAAACTGTTCTATCGGCAAAGGATTCATTCCTTGGCCTACTTCAATTGTATAACCCGGTCTATTATAATTCTGAATAAACCAATCTTTATATCCTGCATAACCTGATGCAATCGGCGTTTCTTCCACCGTGTATCCACTTACTTCTCCAAAATACAATGCAATCTCTCTAGATCGTGGCGGTTCATAATCTAAAAACTTCCAATAAATCACTTCACCCTGACTATGATATGCTAGAATTAAATCAAAATTTTCCTGTAGTGAAAGATTATATACCGCTAGACTTTCCGGCTCTGTCAATGGACCTTCTCCAACAAAATCTCTCGGTGCAAAAGTGGTAAATCCTTGTTCATATTTAATCTGCTTAGCCATATTCCACTCTGCTGGAAATTGAAGATTCAAATCCACGCCCCGAATATTCGCCTTCCATCCACTCGGATAGGAAATTCCAGGGTAGCGGTCTGCAATCTGTTTGACATTCCGCAAAATATTTTCTTCTTTAATTGCTCCGTTCACCAAATCCACCCCATCCGGATTCACCATTGGAACCAGATACAAGGTTACTTTTCGTAAAAGTCTGCTTACATCTATACCATAAAGACGCCCTCTTGTACTATAAGCTTCTGCCAATTCCTCAGCAAACCGAAGCAAAATCGGTGTTGTAATCCACTCATTAGCATGAAATGCCGCATTATAAAATACCTTCTGACTGCCCATCCCTATTTTTAAACAAAGAATGGGCGTTCCTAATACACTCTTTCCGATTTCATGCAATTCCAAAAAAGGATACCTTTCATTTAACTGTCGAATCGTATTATTATTTATCTGAGAAGTATAATTCACATTCGTCTGTACGATCGCCATAATCACCACTCCTTTTAGTCCAAATCTTGATGTAGTTTTAATTACTACTTCATGTTGCATTTCATACCATTATATGCTACAATTTTCCAAACCATGATAACTATATACTTTCAAAAGGAGCCCTCTATGAGCAATCTCTCTGATTCAAATAAAACACAACGCAACCGCTTTACTAGAATGTGCATTGGTGAAGCACTCATCAACCTGATGCAACAACAGGACTATAATTCTATCAAAATATCTGATATTGTTGCCAAAGCGGGCACTTCCCGCATGACATACTACAATTATTATCATTCAAAAACGGATATTCTTGAAGACTATTTACAAGAAATTGTAGCCGAATATCTTCGTTCAGCTAATGATGATAGCATCAAAGATAAAATCGGTGGATTTCAAGACTATGAACATATCTTGCATGCACTTAATTTTTTTGATGAATATGCCAGTTTTTTTCTTACTCTCGTAAATGCAGGTCTCTACTCCATTATTATTGAAGCAGTAAACCGCTTTATGGAAGAACAGATTCTACCTATCTATCCTCGCTCCGTTTACCGACTTTATTACTATTCCGGAGCATTATTAAATACTTTCTTAAAATGGGAAGAACATGAAAAAAAAGAATCTGTAGAAGAAATTGCAGAAATTATCGCATCTTTCACTTCCTAATTTCGTATCATCCACTCAATCCAATATATATTTAGCTTTTATACAAAATATTAATATAAAAAGGAGATGTCACAGCAAATAGTTAATTCTGCAACATCTCCTCTATTATGTTTCTATTATTTGTGATGCAAGTTAAAATACTTTTATCTTACATGCATTTCGCGATCCTAATGGACACTCATAAACATTATCTTCTCCACTTCTTCCTATATAAGAAAGTGGGCATTTACGGCAGTTTCCTACTGTGAAATCTAAAGGAAGATCAAATTCAATTCGACCTCGCTTCTGACCACTTCTCTCTGCATCTTTACGCACATTATTCCAAGATAACGCCTGGTTACAACTAGTGCAATTATTCTGACTTAATGCTACCGGTCTTTTACAAGTTGGACACGCATAATACAAGTTTCCTGTTGTATCCACATTTTCCACAACTTCTGACGGAAGCTGCTTTATCAACTGAGCTCTTAAATTCTCCTGCATTCCCATACAAAACTACTCCTAGAATTCAAACTGACTCATTAACTGAACCATCATTTCAACCTGAGCTGCCTGCTCTTCACTAACTGCTGCTGTCTCTTCTGATGTAGCTGAGTTGTTATCTACAATCTGTGATACTCTTGCAATATTTGAATCAATTTCATGCATATTCTCAGCAGACTTAATTAATGTAGCAGCTACCTGTTCCATACGCTCAGTAGATGCCGTTACACCAGCAAATACTTCTTCCATGCTGACTACTGTTTCGTCTGCAATTGCAATACCCTTAGCAACTGCTTCTACTGTTGTCTCGATAAGTTTTGTGGTCTCACCAGCCGCCTCTTTTGACTGCTCTGCCAAACTCTTAACCTGATCCGCAACGACAGCAAAACCTTTACCAGCTTCACCGGCACGTGCTGCTTCAATTGCTGCATTTAATGATAAGAGATTTGTCTGATTTGCGATATCTTCAATTGTTGCAATAATTGTACGAATCTCTTCTGAACAATTATTAATTTCACCAATCGCAACTTTTAATTCCTGCATCTTAGCATTACCAACGTTTAATGCCGCACTTGCCTGCTCTGAAATCTCAACTGTTTCCTGAGCACCTTTTGCATTTTCTTCCATGTCTCTTGACATCTCATCAATCATACCAGCAACTTCAGATACCTGACCTGCCTGTACAGTACAACCTTCTGCCAAATCAACTGCTGCTTTTGCAAGCTGTTCTGAACCTGCATCAATCTCCTGTGTGGTATCACGGATTGTCATAAGTGCTCTCTTTGTATCTTCATTAATCTTAAGCATAGATTCTTTGATAGCAACAAATTCACCTACGTATTCCTGTCTTACATCAATTCTGTAATTACCATTACCCATCTGGCCTAAAACACCAGAAATTTCACGAATCATATTAGAGAAGTTGTTCTTCATGAAATCAATAGCTCCTACCATTTGACCAACTTCACTGTCATCTGCTTTCATATCCCACTCAACATCAAAACGACCTTTTGCAAGTTCTGTCATCTGCTCAGAAACTTTAATAACTGGAGCTAATAACTCATTTCTAGCAAAGGTAATAGTCTGTAAAATCTGACGAATAATGAAAATAAATACAAAAATAAATACTCCTTCTGCAATCATCATAATGATAAAGAAAGTATTCTGCTTTGCAGCAACACGATTCTGAATCTCATCAATACATTCATTTGTCAACGCATTAATATTAGCAACTGTCTCTTCATACTCCTCACCAAATACAAGTGCAGTAGCCTGAGCCATCATTCCCTGCTCAGCAAGTGACATTGCTCTCTCTTCTAATGGAACCAATCCATTTGACATAGCAGCTATCTGTTCTAATTTCGCCCATTCTGCTGCAGTAATATCATTCTGCTGCAAACCTGCCCATGCAATATCTCGGTTCTTATCTTCATTCAACTCTTTCATGTAATTGTCATAATACTGCTTATCACCAGTAACAGCATACGATTGTACTTCTGATGTCAATGTCTTTGACCCTAAACGATACTGATTCAAAAACATAGTAGTTTCAAGCTGCTCAGCACTAATAGTACTAGTCACCATGTTCATAATTGTGAATATAAGCAATACAGCAGCACCTACCACAACTGCATTACAAATTCCTTTGATGACCTTATTCAATGCTGCCGCCTGACCATTTGGATAGGATGTCTTAATCATCAATTTGCCATAACCTATTTTTGCCATAACCTTCTCCTTTGCTTCTCTTCCGCAATTTTTACTTCTGTAAATATAGTATCATTATACTAAAAAAATTTTTTTCGGTCAATAAAACTAGTTAATTTTACTATATTTTTTTACTATGTTCTCTTTTAAATCATTAAAAAAGACCAAATCTTTTTAATACTCGTGTTTTCTTTAACGCTTTATCAAACCTCTCACTAATTCAAAAACTCATCTTCGTAAAACTCAATTAATTATAAGAATTCTTCCTTATATATCTCCGAAAATACTTTCACCGGTGGCTGCTTTTTTTGGTGTTCCCCTATATGCTTTTCCATCCATACCATATTATACCATCGATTAAATTTATAGCCACATTTCCTAAACTCACCTACCATGCGATATCCCATTTTCTCATGAAATTTCACACTATCTTTTGATAAATATGTATCTTCTTCTATCGGATAAGCAATACAGGCATTTACATTCACAATATTTTGTTTCCGTAGAATATTTTCTAATTCTCCGTAAAGAAATCTGCCAATTCCCAACTTCCTGCTGTCTTCTCTGATATAAATGGAAGTCTCTACCGCCCAAGCATAAGCTGCTCTGCTTTGAAATGCTCCCGCATATGCATATCCTAAAATCATATTTTCACATTCTGCCACCAAAACCGGATATTTTTTCAATATCCGCTCTATTCTACCGCTAAATTCTTCTAGTGATGGTACTTCATATTCAAAAGTAACTGCTGTCTTTTCTACATATGGTTTATATATATCCAGTAATGCCGCAGAATCTTCCACTGTGGCAATACGAATCTGTAAGTTTTCTATATTCATTTTCTATCCTGCTTTCCAAATACACACGCTACATCCAATTACATAAATAGCACAGCTTCGTATACATAACAAAAGCTGTGCTATTTTAATATTTTTCGTAACTATTCAGTATCTTCATAATTACGATCTTTCATTTATTCATATCTTAATGCCTCAATCGGGTTCATCTTTGCCGCCTTATTCGCCGGATAATAACCAAAGAACAGACCGATTCCCAAGGAGAACAATAATGCCACAAAAATACTTCCTATGGACGGACTTGCCGCATAACCTAACAATTCTGCACCTAATGCCCCCAAGCCAATTCCAAGAATAACACCTATTATGCCTCCTACCAGACACATAATCATAGACTCTGTGATGAACTGAATTCGAATGGAACTATTTGTCGCACCCAATGCTTTTCTCGTACCAATTTCTCTTGTTCGTTCTGTAATTGATACAAGCATGATATTCATTACACCGATACCACCTACTAATAACGCAATTCCCGCTACAATAGAAATCGCTGTCGTAAGTGTCCCCATCATATCTCCCATAATCGATACCATGGATGCCATACTAAACGCCATTACTTCAAAATACTGATTGCTTCGATAAAAACCATTCAAGTAATTTTCGATACGCCTTGCCAAATCTTCTGAATCCACACCAACCTTTGAAACTATACTTAAATTCGCATAGTTTCTACTGTGGTTAAAATCCTGTGCTGTAGTAAGTGGAATATAACAGGTTGTGCTGGTGTTTCCACCAAACATCGCTGCCATTTCAGATTCCACATATTCATACACACCGCAAATTACATACTGTACATGCTGTCCATTAATCGTGGTAGTAAAATCCTTACCAATTACTTCTATATATGGACAGTCAAATATTTCATCTACAAACTTATCTGCTACCATGGCTACATTTCTGGCATTCTGGGATTCTTCCAATGAAATTTTATTTCCCGCTACCATAGTTATATCATTTGCCATAAAATATCCTAAACTGACACCGGTAATACTGATATCCGCACTATCTGTATTTTTCTTAACAGTAGCACTTCCTACACTTTCACTTACTGACACTGCTTCAATAGAATCTGTAAACTCTGTCAATAATGCATATATCATCTCATCAGTAAAATTGTCATTTTCCGTTGCACGCTTATTTTTTATAATCTGACCAAAAACAATACCATTCTCTCGCTCATCAGCCTCCTGTTGTTTCTGCGTCAACATAACATTAATGTTGTTGGCACCCATCGCCTGCATAGATGTCGAAATAGACATCGTAAGAGAGTTACCAACCGTCGTAATTGCAATTACGGATGCAATACCAATAATGATTCCAAGCATAGTAAGCAATGCTCTGGACTTATTCGCAAGAAGGCTGGTAAATGCCATTCTTATATTTTCAAGAAAGATCATAACTGCCTCCTGCTCTCTCGCCGATGATATTACCATCTTTGAGTGTAATAATTCGTGATGTCTCTTCTGCCAACTCTTCCGAATGAGTAATTAAAACAATGGTCTTTCCCTGTTCCCGATTCAACCTATGAAAAAGATCCATAACCGTTCTACCCGTTTTAGAATCTAAAGCACCAGTAGGCTCATCTGCTAAAATAATCGCCGGATTATTAGCTAATGCACGTGCAATCGCTACACGTTGCTTCTGACCACCGGATAATTCTTCCGGCATATGTTTCATACGGTCTTCCATCTCTACCAGTTTTAATAATTCTACTGCACGTTCGGTACGTTCTTTTTTCGATACACCCGCATATAACATTGGCAATTCTACATTTTTCAATGCATTTGTCTTGGATACTAAGTTATATGTTTGGAAAACAAAACCGATTTTCTGATTTCTGATATAGGATAATTCCTGATCAGTAGCATCGTCGATATCTACACCGTCAATGATATATTTCCCTTCTGTCGGACGGTCAAGCAGTCCTATCATATTCATAAGAGTTGTTTTTCCGGAACCGGAAGCACCTACGATAGACACAAACTCACCTTCATTTACATCTAAGTTAATCCCATTTAAAATCTGTAATTCGTTTGGTTTTCCGATATAAAAACGTTTAATAATTCCACTTAAATGAAGGATATTTTTTCTTGTTTCTGCACTTGTATTGCTCATACTAATAACCATGCCCTTCCAATACCTGCAAACTTTGGTCCGCAGGCACAAATTTGCGTGTAAAAAATTTATTTTTCACACTAGAATCCTCCAGGTCCGCCTAATAAGTCAAATAATCCGTTGCTTTCTGCATTAATCACGCGAACTTTCTGACCTTCTGTTAAAGAATCTGATTGAATCTCTGTATAATAATTACTCTCTAAAACAACTGTAACAGGTACTTTTGTAGTTGTTCCATCTTCTTCCATTACTTCTACATAAGTATTACCCTGTTCGTCTTCCTGTATCGCATTATAAGGCACTGTCAATGCATTTTCATGCTGCTCAATAATGATACTTAAAGAAGCTGACATATCTAAACGTAATCTTTCATTTGGTGTATCCACAGAAATTCTTACCAGATATGTCACATCTCCACCTGTCAGACTCGTTGCAGCCGTCGGAGATACAAATACAACAGTTCCTTCTAATTCTGTATCACCGGTAGCGTCCGTCTTAATCAATACCTTCTGTCCTTTTACAATATCACTAATATCATATTCACCGATATATGCAGCTACTTCAAAAGATGAACAATCCTGAATGGTAATAATTGGCGAGCCCTGCATATAACTGTCACCTGCGTCCAAATTCACTGCTGTAACAATACCACTTAACGGTGCTTTTACAATACCCTCTGCTAGCTGGTCTTCATAAAGTTCTACCTGATTTTTCTGAGCAGTTGTATCTAAACTAAGGTTAGTGGTCTTCTGACTATTTTTAGCAGTTGCAAGATTACTTTCTTGTAATGCAAGTGTATTTTCTGCTGTTTCAAGAGCCATCTCGGCAGATTTCAGTCTATTGTCAAGCTCCGTTTTTTTAGCATCCTTCTTCAACGAATCCCAGGTTCCAAAATAATAATCAAAATTAGCCCACGCATCTGCCACCTTATCATATTCATCTTGCGCTTCTTCTAACGCTTCTACCGCATTCTGATAATTTCTTTCAGCATCTGCCACTCTTCTAGCTGCATCTTCTGTGTTTATATTGTTTCTACTATTTGCATTACTTAAAGTCGTCTTTGCATTTGCCAGACTTTCCTCTATATCTGCTGTATCAAAATACAAAAGTTCCTGTCCTTCTGTGACAGTATCACCAATTTCTACTAGTACATCCTTTACTTCTACACCGGAAATTGCTGCTGTGATACTCTTTGACTCAATACTTGTAATCGTTCCTGTCGAACCAACGCTCTTAATCAATGAACGTGTTGCCACTTCACCAGTCTGCATCGTAGCAACCATCTGATCCATTGCTTCCTTTGCTTTATTCACGCCATTTACAATACCAATGCCTACGACACCAACAACTGCTAATACTATAATTAGGATGATTCTTTTCTTCTTACTTTTTTCTCTTTTTTTCAGGGTTTTCATTACATCATTCTCTCTTGCTATGTTTTCGTTTCCCATAATTGCTCTCCTCTTATAATTATTTATCCCTTCAAATAATTACTACTTTACATATTTTTCCTTACCAATTCTAACATACATTTTATGATATATCATCAAAAAATATTGCTAACAATCTAAAATTTTTATAAAATAAACAGATGCTGCAAAATTAATTATGAAATGTAATAAACTTTCGTTTGTCGTAATAAATAGAGAACGCACCGACCGCAGGATTATAAACGAGATAATCCTGTGGTCGGTGCGTATTTCAAGATATCGCTAAGCAAAAGTTTATTGCAGTGAACAATTCATTTTGCAATACTCAATTTTTGATTTTATTCGACGATATCAAATTTATTTAACTGTTTATTTAATGCTTTGATTGCAGATTCAGGAATATTTCCCGCCATACCCATCATCATTTCAACTGCAAAGTTTTCTAGCATGCCCCACATTGGCATTTCAGGACTAACTTTACCACCTGTCATCTTTGAAAAGAACTCCCAGGCTGCTTCGTTTTTGTAAATCTGACCGATTGTAGATTTAATACTTAATTTTCCTTCTGGGAATTCCATTGGAGCACCATCATCTTCTAAGTCAACACTGCCTTCTGCTGTGAACCAGTTAGCTGCACCGCCGCCACCTTCTTCCTGTCCCGGAAGGGTGTAGATTTCTGGTTCTACTTCAACTCTTTCAAGAGTCATTGTATCTTTACAATCGCCAGCTACTGCTAAGAAGATGTTCTCGCCTTCTTTCATCGTTACTGTGAATCTTGCAATATGATCAACAGGAGCTGCTTCACCTACTTTTTCGCCATTCATGTAGAGTTCTACTAATTCCTGATTTGTGTAAACTTTGATTTCTCTGTCATCGCCTGCACGCTGTACATAACGTTTTCCACAAAGGTGAACCATTGGTTCTGGATTCCAGTATGCTTTGTAGATATAGTAGCTGTCTTTCTTAGTCTTTCTATCCATAGATACCAGACCCTTGTTGTTACGTCCTGCCACTCCACCTTCGTTACGAGCTGCACAACCAAAGTCGAACATATTCCATACATGACTTGACCAAATCCATGGTCTCTCATCGAGAACTTTTGCCATATGTTCATGGTAGAGTGCCTGATAATCTTCTGAATAATCTTTACATTTTGGTTCCGGACCATGATATGTGATGATACCTTCACAACCATATTCAGAAACACCTAAACAGATGCCAGGATGTTTCTCATGGAAGTTATCAAGCCATGGACCATTATCTTCCATCTTACCACCGTACCAACCAAAATAATGGTTGTAACTTTCTGTATCTGTAATATAATGCATTGGTCCGTCTATTGGTGTAAATGAAACATGTGCAATCGTAGTAAGACGCGTTGGATCCATTTCTTTACAAAGTGCATTTAATTCTTTGTGGTTTTCTACTAACTGTTCAGAGATACCACCGATTAAGATTTCGTTTGAAACACCCCAGAACATGATAGATGGATGATTATAATTCTGTACGATTAACTCTTTCATCTGTTCGATACAGTTCTGATGAGCAGCTGGGTTCTTGCTCATAACTGAGATAAATGGAATTTCTGCCCAAACAGCGAAACCTAATTCATCACATGCATCATAGAAATCCTGTGAATGCTGATAGTGAGCCAGACGAATTGTGTTAGCACCTAATTCTTTGATAATACAAGCATCATCGTAATGCTCTTCTTCTGTAAGTGCATTACCAATATACATAACATCCTGATGACGTGACACACCACGAAGCGGAGTCTCTTCACCATTAAGGATAAAACCTTTCTGTGGATCACAAGAGAAGCTTCTAACACCTACACGAACTTCGATATCATCATAAGTCTCATTTCTTCTCTGTAATTCTGCTACTACTGTGTAAAGGTATGGATCATCGAAATCCCAAAGATTTGCATCTGGAACAAAGATAGTTGTCTTTGTAGCATCTGCTGGACGAACTGCATAAGCAACTTCTTCGCCATCCTGATCAAAAATGCTGTACTGAACTGTGAAGTTCTCGTCCGCATTTTTAACGAACGATTCGATTTCAAAAGTAGCTCCTCCACATTCTGCCACTTTTGGAGTAACCATGATACCAGGACCACCATAATACTCTAAGTCAAAATGTGCATTTGGAACACTGATTAAGTTCACGCCACGGTATAAACCACCATAAAATGTAAAATCAGCATGCTGCGGATATACATAATCATTTGCTATATTACTACATTCAACAACTAAAAGATTCTCGCCTTCTTCTTTACAATAGTCTGTGATATCTGCACGGAATATTGAATAACCACCCTCATGATAAATAACCTTCTGTCCATTCACATATACCGTTGCTTCTGAATTAGCAGCAAGGATTTCTACAAATGTACGTCCGCCTGCTAATGGCTGCTTTGGTGTAGCAAATGTTTTTGCATACCAGTATTTACCGCGATCATAAGCTCCGTTACCGTCATTACCGTCCACCGCATTCCATGTATGTGGAAGGTTAACCTGCTGCCAATCCTGTGGTAACACTTCTGGAAGTCCAGCATCCTTCTGAATAAACTTCCAATCCTGATTAAGATTGATAATATTACGCATAATTTCCCCTTTTTATCATTTCAAAACTAGTTTTATTGTAACATTAATTGCATACAACTACAATGTTCGAATCCTATTATTCCCAAATGGCTTCAAATGCAATGTTCATATCTACCGGTTCTGATATACCAGCAACCGTACCTTTTTCACTATACTGCCATACTTTGTATTCATATGGAAAATACATTTCTGGATTATAATAGGCAAACCACTTGTCATAGCCTTCTAATTCTGCTAAATTAATTCGAATTGCAGCCAATTCCAGATTCATATAAATCATAGGTGTATAACCTGCATTCGCAATCGTATCACAGAACGTTTTTATCATCTGTGTTCGTTGTTCTACTGTAAGAGAATCGGCACGTCCTTCGTCTCCAGCAATCATTTCCATATCACACACAACCGGACAATCAATCTGATATGGTGCAATCTGTTCTAATACAAAATTCGCTTCTTCAATGGCTTCTGCCTCTGTAACTGCTTGTGAAAAGAAGTAAACGCCTGCTTTTACGCCTGCTGCATTTGCCCCCTTTATATTACGTTCAAACGTCTCATCCTGTAGTAATGCACCACTGCCATAACCACGATTACCTACACGAATAAATGCAAAATTCACTCCATCTGCCGCCACTGCATTCCAGTCTATTTTCCCTTGAAACCTTGATACATCAATTCCTTTGTGCGAAATAACCTCTCCCTCTTCTACATACTGGTATTCACCATTTTCCAACACATGCAAATTCTCTACTATATAATCATTGTGCTTTAATTCTTCTCGTATTGGTACAAAATGATATCTGCCATCTGCTGCAATTACCAAATCATCGGTATAAACAGCACGAAATGCTTCTACCGCAGACTTTCCCTCTGCCAAATACTGCTTTATTCCTGCCAACGCTTCCATCGACGCCTCTACTTTTGCACTTTGAACTGCTTTCTCTACTAAATGATCCAACTCTTCTTGTGAATAATAAATCTGTTGTTCCGTCTGTTCTACCGTTCCCATTACATCTTCCACTGGAAATAAGTCTTTACCAGAAAAATCTTTTTCCCCAAAAAACACTACCACTGCCGAAATAATCAGTACCAATACTAAAACAACAATCACAATCAAATATCTTCTTTTTTTACGTTCTTTTTTTTCTTGTTCTAAAATAAAATCACCATAACTTGGTCTCATTTGTATCCCCTCCACCTTACCTAATTATTCGGTAGCTGTAACTATTCAGCACATCATTTGCAGAATCACAGTAATTATTCAGTGCACTATTTGCAAAATCGTCTTAATAGTAATAACAAATTACCGGATATCCTGTATATATATAATTATAAATTACTGCCGCACTGTCTAGTGGTAAATTCAGACAACCATGTGAACCATCTGTCTTAAAAATCTCTCCTCCGAACTGCCATCTCCACGTTGCATCATGCATACCATAATTACCATAAAACGGCATCCAGTAATATACAAACTGTTCATAATCAGCGCCTCTAAGAACTTGATTTGCAGTTTTATAAGTAATATCAAATATGCCCGCCGGTGAAATACAATCTGGTGTTGAATTCATAGCTCCGGAAACAAAATCTGTCTCAAATACTAATTCTCCGTTATGATACAAATAAAGATGCTGATTACTTAAATCTGCTTCTACATAGGAATTACCGATATCATCCATACCATGACGCGGTGCAGTATTACTGTATATCGGTTTTGTCTCTGTAACTGTTCCTTCCATGATATAAGAAATTAGTTCCTGTGTCACTGCTTCACGGTCTGTCTTCCACCCAAATCCGCCTGTCGGTAATGTTAATTCGACACCTAAGGTAGTAATAAATTTGTGACTCTTGCCGTATGTGTCATATTCTGATGCATTTTTCGCTACAAATGCTGCCACTGCTTCCTCATCAAGCACCGGTTTTCCATCTTCTATGATAATCCACGATTCTATTACACTTCCATCAACTATGACTTCAAAAGTATTCCAGTCATAAGTAACACTTGTACCAAGCCACTTATTCAACTTTTCCCATGTAGCAATCAACTTTTCATCTGTTGCTAAAACAGATGGAGACAGATAACAGTTCTGCTCTACTAAATCTATGCAGTCTCCGCCACTTAAAATAAGTGCTTCAATGCTAGAAATCGCCATATCCACATCTAACTGTGTTCCGCTCACTTCCGGTATAATCGCACATCCTTTCAGTTCTTCTTTATATTCACTGATGTAAGCATCTACTGGTGCAATCATACTGGCTTCATCAAATGCATCCCACTGCATCACACATTTTTTTAAAGCATCTTCATCAAATTCTGTCACATGCACTACACTCAAATTATGCTCCTGCTTGGATAATACTGCACGCAACCAGCCGCTCTCGTCTTGTTGTTCCAGCAGTTCCTGTACCTCTGCCAGGTCATCTTTTCGTTTAAGACCCATGTCTTTTGCAGCAATGATGCCAAGTTCCGTCTGTTCGCCATGTTCGTTTCTTCCCAAAACAGTCAACGCATACTCTGACACATCCTCTTTTAATATCTCTGCTACTGACGCCGCATCCAATTCGCTGCAAGCAACACCATTCACATAAGTATTCGGCAAAAAATGTGTCTGATAAAAATTCATTTTCCAAATATAAAATACTACAAAAAAAGCAATCACACTGACTGTCAATACAACCAGCAAACTTATAATAATTTTTTTCTTGCCTACTTTTTCTTTTGTATCTTCCATTTTATCTCCGTCTGTTATTATTTTGTTAACGTAAAATTGAGTCTGCCATACGTCGATAAGTATGTCTGATACCACGAATCGCAATCGAGTACGCTTGAATATTCTCAGGAAGTGCCATTCCACCATAACCGGAATCTCCCAGGTGATGCATATCTGTACCTGTCATCTTACACATCAGTGCAATCTCCCTCATCGTAGCAACATCTGCACCTTCCTGCGAAGTACCGATTGCTGTAATCGTAAGTGCACCAAGAGAATGTGCATAGCTTACCAGTTCACGAACATATTCCATCGTAATTCCCGGAACAGTGCCCGGTGCCGGTAATAAAATGATATCTGCACCCGCTTCGTAAAACTCCTTGATATCTTCTTTTGTCAAAATCTTCTCGCCTGCTTCTGAGAGAATACCTGATGCGTGCATTTTGCCTGCTGCAAGAATCAACTTATCTCCCAATTCCTTTTTATATAAGGAAAGTGTCTCTGTAATCGCGGTATTAGTCACACCGTTGCCCGGATTACCTGTCAAAAGTACAAAATTCACTCCCATTTCTGCTGCAAGTTTCGCGTTCTCTAAAGTAGCCACTCTACCTTCGGTCATTGCCCACATACCTTCACTGACTGCTTTATCCTGCTCCACCGGTTCTAAATTAATACCGATTGGACGACCTGTCAGTTCTTTTAATTTATGAATTGTCTGTTCCGGTTCACATTTCGGTAAGCCCATAATAAAAGGCTTCTTCACATCAAACATATTTAAAAGCAAAACGTCTGCACCCATTGATGCTGCAAACTCTGCATTTGTAATATCTCCAAGCATTGGCATAATACATCCAATCGTCTCACATGCAATCGTTCTGCCTTCCCCTGCTGCAATCGCATACAGTAACTCTTCTTTACCCATATTCTTAAAATCAGATGCATGACAATCTAATATTCGTTTCATAAAACCTATTCCTCCAATATATCATTTTACTATTTTCTTAATTATATTATATCTTCTTTCATGTTGCAACTTCCGTCACTTTAGTATTTCCTTAACTTTCTACTCTTTTATGTTAAATTAGACTCGCTTAGTCATAGGGTAACCGCTTTAAATTAAAAATAATGAGGCTGACTCTCACAGCAACCAATCAAGGGCACCGCAAAAGCCAGCCTCTGCTTTTTTCTATTTAGTTTTTATTAATCATATAAAGGTGTGCCATGTTTAATTTTTCTTACAATTTTCCATCCTAACCAAAAAAACATTGAACCAACAATATAAATAGTTGATCCTAAACCTACCACACACATAAATAGAATAATAATTAACATTCCGATATTCATAATTTCCACGCCTTTCAAATTCTTTTATTATTTTATGCAAGGCATGGTATTCTTTTCTTCCCATCGATATCGTGAATGTATTTTATAAGTGCTGCACGATATTTTTTCTCATGTAGACACAGTATTTCTTCTATACGGCAGCATCGTAGAACAAAACATGCAATACAGATAGCACATAGTATAACACTTGCACACCGCAACTCCCGCCGTATACTAACATTTCGCCCCGTACTCCTCCCAAGAACAGTGCGAACTATTGAATTTACACTTTCCACAATACACACAACAGATTGTATATTGCTATCTGCTCCCCTTAACTGGGCTATAGATGTCGTATCCGAACCAGCCATATACAGTCTTGCTGCTTCGATGGAAGCTACACGTTCTGCAAAATTATCTGCCCTCACATAAGTTGTATGTATTCCGGCCATAAGCAGAATACATATTAAAAAATAACACCATCTCTGCTGACTTTTCCGCAACATGTAGCTTCCCTCCTTCCGTAAAAAATTTATTTTTGTCCATCATACTTCAATTCTTCAGAAAATACAAATTTTTTTACTTACTCATAAGAAAAACCACGTATATCTGCTTTTTTCATTCGCATTACTTATATATCTTATAATAAAAATTAAAAAGAAATTCAAAAAAAAATATTTTCATATAAAAAAAACTATGATAAAGTATGCTTGTTGGGATATATTATTTATCGCTATAAAAAGGAGATTTCACAATGAAGAAAATTTATGAAGGAAAAACAAAAGATGTTTACTCACTTGAGAATGGCAACGTAATGCTTAAATTCAAAGACGACTGTACAGGAAAAGACGGCGTTTTCGATCCAGGTGAAAATTCAGTAGGTTTAACAATCGAAGGTATTGGTAAAGCTAATTTACAGACATCTATTTATTATTTCGAACTTTTAAAAGAAGCTGGCATCAAAACTCACTATGTAAGTGCTAACATTGAAGATGCTACTATGGAAGTTCTTCCAGGAAAAGTTTTCGGTCATGGTTTAGAAGTAATCTGCCGTTTAGTTGCTACAGGAAGCTTCATCCGCAGATACGGTGAATATATCGAAGATGGTACTGTTTTAGAAGGTGGCTACGTTGAATGTACATTCAAAAACGATGCTTTAGGTGATCCACTTGTAACAGGAGAAGGTCTTGCAGCATTAGGCGTTATGTCTCCTGCAATGTTTGAAAGCATGAAAGAACAGACATTAAAAATCACAAAAATCATTGCTGATGACTTAAAGACACTTGGCCTTGATCTTTGGGATATCAAATTTGAGTTCGGTTACAACAACGACGAAGTAATCCTTATCGACGAAATCGCTTCTGGTAACATGCGTGTATACAAAGACGGTAAAATCGTTGACCCAGTTGAATTAACAAAGATTATTAACAATAGATAATCCTCAAATAATCAAAGAATAATTAAAAAAGAAGCGGCTCACCGTTTGCTTGCAAAGACGGTTAGTTGCTTCTTTTTTCTATTTGACGAGCAATGCGAACCTCAGAATTGTTTACAATTTTGAGGTCTGCTCATTTGCATAACTCTGTAACTATTCTTAAGAATTTCTTCCATTTCTTGTAACATAAATGTAACCATCTTTTTTTCAAAAGTGCTACAATAATCTGACACGAAAACTTTTCTTAGAATGGAGATATTATCATGAAACATTTACATATAAAAAGTTTTTTCGGATTAGCATTATTTAGCATGTTAATTATTTGTGGATGCTCTTCTTCCGTATCCACTGACTTTCCGGTATTTCATGCTCAGACAGAAGCCTATTCCACACAAATTTCTGATGATGCAGAACGTTTAACTACTCTGCTCCCACTCCTTGTCAGAGCAGACCATCTGGCCCAAGGATACTATTATGATGAAGCAATCGAATTACTACAGAATATTCCTGATGAATATACACAAGACGAAGAAGTATTATCAAGAATATCTCTATACCAGACTGCACGTGATTCTTTTGTCCCTTATGAAGAACCTGTGCGTCATATCTTTTTTCACTCCCTTATTGTAGATACATCATTAGCTTTTGATGGTGACTATATGGCAAATGGTTATAATTACTGGATGACTACTGTAGATGAATTCAAAGCCATGTTGGAAGAGTTGTATGCAAATGATTTTATTCTCATTGATATCCATGAAATTGCTCGCGAGGAAACCGATGAAAATGGCAACGTAAAAATCATTGCTAACGCTCCTATGGTTCCAAAAGGCAAAAAACCCCTTGTACTCTCCGTTGATGATGTGAACTATTATGAATATATGGAAAAAGATGGTTTTGCCCGCAATCTTATGATTGATGAAAACGGAAATGTGAAAAATCTTTATATTGATAAAGATGGGAATGAGTTAATCGGTGATTATGATGTGGCTCCTATTTTAGATACCTTCGTGAAAGAGCACCCGGATTTTTCTCTTAGAGGTGCAAAGGGTATTCTTGCACTGACCGGATATGAAGGGACTCTAGGATATGATACTCACCTTACAGACAGCCCTACTTTAGAAGAAGATATCCAAACTGCTACTGCTGTTGCTAATCGTTTAAAAGAAACCGGCTGGCTTTTCGCCATCCACGGCTATGGTCATCGCGATGCAAAAAAAATTACATACAGCCACCTGATGAATGATACCAATCGTTGGATAAACGATGTTGGCTCTATCGTCGGCGAAACAGATATTTACATCTATCCATATGGCTCCGAAATCGATTATCCAAGTGATAAATTGAATTATTTCAAAAGCGTAGGACTTCGCTACTTTTGTGGAGTTTGGACGAAACCTTTTGTTTCTGTAAAAGATAACTATGTCAGACAAACCCGATGTAACTTAGACGGTTTTAATATGATTACACGACCAAAATCATTAGCTGATTTGTTTGATGTTTCCAAAGTATTAGACCCGGACAGACCTGAGTTAGAATAAGATTCATTGTTACTATAAATGAGCCTGCAAATCGTTGCTGTTTGCAAGCTACGAGTAAACAGTAACGATGAATTTTATAAATCAGTTGAAAACAATACGTTTTTTTTATATAATAATAGTAATATTGATATATTGTACGAAAACACTATAAAAAGGAGAAAATTATGAGATTAGTAACACGTTCCGACTTTGACGGACTTGCCTGTGGCGTCCTTTTAAAAGAAGCAGGTATTATTGACCATTGGAAATTCGCTCATCCAAAGGATTTACAGGATGGTCTTGTAGAAATTACTGAAGATGACTGTCTTGCAAACGTTCCTTATGTAGAAGGATGTGGACTTTGGTTTGATCACCACTCTAGTGAACATGAACGTTTACAGCTTGAAGGTAAATACAAAGGAGAAAGCCGTATTACTCCTTCTTGTGCTCGTATTATCTATGAATACTATGGTGGTAAAGAGCGTTTCCCTCGATTTGACGCAATGATGGAAGCTGTTGATAAAGTTGACTCCGGTAACTTAACCGTTGATGAGGTACAAGACCCAACAGGTTGGATTTTAATCGGTTTCTTAATGGACCCTCGTACCGGTCTCGGCAGATGGCGCCAGTTTACAATTTCTAACTATCAGTTAATGGAAAAATTAATTGATGCTTGCCGCACAATGACAGCTGACGAAATTCTTGCACTTCCAGATGTGAAAGAACGCGTAGAAGTATATTTTGAACAGACTGCTAAATTTAAGAAAATGGTAAACGACCATACTATTACAGATGGTAATCTTATCATCTCTGATCTTCGTGGTGTAGATCCAATCTACTCCGGTAACCGTTTCTTAATCTATAGTATGTTCCCAAAACAAAACATTTCTGCATGGATTGTAAGCGGACGTGGCGGTAAAGGTTGTAGTGCTGCTGTTGGTTACAGCATTTTAAACAGAAGTGCAACTTTAAATGTAGGAAGTTTAATGCTTAAATACCATGGCGGCGGACATAAAAAAGTTGGTACCTGCCAATTCTCTGATGAAGAAATGGATACCGAATTACCAAAGATGTTAGAAGAATTATCTGCTATGGCTAATTCATAATAGCATCATTTTCACAAGTAATATAATTTAAAAGTGCTGTCACAAAAAGAGAATCGTATCTCATTTTGTGATAGCTCTTTTTTCGTCAAAATTTCTTCGGCAGACTCTTCCATTTTTTCCATATCATGCATAAATTTTTTAAATTTGGACATAATAGTCAATGCCGATATAATCAAAATATGTAACTATTTAGAGCACTATTTACAAAAGGATATATACCATGATAGATTTTAAACCGATTAAAATAGAACAAAAAGAACTGTATCAACACTATTTGCTAGATGATATCGAAAGAGGATGCGAATATTCTTTTTCTAATCTCTATCTCTGGGGACGTCAGAATGCTACCATACTAAACGATCATATGGTACTGTTCTCACATTTTAACCGCAAAAGTGTCTACCCATATCCTGTAGGATCAGGTGATAAAAAACCGATACTAGATGCCATCATTGCGGATGCAAAGGAACGCGGCATCTCCTGTCGTATCACAAGTCTTAATGCAGATGCCATACAGACACTTGAAACGCTTTATCCCGGCATGTTTCGTTTCCACTGTGATCGTGACAGCTTTGACTATATCTACGATATCAATGACTTAGCGGACCTTCCAGGCAGAAAATATCAGAAAAAACGCAATCATTGTAATCGCTTCCGTACAGATTATCCGAACTACACAGTACAGCCCCTTAGTGAAAATAATCGCGAACAGGTATTAGAAATGATCAATTCCTGGTACACCTCTAAAGAACAGGAAAATCCAGAAAGCGATTTTCTTATGGAACGTACCGCTATCAATAAGGCATTAAAACATTATCAAGAATTGGAAATGGATGGCCTAGTGTTAATGAATGACGATAAGATACTCGGCATTACTATGGGTAGCCAACTTTCTCCTATCACATATGATATTCAATTTGAAAAAGCATGGGGAGATGTAAACGGTGCCTATGCTATTATCAATTACGAATTTTCCCGTTATTTAAGAGAAAAATATCCTTGCATCCGCTTTTTAGATCGCGAAGAAGATCTGGGTATCGAAGGATTACGTATTGCAAAAGAACGTTACTTCCCACACCATATGGTTGAAAAATGTTGGGCACACTTAATGGAGGATGATTATGAATATTAGTACACCTCTTGTCTCCCAAATTCCTTCTCTCCGTAATTTATGGAAGGAAGCATTCGGAGACAGCGATGCATTTTTAGATATGTTTTTTAAAACTGCATTTCACCCAAAACGTTGTCGCTGCATTACAGAAAACGATGACGTTCTTGCGGCACTCTACTGGTTTGATTGTCAGAATAATGATAATTCTATCGCCTATATTTACGCGGTAGCTACTGCTACATCACACCGTAGCCAGGGACTCTGTCATCACTTGATGACTGATACACATCGCCATCTGGCAGAACAAGGCTATGAAAGCACTATCTTAGTTCCAGGAAGCCTTGAATTATTTCATTTTTATGAAAAAATAGGATATCAAGCATGCACTTGTATTCGCAAATTTGAATGCGAAGCTAATGCCGAAGAGCTACTGCTTCTACCGGTTACTAAAGAAGAATATGCTAGCCTTCGCAAAATCCTTTTGCCTCCAAATAGTATCATTCAGGAAAAGGAAAATCTGGATTTTTTAAACACACAAGCCAATTTTTATATGGGACAAGGAATTCTTTTTACCGCTTATCAACAAAAAGATTCACTCTCGGTGATAGAATTATTAGGTGATGCTTCCAAAGCACCTTCTATTGTTCATTCTTTAGGATATAAAAAAGGAACGTTCCGCACTCCTGGGCAAAGTACACCTTTTTCTATGTACTACCCTTTGCAGGACCGTTCCATTCCACCTTCGTATTTTGCATTTGCTTTTGACTAACTTTCCGATACTTCTACGCTTGACATCGTATCCGCTACATCTACAATTGCTGGACCTGTGGAAAATGCTTCTTTATTATCAGCTACTTCCATCGGGTCTTCCGGTGTAGATTTCTCCTCTTCTTCTTTCCACAGCGATTCATACTCTTCTTTTTCGTGTTGTTTTACCATCGAACCGATATTTTTTGCCGCTTGATATAATTCCATACTATACTCCATCAACTTTTTCTCATCTGTAGGCGGCACAATCGCTCCTTTCATAAGCCTTCTGGCAACTTCCATAACCTTCATCAAATCCTGATTATACTCTTCCGTAGCTTCCGTTTGCTGCTTTGCTATCAATGCGTTTGCATGAGCAGTGCTTTGCATCGTCAGTCTGCTCACATAATCCTGATATTCTCTCTGCTTTTTATCTAATGCATCTATCGTCAATTCTAATGTAGCAGCCTCTTTAACGAATAGTTCATTCACCTCTGCAGAATGCTTCATTTTCTCATCTAATTCTTTTTTACGCTGTGCCAAAATCTTCTTCTGCTCCTGATATACACTTATCTGACCTCGATATAATACCTTTGCTTCTCCAATCTTCATATATCCTCCTTGACATCCATTAAAACAAACCTTCTGCATCCTTGCATCTATCTCTTATATCGGTTTTTTTCAAAAAAAAATGAAGATGTTGCAAAATGAAACATCTTCATTCTTATTAGGCATTTAACCGCCAGATTCCCCAATTCAAATATGCTGCGAAAGTTAACCAAATCAAATACGGAACATTCAGATATGCCGCTACTTTGTTTATCTTCCAAAATCGTGTAATCATAACAATTACTAAAACCCACAATAACAAAAGCCAAAAAAATGAAAAACCATACCACTGGAAATTAAAGAAAAATGTCGGCCACAAAAAATTTACTGCCAGTTGCAAACCATATGCACGAAGTGCTTCCTCCTTTACACTTTCTTCTACACCTGATGCTAATATCAAATAGGAAGATATCCCCATCAGTGTATATAGAATCGTCCATACCACCGGAAATACCCATGCTGGCGGTGACAATGGCGGTTTCTCTACCAGAGAAAAAAACTCCATACTGCCTCTTGTCAATAAAGATGATGCTACTCCCACAAATAAAGGAATTGCAATGCATATAGTCAACAACCGCTTATTCAATTTCATCACATCATTACTCGCTTTTTTACATTCCTATGCTTTTTAAATGTAAAATATTCGTAATATATTACCTTGTGAAAATATATAACATACGCTAAAATATAACTATTGAAAACTAAGACATTTTCCTAAAATGCGAGCATTCAATTTACCGAATAGTTACTATTATCTTAAGAATTATAAAATCCGAGAGAGGAGAATTACAATGTCATTAATGGAATACAACAACGCGCAGCGTCTCGGAAAAAAACAATATGCAGACGACTTATTAAAAGATACACCCCTATTTCTACCAGTTTTAGATGAAATCATCAAAGATATCGACATTGTTTCAGAAATTAATCTGGGTACTATGCTTATTCCGCTAGAACATGTAGTTGGTACTAAGACAATGGGACGACGAGAAGCATTTGCCCGTAACTTTATGCCTCTATTAGATGAACAGACTGAGTTTTGTCTAAAATGGCGTAATGTATACGAATATCAAATTGAACAAGGAATTGATGAACCGATTCTGGTTTACGAATACATGAACCGATTTTACGTACAGGAAGGTAATAAGCGTGTCAGTGTCTTAAAATACTTAAAGGCATATCATATCATGGCCACTGTCATTCGATTAGTACCACGTCGTAGTGACCAACCTGAAGTACGTTTATATTATGAATTTTTAGATTTTTATCATCTCACTGCTAACTATAACATCGAATTCAAGCAGAAAGGATGCTATTTTCGCCTACTAAAAGCTATGGGTATTGATTCGAACATGCCAATGAATAAAGACGACCAAAAATGTTTCCGTCAGGTGTGTGAGTTGTTTATACATGTATTTAACACGACTTATTCTAAGCAGGGAAAACTTTCTACCGCAGATGCCTTTTTAAAATATGTTGAATTATTAACCTATCCGGTTGTTAAGCAACGCACAGAAAGTCAAATGAAAGAAGATTTCAAAAAAATTCACCATGAACTGTTACTTGCAGCACGTGGTAATGAAATCGAACTTGTAACACAACCAAAAGAAACAGAGCGTTCTGGTATAAAGCTCTTAAACTGGCTTCGTCATACCGGTAAAATCGAACCTGAAATGTTAAAAATTGCATTTATTTATCCGAAAACAGCAGAAACTTCTCCGTGGACTTATGGACACGAATTAGGAAGAACACATTTAGAAACCAGTTTTAATGGTAAATTGAAAACTATGGTTTATGACCAGGCTGACAATAATGAAGATGTAAAACAAAAAATCGAAGAAGCCATCGCCAATAACTGCAATGTCATTTTTGCCGTGGGTCCTCAAATGGCAACTGAATGTGTAAAAGCAGCCGTACAATATCCGGAAGTACGTATTTTTAACTGTTCTATCAATATGTCCTTCTCTTCCATCTGCAACTACTACCCTCGCATGTTTGAATCTAAATTTTTGATGGGTGCATTAGCTGCAGCGATGAGTGAAACAGATAAAATTGGCTATTTGGCAGACTATCCAATCTACGGCATGGTGGCAAATATCAACGCATTTGCTCTTGGTGCAGCGATGATTAATCCTCGTGCAAAAATATATTTAAATTGGGTTGGTCTCGCTGAAGATAAAAATCCTATCAACTGGGATGACGATATTCAGATTATATCCGGTGTCGATATGATTGTTCCACAAAATGCTTCCAGAGAATACGGTCTTTATCGTCGTTACCCTGATGGCAAAATAGAAAACCTTGCACTATCCTTCTGTCACTGGGGCAAGTTTTACGAACGTATTATTCAGCAAATCTGTGACCGCCCTAAAGATGAAAAAGAACTCAAAGGAAAAAAAGCTAGTAACTACTGGTGGGGTATGTCCGCTGATGTTATCGATACCATTTACTCTAATGACTTACCGAATGAAACATGCCGTCTGGTAAATTTCCTTAGCAGTTCCATCCGCAATGGTATTTTTCACCCATTTGCAGGTAAGGTTTATGATCAAAATGGAAACATTATTACCGAAGATGATAACCAACTTCCATTAATGGATATTATACAGATGAATTGGCTCGCCAATAATATTATAGGAGAAATACCACCTATTGAAGCTTTTAAACAGGAGGCACATGCATTGATTCGTCTGCAAGGTGTAAAATCCAACTCAGACGATATCACCAAGGAGGAATAGCCTTATGAAAATTTTACTACTATCCGATCAAGAGTCCCGTTCACTCTATGAATTCTATTCACCTGAAAAATTTGCTGATATTGACCTTATTATTGCATGTGGTGACTTAAAACCATCCTATTTAGAATTTTTTTCTACTATGGTAAGTGCTCCATTAGTCTATGTACTTGGAAATCATGACAAATGGCACCCAGCCAAGCAAGCCGGCGGTTGTATCTGTATAGAAGATGATATCTATGAAATCAACGGCATCCGGATTCTAGGTCTAGGTGGCTCTATGTGCTACCAACCTGGTGCCACTTGCCAATATACCGAAAGCGAAATGAAAAAACGAATCAATAAGCTTCGCTGGAAACTCTTACGAAAAAAAGGATTTGATATTTTGGTAACACATTCCCCTGCTTATGGTTTTAATGACTTACCAGATTTACCACATCAGGGTTTTAAATGCTTTTTAGATTTAATAGAACGCTATCAGCCAAAACTTTTTATACATGGCCATGTACATGCCAATTATGGTAATGGCTTCAAACGTGAAGACCAGTTAGGTAATACCAAAGTTATCAATGCTTTTGAGCACTATTACATAGAATATCTTGAATAAATAATAATTCCAATGGAATTTCTTATCAAAAAAGCCTAGTACATCTCGTAAATTATGTATGTACTCAGGCTTTTTTAATTCTCTTATCTTCAAATTGTCTTTTACACTTTTTTATCGAATGATGGTTTGTCTGCTGTCGGCATATTTATAAAAGTGATGTTGTATCATAAAAGTTGACAGACTATTCTCAAGGATTTTGGTATAATCATAATCAATATGAGAACAGGAGATATCATTATGGCACGAAATCAAAAATCTTATGACAACGAATTTAAAGCACAGGCTGTAAAGCTT
>JAFYVJ010000011.1 GCA_017549185.1 Roseburia sp. | reverse complement strand
TGTTTTCGCAGATTCAATTATACTAGTGATTTAGGGGGTAATCACCTTTTTTGTGCAAAAATGTGAGAATTCCTTGAAAATATAAGGTTTAAAAAATAAAAAAGGTAGTAGATTTGACACTACCGAGAAAAAGATAGGAGAAAAGGTATGAAAATCATTAGAAATATGAGTATTAAATGGAAGGTAATGTTACCTATTATTATTTTAGCAATGTTATTGTTGATAACATGCATACAATCGAATATAGCAAATTCAATCATGATGCAGTATTCAAGACAGATATCAGACAGTCTTATAGAGATAACACCTGAGGTAAAGGAAATCTTTGAACAGCAGGAAAGTCTTTACCAGGGAATGAAAAGTTCGAACATGGTAAAAATAATGATAGCAGTACTTGCAACTATATTATTATTGGTTGTATCAATGGTTGGGGTATTAAAGCCTTTGCTTGGTATGCAAGAAAAGTTAAATCAGATTATTAGAAATATCGAAGAGGGACAAGGTGATTTGTCTCAACGAGTAGAAATAAGAGGCAAGGATGAAATTGGTCAGCTTGGAAAAGGAATCAATGCATTTATCGGTTCGCTTGAGAGTGTTATGAATCAGGTAATGCATAATTCTGAAAAGTTGCATCAGGTAACAAACAATGTATCAGAACGAGTGATAAATGTAAATGTAAATTCTACGGATATTTCAGCAAGTATGCAGGAATTATCTGCTACAATGGAAGAAATTTCAGCTTCGATTACAAGTATCTACGAAGGAACAAAGGATGCAAATGATAAGGTGGGAATATTAGCAGATGGTTCTGGAAATCTGGTTTCTTATGCCGATACGATGGAGCAGAGAGCATCCGATTTAGAAAGCAGAGCGATAGAAAACAAGCAGAATACGAGTGATGTTGTAAAAGAAAATATTGCGAAATGGAAAAAAGCTGCTGATGATAGCAAAAAGGTAGAGCGCATTAATGAACTTACGAATGATATTTTAAGTATATCAAGCCAGACAAATTTACTTGCATTGAATGCATCGATTGAAGCTGCTAGAGCAGGCGAGGCAGGTAAAGGTTTTGCAGTAGTTGCGGATGAAATCCGACAGTTGGCAGATTCTAGCCGACAGACAGCAGATAGTATTCAGGATTTAAATAAAATGGTAACAGTGGCAGTAAATGAATTAGTAAACAGTTCAAGTTTTATTGTATCTTATATTAATGATACTATTATGCCAGACTATGATGGTTTTGTGGAGTCTGGAAAACAGTATCGTCAGGATGCAGAGCATGTAAATAGTGTTGTTACCGAGTTTTATGGGATGGCGGAGCAGTTAAAGAAACTGGTTGATGGTATCAATGAAACAGTTTCTAACATAGCTATAGCGATAGAAGGTAGTGCAGAATGTGTGACAGATGCAGCTACAAATACAGCAACACTAGCAGAAGATGTTAAAGCAGTTGCAGATGAAATGAATGAAAATAAAGTCATCGCAGATGAACTATATGCTGAAACAGAAAGATTTGTGGGATAGACTTACTTCCATTATTATACAGTTAGACCATTTCTCTCCTATTGTGAAAAGTTTCGTTGCCAGATAAGATAATATCGTTATATCTAGGTGGTGAATTTCATAGTAAGGAGAGAAATTGTATATGAAAAAGAAAACGAAATTATTGGCATTGATTTTTTGCTTAGTACTGTCGTTTACGTCACTGCAAGCATGTGGTTCAGCAGATTCTAATGATAAAAAAGACATTATAACTTCAGAGAATAAGGGCGAAACAGGAATTACAGATAAGAACGAGAGTGAAAGTACAGTTACGATTGAGGAACAGGTATTGTTCGAACAGGATGGTATCGTAGTGACGGCAAAAGAGTATGTGACGGATCGTATATGGGGCGATGGAATCAAACTGTTGATTGAAAATAATTCTGACAAAGATGTAACAGTTGGCTGTAGTGCGTTGATTGTAAACAATTATATGATTTCGGATTTGTTTGTGGCAGGAGTGGCAGCAGGCAAAAAAGCAAATGAAGTGATGTATTTATCGAGTGAGGAGCTGAAAGCGGCTGGTATTGATAGCGTGGGACAGATTGAAGTGTATTTCCATGTATATGACACAGATACTTACGATACACTTTTCGATACAGAAGGCATAATGCTTCAGACATCAGCAAATGAATATATGGATACGACTCCAAATGATGTGGGGATGGAGTTGTATAATGCAGATGGTATTAGAATTGTAGGAAAAACCGTGGATGAAAATAGTTTCTGGGGAACCGCAATTTTACTTTACTGCGAGAACAGTTCAGGAAAGAATATAAGCATTTCGGTAGAAGAAATGTCTGTGAATGGATTTATGATGAATCCGTTATTTACTACCACTATCTACGATGGAAAAATGGCGGTTGAGGATATTACGGTTTTCTCATCTGATTTAGAGGAAAACGGAATTGAAAAGATTGAAGATGTGGAGTTAAAATTCCATATTTATGATGCAGAAACCTACGATACCATTGCAGATTCGGATGTGATTACATTTTCGGCAGAGTAGGGACAAAGTAAAGAGGAACTTTTAGAAGGGAACGATAAAATATGACAGGCAGTTGGGAAATAAAAAATTCTCGATTGCCTGTTTTGATTTATGATACATTTTTAAAATATTAATTGAGTTGTATAAAATTGAACTTAACTGATAGTAAATTTTACATTCTTTTTACCGAAATTTTACAAAATTCTTGTCAGATTTTCAGAATTCATGTATCATAGTAATGTCGGGGCGTTTTCCTTTGCCCGTAAAACAAGAACTTTACGAAGGAGAAAATACATGGAAATTATTTTAATGCTAATAAAGTTACTGGGTGGTCTCGCTATGTTCCTTTATGGTATGGAAATCATGGGAGACGGTTTGAAACAGGGTTCAGGTTCAGCACTGAAGAATGTTCTGGGTAAATTAACACAGAATGCTTTTTTGGGTGTTTTGACAGGTGCTTTGGTTACAGCGGTTATCCAGAGTTCGACAGCTACAATCGTGTTGACGGTAGGTTTGATTGGTGCCGGAATTTTGAATTTGCGACAGGCTGTTAGTATTGTATTAGGTGCAAACATTGGTACAACAGTAACAGCACAGATTATCCGTTTGATGGATATCGAGACTTCAGGTGTGTCTATTCTTACATTCTTTAAACCGGATACACTTGCACCGATTGCATTGATTTTGGGTATTATTCTGTTAATGTTTATTAAGAATGAAAAAAGTAAAAATGTGGGTATGATTGCCCTTGGTTTTGGTGTATTGTTTACCGGTTTGTTATCTATGACAGATGCAGTTGACCCATTATCAGAATCACAGGCGTTTGTAGATATTTTAGGACGTTTCAGTGATATGCCATTGCTTGGTATTGTGACCGGTCTTGTATTGACTGTTATTGTACAGAGTTCTTCTGCGATGGTAGGTATTTTACAGGCAATGTCTTCTACTGGTGTAATGACATTTGAATTGGTATATCCGATTATCATGGGTATTAACCTTGGTACTTGTGTGACAACAGCTATGGTATGTTCAATTGGTTCGTCAAAAGATGCGAAAAGAACTGGTATTGTACATATCGTGTTTAATACTATTGGAACGATTTTATTTATGATTGTGATGACATTGATTCGTTCCATGGGAGGTTTTACGGATTTATGGGAAAGCATTGTAAATAGTGGTGGAATTGCTGACTTCCAGACTATTTTTAATTTGGTAACTGCGATTGTACTTTTACCATTTACAGGCGCACTTGTAAAAATTGCATGCCTTATCGTAAAAGATGATGAGGAAGAAGAAGAGATTTATCCAGAAATTGCAGCATTGGATGAGAAACTTATGATTGCTCCGGCGGTTGCGTTAAACGAGGTTACAAAAGTTGCAGTTTCTATGGCAGTAGTAGCGAAGAAGAATTTAGAGTACAGTTTGAAGCAGCTTAGCGGTTATGAAGAGAAACGTACTCAGCGTATTGTTGTAGCAGAAGAACGTTTAGATCGTTTTGCAGATAATGCAGATAACTATTTGATTGAATTATCAAATAATTTAGAAACAGAAAATGAAAATCGTGAATTGAATACATTGATGCAGACGATTCATGACATTGAGCGTATTGGCGATTATGCGATGAATTTTGATGAAATGGCACAGAAGATGAATACGGAAGAGTTAGTATTCTCAGCTAGTGCGAAAGAAGAATTGGATATTTTAGGTGAGGCTGTTTTAGAGATTATACGATTGACCGTAGAGGCTTTAGAAAGTAACAATGATTATATTGCACATCGTGTAGAGCCATTAGAAGAAGTTATTGATGACATGGTGCTTTTATTAAAGAATCGTCATACAGATCGACTTTGTAAAGGAATCTGCTCGATAAATGCAGGTTTGGTATTTATGGATGCACTTACTTATTTTGAACGTACAGCAGATCAGTGTTCAAGTATTGCGATGTTGATGCTTGGCAAGACAAACGAAGAGATTATGAAGAATCATCACATGTATCTGCAGGAGTTACATACATCTGGTGACAAGTCTTACTTAGCAGAAAAAGAGAACAGACGTGAGCAGTATATTGTTCCACTTGAGAATATTGAAGTATAATTGATAAGAGTGATAAGAAAAAGATGTTGTGTCAGAAACAACATCTTTTTTGTTTTTTCTACGAAATAAATTGTAAATGATGGTTATATTTGATAGTATTAAATATATATGCATAATGAGGAGCAAAAGCACTTATGAGTTTAGGGGTACATAATAATCTTGCAATGATGAATGCAAGTCGTCAGTTTAAAATTAATACAGGGAATAAAGCAAAATCAGCGGAGAAGCTGTCTTCCGGGTATCGTATTAATCGGTCGGCAGATGATGCGGCGGGATTGCAGATTTCTGAAAAGATGCGTTGGCAGATTCGTGGATTAAATAGAGGGACGCAAAACGCACAGGAGGGTGTTTCGTGGATTCAGACAGGTGATGGGGCATTAGAAGAAGTTCATGCTATTTTACAGCGTATGCGTGAATTGACAGTTCAGTCTTTGAATGATACCAATACACCGGAAGACCGAGCAGCTTGTCAGGCAGAGTTTGATGAATTGCAGTCTGAAATAGATAGAATTACCGGTACGACACAATTTAATGCACAGAATATTTTCGATGAGCATGAAAGTCCGTATTATCAACATGAGGGAAATATTAACTGGTTGCAGTCACAACCCCATGTGATTACCGACGGGAAAAATGATTTGGTAATAGGATATAGAACAACAATCGATGGTGCCCCGAAAACTGCAACTCTTACCGTTCCAGCAGGTATTTATACTACACAGGAATTGATGGATGAGATAGATGACGCCATTACTGCACAAGGTTTGGATAAAGAGGGGATTGTTGTAGAGTATACAGAAGAGGGTATATGTAATTTGAATTTAGAAGGCGGAGAGATAATTGATACTATGGAAGGTGGATTATCTTATCTGTTTTATGAGATGTATGAGGGCGGCGGTTATGGTGCCTTAATTGGTACGACTATTTTTGCTGATGAGTATGTAGAATTGAAGATAACAAATCAGAATAACCATTTGGAATTTGATATTGAAGATTTTGGTGGAAATGTAAACAGGATGTCCATTACAATTCCAGATGGTAAGTATACTAGAAGCGAGATCATAGATTATCTGAATGCAGAGTTGGCAGCTACAGATGTTAGGGCGGTTGCTTATGGGACCGGTATTAAATTAGAAGGTGCGGACAGCATTGTTACCGGATTCAAGGGTAACATGTTTAAAATTGACGGGACAGGTCAAGTATATCATTCTGTTTTTTATGATAATGTAAAATATGGAAGTATTGCGATGACGTCTGCATATTTTGATGGTGGTTTGGTAAAGCCTACGTCGGCAGATCAGGAAGAGCATCAAAAATATGTGATAGATAGTACAAATAATGAATTAACCTTTTTGGCAAACGGGGCGACAACACCGGTTACATTTACGATACCGGAAGGTGAGTATACAGTAGGAGATATGGTTACTAAATTGAATGATTTATTCCAGGACAATAATCTAGAATTGAGTGCAAGGATTAGTCCGAATTCTACCAGTACATATCAGGGTATCCGTATAGATTCTACTGTGAAAGGAAGCCACAGTTTTGTAGGTCTGGATGCGAATAGCAGTGCCTATAATACGCTTTTTGTAGTGAGGGAATATAATCAGTATAGTACGACGGCAGATACATATAGAGATACTACTGCGGATAGAACGGCTACTTTAACAGGGGCAAAAGATTTTACGGGGACAAATATACCATTAACGGTTACCGCAGGCGTAAATGATGAGTTTACGATGAATGTGAATGGAACTGCGTATACGATTACATTAGTAGCTGGGACATATGCTTCCGCAACTGATATTGCCAGTGCGATTAATACAAAGTTGACAGATGCGAATGCACCGATAGGTTACAAAGATAAAATTCAGGCGACGGTAACGGGAAGTCAGTTACGTTTAGAAGCAATGGATGGAAGTGGTGTTAAGAATATAACGGTTGCTGCAAGTGGAGCTAATACCGGTTACGAAGATCTTTTTGTGAAAAAATGGAGTACCTACACTTATCCAGCAGTAACAGGTTCCGGGACGGTAACTTTCGGGGATGCAATTACAGATCCGATGACATTTGATAATACGAATAATAAATTTGATGTTACTTTTGGTGGGAATACTTATAATATTACAATACCGGAAGGTACATGGAATCAGACTCAGCTTTTAGAAAAGATAAAAGATCAGCTTCCGTCACAAACGGAAACGATTTCGCTAATAAAGTTTGACAGAGTAAGTGGAAGAGGTACATCTAATATTAATACGATTTCTATTTCAGGGAGCGGAGAGACAAGAACCACTACTCAGAATTATGATGTGTGGGGTTCTTCAGATGGGGAAATAGAAGGTAAGGTAGGTTCATATGGAAATAATAAACCGGCTACAGTGACAATCGGAAAGGTGTTGCCATCTACCATCGAAGTAACGGATAGTTGTAATGAGTTGCAGTTAACAATTGATGGTACACCACATTTATTGAAATTAGAAAATAAAACATATACACCGGCAACATTGGTTGCAGAGATACAGAAAAAAATTAATAATGCTTTTCCAGAGGGAGGAAGAGCGACAGTATCTTTAGATAATACTGGGAAGTTGGTTTTCAAAGCAGACTTAGTCAATGAATATGGAACAGCGAAAGACGGTTATGATACGAATATTCAGTGTAGTACAGCTACCAGTTCGTTTTTGAAAAAACTCTTTACTACGGAGACTCCTGCTACGGCTACAAGTACCAGTAACTTACTTTCTAGTATTACAATTGGAGCAGATAGCAATACTTTTAATTTTACTTATAAGGAAAATGGTGTATCAAAAACAGTCAACTTAGTATTAGATTCCGGTACAGGCACAAAAACGTATACCAGAAACGAATTAGTTGCAGAGATTAATAAGCAGTTACAGGCAGGCGGACATAATGTGAAAGCTGATTTAAATGGTAATACATTAAGACTCACCACGATAGATGTAGGAAGTGATACTGCTATTTCATATAGTTCTACAAATGGTAATGGTGGCACGTCGGTAGAAGCATTATTTGGACCTCTCTTAACAGAAACAGCAGCAACGGGAACTGCAAACAGGGATATACAAGCGGAGATTACAATAGATGATACCTGTAATCAGTTTAATGTGACTGTAAATAATACGGAGTATAATTTGACATTGGATAATAATGATCCTACAAATCCTACCTACGATAGAACAGAGTTTGTAACAATGTTAAATGATGTGTTTGTACGTGAGGGTATAGGGCTTACGGCGACGTTGAATGGTAATAGAATTAGCTATACCACCATCGAAAAAGGAAGCGATGCTTCTTTTGTAGTGACATATGATAATGGCGGAAGTGCCATGAAAGCTATCTATGGTGAGTCGAAGACCATTACACCGGGACTTGATGTAAGTTTGTCAGGTGGAAAGTTGACATTAAGCAGTACAACTGGTAATGGAACTGTATCTGTTAAACCAAAGGATAATGGTTTCATAAAGCCAACGGAAACGAAACATGAGGAAGGACCAACTCCTGTAGAAGGATATAGTTCTACAAATAAGGCATATATAGATGGCGTAGATATTTCTGAACCGATTAAGATTGACCAGTATAATAATGAGTTGAATTTTACCTATTATGCGGATGGAGCGTCAACGAATGTGTCTATAATGGTTCCGGACGGAGATTACTATTTGACAAATGCTAATGGTCAAACGAGTATAGTAGATTATTTACAGTCTCAAGTTGACCAGGCAGTTGGTAGCAATCAGTTAGTAGTTAGTGCTTCAAATGCTGGAATACGTATTGAAGCAGTGAAGCCGGGCAGTAAGTATTATATGAGTGGCTTTTCGGGAGATTTTTATAAAAAAGTATTATGTAGCTGTAACACGAATGCGACTTCAAATCAAGGTACAAGTGTGAGAAATGGTACACAGACAAATGATTTAGCTTACATTGTGGGACGTAAAGATGTTCGGAAGGATACTAGAGTTAGAAGTGGTGTTAATGATACATTGACATTAGACTTTACTTATGGAAACCCTGCTACTGTAAAGGAATTGACAATAACCTTAGATGCAGGTTCTTATTCCGGTAATGCATTAGTAACGGAGATTCAGGAAAAATTAGACGAAGCATTAGTCGGAGAGGGGCTTGAAGCAGGAACTATTCAGGCACAAATAGGTGGTGTAAGTACAGGTGTTGGTGGTTCAAATGATGCGAATGCTTTAGTATTTCGTTTATCGCCTACGGTACGTCTCCCAGCGGATGGTCAGTATATTATTGATGGTGTTAGCGGTAATGCGGCATTTAGTATATTCTATCAGACAGAGGGAGAATTGGTTCCGGCTTATGTAAAAGGTGCAAAAAATATTTCTCAGGGTGTTACGATAAATCCGGGAGAAACAGATATGAGATTTAAAGTTGATTCGGTGGAATATACCATTCAGCTTACGGAGGGAGAACATACAACAGAAGAACTTTTAGATGAGATAAATGCTCAGTTTTTGGCAGTGAATGCACCACTCGTGGCAGAGATGGAGGATAATGTATTAAAGATTAGTCATAATAAAGTCGGAAAACACAGCATAACAGGCGTGAGTGGTCTGGCAAAAGATGAACTTTTCTTTAACGAAAATGGAGATACTACACCACATAAGGATATTATGATTCAGCTAAGTGCTAATCCAGGTGATGGTTTTGCTATCAAAAAGCCAATTGTAAATACAGCGTTTTTAAAGATTAACTCACTTGCTATTACAAAGCCAAAGTATGCTAATAAAGCATTAATGCGTTTGGATGGTGCAATTGCAAGGGTGTCTGATATCCGAAGTACATACGGTAGTGAACAGAATCGTTTGGAACATACGATTGCAAATAATATGAATACAGCGGAAAATACACAAAATGCGGAATCACGAATACGTGACACTGATATGGCAGAAGAAATGGTTAACAATGCCAGAACGACTATTTTAGAGCAGGCAGCTATGGCTATGCAGGCACAGTCAAAGCAGATGACAGAAGGTATTCTGCAATTATTACAGTAATTGAAAAATAGAAATTCTTTTGTTATACTAATAATTATTGAGGATACATAAAAGGAGAAATATTATGGCAAAGGATAAAACAAAAGGTTTAGCAGCAGAATTTAAGAAGTTTATTATGCGTGGAAATGTAATGGACATGGCAGTCGGTGTTATCGTCGGCGGAGCGTTTACTGCAATTGTTACTTCTTTAAATCAGGATATTCTTACACCAATTTTAGGAATTTTTGGAGGCATTGATTTTACACATTTGTCAGTGACATTAGGGAGTGGAGAGACTGCACCAGTATTAGCATATGGTAATTTCATTACTGCAGTACTGAATTTTCTAATTACAGCATTTGTGATTTTTATGTTGGTAAAGGGAATCAATGTTTTGAATGATCGTTTGACGAAAAAAGAAGAGGAAAAACCTGTAGCACCAACTACAAAGACTTGCCCATATTGTAAGACAAGCATTGCGATTGATGCAACTCGTTGTCCGAACTGTACATCAATGTTGGAAGAATAACTAGAAGACTATTGAAAATAAGGCATTTCCTACAATAAACTTTCGTTTAGCAACATAAATGGAAAACGCACCGACCACAGGATTTTCTCGTTTATAAGCTTTCATAAGTGCAATATTTTAAACAGTAAATTTAGTTGTGGTTTCAAAAAGTTTGAAATTCTAATTTCGCAGATGCCGGAAACGTGATATTTTGTCTCCACCAAAGGTTGGACAATTTG
>JAFYVJ010000010.1 GCA_017549185.1 Roseburia sp. | reverse complement strand
TTCGGGCAGTTATCTATCTGCTCATACGAAGCAAAATTTATCAATACATAGCATATCAGAGAACGGCAGGAAACCAGTTAAAAAAATTTCTGCCAGTGCAACGGTACTTCTCACCTTGAAAGTAGAAGTACAATCTCCATACAATAGAATTACTATTTCCTATAACCGTAAAGGTCACAGAGCCTTTGCGGTTTTTCTTTTGTCGATTTTTGTTGGAAAGTGCCGTAGGGCTGTTTCTGATATGCGGTGTCGTTCTCCGCCTCTCCATCTGGATTTTTTACATTTCAAAAATTCAGATGGGAGGTATTTATGGTGAAATATGCACCAAGAAAGGTATATATCAGAGAAAGTGGCGGCTATGTGGAATTATCCTACACGGAGTTCTGCCGTTGCAGGGAATCCGACCAGACCTATATGGACAAGCTGTTTATCCCCATTCAAGGCTGTCTGCTTGAAGTCGTGAGGGAGCAATACACAGACTTCTACCGTGACAAGGAACGGTGGCGTTATCTGCAAAAATTAGATACAAAGAATAGACTGCTATCTCTCGACGGATTTACGGACAGCGAGGGGAATCCTCTGGACTTTATCACTGATGAAGCGGTGGACATTGCAGAAACCGTTGTCAATGCGGTCATGGTGGACAGGCTGAAAGCCGCCCTGCCTTTGCTGTCGGATAGTGAACAGGAGCTGATACAGGCAATCTTTTTTGACGGACTTTCCGAGCGTGAAGTCGGGGCGAGGTTGGGCATAACCCAGAGCGTTGTAAACAAACGCAAAGCCAGAATCCTAATAAAACTAAGAAAGATAATAGAAAATTCAAATTTTCGCTCTCTTTAAACACAACAATTATACTATGATATATACAATTCTTCTACATGCTTTTTTACCTATGTAATATACCGTAATGTCTAAACACCACATTTTTATCACAATATAGCCCTTTAGTCAGTCTTCACTTTTTGATCTTTTGGACACGATGACCAAAAGATAATAGAATTATAACCGTACTAAACTTTGCGTTTAGCCAGTAAACAGCCAACTAAACTTTACGTCGGTTGCTGTATTCTGTTATAACCTCTATAATATGAACCAGAAAAAAGAAAGGAGTACTTGATTATGGATGCCAAAAAATTCGGAACATTCATCGCATCCTTGCGAAAAGAAAATAATATGACACAAGCTGACTTAGCAAAAAAACTGCAAGTAACCGATAAGGCTATTAGTAAATGGGAACGTGGGTTGGGATTTCCTGATATAAATTCTATTGAACCATTAGCAGATGCTTTAGGTGTAAGTATACTGGAAATTATGCGTTCTGAAAAACTAGATGAATCGGTAATAACACAAGATACTATCTCCGCTGCTTTGACCGATACCTTTGAACTTGTAAAGCTCCAACGTAAAGCAGAACGTAAATCTATCGCCAAAATTATTGGGATTGTTGCTTCTATTTTATTTTTGATTTTTTTGATTGATGGAATGGGATGGCTCATCTTTGTAATGACATATTTTCCTGTTATTTGTCTCTTGGGCAGTTTAACCCTCATATTCTATGGTATATGGCGAAAGCGAAATAAACTTCCTTGTTTGCAGACTTTTGTTCTTGCCATCATACTATTATTAGTCCCTATTGCTTTTGTTATTTTTCTCTTCTTAATCGGAGCTTTAGGGCTAGGTCCGGTGCCAACTTAACCATAAAACAAAGAAGCGAAGCTATATCGGCCTCGCTTCTTCTTAATTTACGCTGTTAATCTTTCATACTTCTCTTCCGGAGTAAGTTCTAAATCGTTAAGGATGCCCGAAAACATTTCATACCTCTCAGTATCATCCTCAAACTCATCACTGTACCAGAACTTTTCCGAAGCATTTCTTCTTAGGATTTCCCATAAATAATATACGGAAACTCCCTCTCCCTCCTCAAAGCTCTTGCCGGATAATATTTCAACCCCCTTCTCAAGTTTGATAATACCCTCCGTCACTTTGATTAAATCAATGTAATCCCTTTTGTCCATACACACCTCATGTTATTTCTCTACTCGTATAATCTTGGTTCTATTCATTTCTTTCTTCTGCAACCAAGGAACAATCGCATTGGAGAATATACCAAGTTCCAAAAACACTGCAATCGCAAGAATAACTACCTTGAGCAAAATTCGTATGAAGTTATTTCCAATGCCATCCACTAATGCCCAAAACATTGCAGTAAGCATAATCACACTTGCAACGCATGGAACCGCTGCTATTATCGGCAACATACTTAATACCACATATCCTATTACAAAAATTCCACAAAGTAAAAGAGTCATCCAAAAGTTTGCATCCGGGAAAAGTTTCTGATGCATGGGAATACTCCATACCACTGCCGGAATAATGTTGATTAAAGGCAGACCATAATTCTTCTGATACTTCTCGGTCTCCTTCGTCTGTACTATGTATGTTGCCATATCTGCTCCTCCTAAATTTTTATCGTCCTCTATGTGCTCTTCTTGTTTGCTCTTTCCAGTTATCATCGCACCTTTGCAAGTAATCCTCAATCGTCCCGGAACACTCCGCTTTGATAGGGTTGACATCTATCAGAACACCATTCATCCGTTGCTCCTCTTCGTGTAAAATATTGAAAATGGTATCCTCTCTTGCAGACCCTTCATATTCCACCAAAACGTCCAAATCCGAATCTTCTGTTGCCTTACCGCTTACCCTGCTTCCATACGCCCGAATCCCCACATAAGAAAATTCTGTAGCATCATACCCGGCATCTTCAACGGTATCAAGAATCCAGTCCCTTACTTTGTCAATATCTACGCCTATGTCCATTCTCTCAACTCCTTTCATTATACATCATTCGTTCATCCTGCTCCATACAAATCATGATTCACTTCTGCACTGTAGTA
>JAFYVJ010000009.1 GCA_017549185.1 Roseburia sp. | reverse complement strand
GCTATCCAATTTATATAAATAACGGATTGCTCCGTACTTTGTACTCCCGCTATCCAATTTATATAAATAACGGATTGCTCCGTACTTTGTACTCCCGCAATCCTGCACATAACTCGGATATCGCAAGGAAACCTTGCTTTTATCCTCGTTATGTGGCGGGTTATGAAAACATAAAACCGCAATTGTGCAAGCACATTGCGGTTCTAGTTTTATAACCCTGTTATTTAAAACTTTGACTTTGTAAATTGCTTTGGTGTAATGCCTTTGTACTTGTGAAATATCTTTATAAAGTAACTTTCGTCATTAAAACCACAAGATATAGCGACTTCCTTGATGGTAATGTCTTTTGTGGACAGCATTTCACAGGCACATTCAATGCGATAATAATTCAAATAATCGATAGGAGTTCTGTCTGTGATACTTCTGAAGTAACGACAGAAATATTTTGGATTCATACCGGCGATTTTTGAAAGGGTTTCCAGAGAAATGTTGTTATGGTAATTTTCAGAAATGTATAATAATACATTTTTCATGGAAGCCAGTCGTTCGGAAGACATGTTGCCGAATTTATATTCTTCGTAAAGGTGTTCGTTAATGATGGTACCTAGAAGCTGGTATAAATAGCCTTGTACCATAAATTCATAACCTTTGTGTTTGCGGGCTAAAGAGTCGCACAAAGACTCTACTAAAGGGGTTACGGCAGAACTTTTTTCTGACAAATGAGGATGAATGGCGATTTTTCTCTCAATAATATCGCGAATAATTTTGGCACAGGCATGATTATCCTTTAACAAAATCTGCAGGTCAAAAACAACACACTCGTAAATACAGTCTACGGGAGTTCCGCCATGAAACATTCCGCTGGAAATAAAAATAACATCACCGGCATGGTATTCCCTGGTTGCTTTTTCCAAATTTAAGTGAAAAGAACCGGAAATAATATGAAGCAATTCATACTGTGTGTGCCAGTGATATTGCATTTCGTATCGAGGACTATGAGGGGTTTGGTGATAATATGCAATTGGAAAGTTGAAACTACCCTGAGGAGTTCGCTCCTGATAATCGATATATTTCATGTAAAAACAAATCCTTTCGATAAAAAAGTGAATATTTTACAATTTTTTTATAGTATAACACTTTTGTTTTAAAACTACAAACATTATAATAAAAATCACAAAATGACGCTCGTGGGCGCAAAAAAAGAAAGATAATATAAGGAGGACTGATTATCATGGCAGAAAGCAGATTAATCGGTGGATACCCAGTAATCGGTATCAGACCAACTATCGACGGACGTAGAGGACCATTAAAAGTACGTGAAAGTCTCGAAGATCAGACAATGGGAATGGCTCTTCGCGCTAAAAAACTCATCGAAGAAAACGTAAAATATTCTAACGGTGAACCAGTAAAAGTTGTTATTGCAGATACAACTATTGGACGTGTTGCAGAAGCTGCAGCTTGTGAAGAAAAATTCAGAAAAGAAGGAGTAGCTGTTACTCTTACTGTTACACCATGCTGGTGCTACGGTTCTGAAACAATGGATATGGATCCAACAACTATTAAAGCTGTTTGGGGATTCAACGGAACAGAAAGACCAGGTGCTGTTTACTTAGCATCCGTTCTTGCAACACATGCACAGAAAGGTCTTCCAGCATTCGGTATCTATGGACACGAAGTTCAGGATTTAGATGACACAACAATTCCTGCAGACGTAGAAGAAAAAGTATTAAGATTTGCTCGTGCAGCTGTTGCAGTTGCTACTATGAGAGGTAAATCTTACTTACAGATCGGTTCCATCTGTATGGGTATCGGCGGATCTATCATCGATTCTGATTTCATGGAAAGCTATTTAGGATTAAGAGTAGAATCTGTTGACGAAGTTGAAATCATCCGTCGTATGACAGAAGGTATCTACGATGAAGCAGAATACCAGAAAGCTCTTGCATGGGCAAAAGAAAAATGCGTTATCGGTTTTGATAAGAACCCAGATTTCGTTAAAAATAGTCCAGAAAAAGCTGAAGAACAGTTTGAATTCGTAGTTAAAATGGCAGTTATCATCCAGGAAATGATGAATGGATGCAAAACTCTTCCAGAAGGATGCGAAGAAGAAGCTGTTGGACATAACGCTATCGCAGCTGGTTTCCAGGGACAGAGACAGTGGACAGACTTCTATCCAAACTGTGACTTCCCAGAAGCTATTTTAAATACTTCCTTTGACTGGAATGGCGCAAGAGAACCATACATCCTTGCTACAGAAAATGACGTACTTAACGGCTTAACAATGTTATTCGGTAAACTCTTAACAAATACAGCTCAGATGTTCGCAGACGTTCGTACATACTGGAGTGGTGATGCTATTAAGAGAGTAACTGGTTACGAAGTTGAAGGCGTTGCAAAAGAATCTGATGGTGTTATCCACTTAATCAACTCTGGTGCTTGCTGTCTTGATGCAAACGCAGAAGCAAGAGACGCTGAAGGAAATGCAGTAATCAAACCTTGGTACGAAGTAACTCAGGAAGATCAGGATGCTATTATGGCAGCTACAACATGGAACGCAGCTGACAACGGATACT